>JAJZHK010000022.1 GCA_021804565.1 Pseudomonadota bacterium | reverse complement strand
ATGCGAAAGCGCAGGCGCCCTATCTCACGGCGGGGTTCGATATGAATGTCGCTGGCACCCTGCTCAAAAGCATACTGAAAAAGCCAGTCGACGATGGCGACGATGTGCTGGTCGTTGGCATCGGGATTGCCCAATTGGCCGAGATCCACCTCGACGCCCAGGCCGCTGTTACGCGGCCCCAGCTGCGTGCCGGCACGGTCTATCGACCGTGCCAACTGATAAAACTCACGCGTATAACGGCGCAACTGGTCCGGCTGCACAAGCACGCGCTGCAGGCGACGTTCTCCCAGGGTGCGCTGCAGATCAGGCATCCAGCGGGTATGCAGCGGCTGCGCACAGCCGATGAGGACCTGCTGATCGTCGATCGCCAGGGCAAGAATCTCATGACTTTCCGCAAAACGCTGCGACATCACCGCGGCGACACGCGCCGCTTGTATCCTGATCGGGTCGATCTGAACAAAATCGAGGCCGCTGCGCTGGGCCAGCCACAGGCACAGACGCTCCAGGTCCAGGAGCGGACCGGCAGGCTCGTGCAGTTGGCAACGCGCAATCTTTTCCAGCGGATGCAGCTGAACACCCGTCTCGGCGCCACCTGCCAAAGAGCGCAGGGCCTGGGCATCACCAGCGCTGATCCGGCCATCCTGCAGAAGATGATCGACATACCATGACAGATCCGGGCGCATGAGCGTTTACACTGGCTGAAATCCTTGCCATTCTGGGGTGCCGCTTCAGCAAGCGCAAGCCAAGCATCTAAACTGGGAGGAGGATTTCTCGATGTGGATGCCCCCAACCATGACGACTGACAGCTGCACCCCTTTTTTTGAGCTCGGTGACGAGCTGATCCAGGAGTTCCTCGCCTCCTGCGAAGACGCCTGCGCCGACATCGCGCAGAGCCTTGAGCTGTTGCAACAAGGCGCCGATAGTGAACTGATCCATCGTCTGTTTCGTGACCTGCACTCCTTCAAAGGCAACTGTCGCATGGTCTTTCTCGACGTTTTCGTCGAGGTCCTGCATCGGCTGGAAGAGTTCGTCGAGGGCATACGCGATGGCCGCCTGCGCTATCACCCACAGATCGGCCATTTTCTCAACGCGGGGGTGCAGGACGTCCACGAACAGATCCGCCAGCTGGTACGCCAGAGAGAGCTCGACAGCGCCGCCTTGCAAGCCCTCAAATCCTGGGTGGAGCAGGCCTGCCAGGCCGAACATCTCGAGCCGGAGCAGCGCTTCGCCCTCATCGACAGTCCGGCGAGCCGGACCATCAGGCCCAGTGCGGCGGTCCTGCCGGAGGTGCCGGGCGACCTTGACCTGATGCTATCCCTGGGCCAGAAACTCGATGGACTCAGCATACATCGCCGCGGCCGCCTGGAGCAGACGCTGGAGCTGGCCCACGAACTCAACCTGGCGCTGGGCAGCCCCTGCCAGGAAGACCAGCTGATGGCCGCGGTCAGCCTGCATGACCTGGGGATGGCCTTCGTGCCGCACGGCATCTTCAACAAGGAGGGCGAACTGAATCGTGACGAGCAGCGTATGATGCAAGGCCATATCGAAATAGGCTATCAGCTGCTCCGTCGCATGGGCTGGGAGGAGGCGGCTCGCATCGTCCTGCACCACCACGAACGCTATGATGGCAAGGGCTATCCGCAAAAACTGGTCGGCGAGCAGATTCCTGTCGGTTCACGCATTTTGGCGCTGATCGACACCTACAGCTCGCTCACCAGTGAACGTGCCGACCGCAACTCGCGCAAGTCCCTGTTCAGTGCCATCGCCGAGATCAACGCCCATCGCAGCAGCCAGTTCGATCCGCACATGATCGACCATTTCAATGAGGTGATACGCCAACACATGTCACGTCGATGACGCCGCCGTCGGCCTATGCTTTCGCCTTCGGCGAGATTGGAATAAAATGTACCGCCGATCTCATCAACCCACGGCACACCCTCGATCACGAGTCGATGGTGGCGCAGCCGTCAATATCGAGGAAATCACTGTGCTCGAAGCATATCGCAAACTGGCTGCTGAACGTGCAGCCCAAGGTATCCCCCCGCAGGCCCTCAATGAATCCCAGGTCGCCGGGCTGGTTGAACTCCTCAAAAATCCTCCTGCCAGCGAGGAAGCCGTCATTCTCGACCTGTTTGAGAACCGTGTACCGGCGGGGGTCGATCCTGCCGCTTATGTCAAAGCCGCTTTTCTCGCCGCAATCACGCGTGGTGAAGCCAGTTCGCCGCTGATCGATGCCGAACATGCCGTCAAGCTGCTCGGCACCATGCTCGGTGGCTACAACGTGGCCCCCCTCGTCGAGCTGCTTGACCAGCCGCAGCTGGCCGCCGCCGCGGTCGAAGCACTGAAGGGCACCTTGCTGATGTTCGACGCCTTCCACGACGTTCAGGAAAAAGCCCAGTCCGGCAACGAACATGCGCTGACCCTGCTCAAGAGCTGGGCTGAGGCGGAGTGGTTTACCCGTCTGCCCCAGGTGCCGGAAAAGATCACCGTCACCGTCTTCAAGGTGAGTGGCGAAACCAACACCGACGACCTCTCGCCGGCGCAAGACGCCTGGAGTCGCCCGGACATCCCGCTGCACGCCCTGGCCATGCTGAAAAATGCCCGCGAAGGCATCACCCCGGATGTGCCCGGTAGCATCGGCCCGCTGCGGCAGCTGCAAGAGCTCAAGGACAAAGGCCATCTGGTCGCTTATGTCGGCGATGTCGTCGGCACCGGCTCCAGCCGCAAATCAGCGACCAATTCGGTGCTCTGGCATACCGGCCATGACATTCCCCACATCCCCAACAAGCGCGGTGGCGGGGTCTGTATCGGTGGCAAGATCGCCCCCATCTTCTTCAACACCATGGAAGACGCCGGGGCTTTGCCCTTTGAAGCCGACGTGAGCGGCATGAACACCGGCGACGTCATCGACATCTACCCGTATGAAGGCAAAATCACCCGCCACGGCAGCAGCGACGTGCTCAGCAGCTTCACCCTCAAGAGCCAGGTCCTGCTCGATGAAGTGCGCGCCGGTGGCCGTATCAACCTGATCATCGGCCGCAGCCTGACCAGCAAGGCCCGCGCAGCGCTCGAGTTGCCGCCCATCGACCTGTTCCGCAAGCCACAGCAGCCGACCGAGAGCCAGCGTGGTTACACCCTGGCCCAGAAGATGGTCGGCAAGGCTTGTGGCCTGCCCGGCGTACGCCCCGGTGCCTATTGCGAGCCGCACATGACCACCGTCGGTTCCCAGGACACCACCGGCCCGATGACCCGTGACGAGCTCAAAGATCTCGCCTGCCTGGGCTTCTCCGCCGATCTCGTCATGCAGTCTTTCTGCCATACCGCGGCTTATCCCAAGCCGGTCGATGTGCAGATGCACCACAGCCTGCCCGACTTCATCATGAATCGCGGCGGCGTGTCACTGCGTCCCGGCGACGGCATCATTCATAGCTGGCTCAACCGCATGCTCTTGCCTGACACGGTCGGTACCGGTGGTGACTCGCACACCCGCTTCCCGCTGGGCATCTCCTTCCCGGCAGGTTCCGGTCTGGTGGCCTTCGCGGCAGCGACCGGCGTCATGCCGCTGGACATGCCCGAATCGGTACTGGTGCGCTTCAAAGGCAAGATGCAGCCGGGCATCACCCTGCGTGATCTGGTGCACGCCATCCCCTACCAGGCCATCAAGCAGGGCCTGCTCACTGTCGAGAAGAAGGGCAAGAAGAACGTCTTCAACGGCCGTATCCTTGAAATCGAAGGTCTGGAAAGCCTGACCGTGGAACAGGCCTTTGAGCTCTCCGACGCTTCGGCCGAACGCTCTGCGGCAGCCTGCACCATCACCTTGTCAGAACAGAGTGTGAAGGACTATCTGAACTCCAACATCACCCTGTTGCGGTGGATGATCGCCAACGGCTACGGCGATGCGCGGACCATCTATCGCCGCATCGAGTCCATGGAAGCCTGGCTGGCCCAGCCCAAGCTGATGCGTGCCGACGCCGATGCCGAGTACGCCGCCATCATCGAAATCGACATGAACAGCATCACCCAGCCCATCCTCTGCTGCCCGAACGATCCGGATGACGCACGGCTGCTCAGCGATGTCGCCGGCGACAAGGTCGATGAGGTGTTCATCGGTTCCTGCATGACCAATATCGGCCACTTCCGTGCTGCCGGCAAACTGCTCGAGCAGGTGGAAGGCGGTTCGCTCGCGACCCGCATGTGGATAGCCCCGCCGACACGCATGGACGAACATGAGCTGAAAGAGGAAGGCTACTACAACATCTACGGTCGTGCCGGTGCGCGCACCGAGCTGCCCGGCTGCTCGCTGTGCATGGGCAACCAGGCCCGTGTGGCACCGAATGCGACCGTGGTGTCGACATCGACGCGTAACTTCCCCAATCGCCTGGGGCAAGGCGCCAATGTCTACCTGGCCTCCGCTGAACTGGCGGCGGTGGCGGCTGTCCTCGGCAAGCTGCCGACCGTGGATGAATATCAGGTCTATGCCAACAAGATCGATTCGATGTCTTCCGACATCTATCGCTATATGAGCTTCGACCATCTCCATGAGTACACGGATCAAGCTGCGAAAATCGATGTCGCTCAGTTAACCTGAGCTCCCAGGATGCCCTGACTTCGGTCAGGGCATCCGCCTTCTGTCTCCCGAATCTATCTGTCCCAGGAACACGATCATGATGCGTATCCTCTGCTGGATGATGCTTGCCCTGTGCATAAGCTTGCCTGGCTACGGCGAAAACACGGCCAATGACACTGAAGTCACCATCATCAGTTACCATGAGATTGCCGATCACGAGAGTGCCCTGGTACCTTTTTATACCGTATCGCCGCTCAACTTCATGCGCCAGATGGACTGGCTGAAGAACAACGGCTACCACTTCGTCAGCGTCGATGACATCCTCGCCGACCGCGATGGCAAGCGTCCTCTGCCCGACAAGGCTGTCCTCATCACCTTCGATGACGGCTACCAGTCGGTTTATACCTACGCCTACCCGATACTCAAGATGTACCACGCCCCGGCCGTGATCGCCCTGGTCGGCGCCTGGCTGAATGCTCCGGAGTCAGGGCGGGTCAACTTTGATGGCAAAGAGATCCCGCGTAGCGAGCTGCTCTCGCAGAATGAACTCCATGAAATGGTCAAAAGCGGCCTGATCGAGATCGCCAGCCATACCTACGACATGCATCGCGGCTCTCTGGCCAACCCTGAAGACAATATGGAGCCGGCTGCCACCGCGCGCCTGTGGTCGGCCAAGACCCATCGCTATGAAGATCAGGCCAGCTACATTCGCCGGGTCAGCGCCGACCTCAAGCGCAACCAGGATTTCCTGAAAAAGTATACCGGTCAGACACCACGCATCGTTGTGTGGCCCTATGGTCGCTACAACATCGAACTGCGCCGTGCCGCTGCCGGCCTGGGCATGCCCATCGGCCTGACCCTCGATGACGGCCCCAACACCAGCACGACGCCGCTGTGGGGCCTGCGCCGCATCCTGATCGACAAGACCACGACGGTGTGGGACCTGAAGAGCGAAATCAACAAGCGCAACATCGGCGATGTCGACGAAGACATGCCCAACCGCATCATGCACATCGACCTCGACTACATCTACGACCCTGATCCGCAGCAACAGGAGAAGAACCTCGGACGCCTGCTCGATCGCATCCAGGCCATGGGGGTCAATGTGGTCTACCTGCAGGCCTTCGCCGATCCCGATGCCAATGGCGCCGCGGACGCGGTCTATTTTCCCAACCGTCACATGCCGATGCGCGCCGACCTCTTCAATCGCGCCGCTTGGCAGATCGAGACCCGCACCCAGGTCAAGCATGTCTACGCCTGGATGCCCTTGCTGGCCTGGCAGCCACCCGCCAGTGACCCTGCTGCGCACGACACGGTGGTCACCCTGCCCTATAAGGCCGACCATGTCGCCATGGGCTACCCGCGTTTGTCACCCTTTTCACCGAAAGCTCGCCAGTTCATCCATGACATGTTCGTCGATCTGGCGCGCAACACCCCGATCGATGGCGTCCTTTTTCATGACGACGTCACCCTCTCGGACTACGAAGACGACAGCAGCTTTGCACGCAAGACCTATCAGGAATGGGGCCTGCCGGCCAGCGTCGCTGACATACGCAGGCAGCCGGAGGCGATGGCACGCTGGACCCTCATGAAGACGGCCTATCTTGACAATCTGGCCGATGAAATGGCCGCGGTGGTCAATGACGAACAGCCCGGCCTGCGCGTCGCCCGTAATATGTACGCCCAGGTGGTGCTCAATCCCAACGCCCAGGAGTGGTATGCGCAGTCTTTAGAGGACTCGCTGCACAACTACGACTATACGGCGATCGAAGCGATGCCCTATATGGAAAAAGCCAGCGATCCCGTGGCCTTTTATCACGATCTGGTGGAGAAGGTGAAGGCACAGCCTGATGGCCTGCGCAAGACCGTCTTTGAGCTGCAAACCGTCGACTGGCGCAGTAACAAACCCATCCCCGACCAGGAGCTGGCCGACACCATACGCCGGCTGTACAGCTGGGGTGTGCGCAACATCGCCTACTATCCGGATGATCTTTACAACAACCATCCCAACCCGGCGATCTTGCGGCCCGCCCTGGACAACAAACTCGGACCGCTGCCGCAGCAGCCCTAGGTGGACCTATGCTGAGTCTGATCATCCATAGCGCCTGGCATACTCTGCTCGGCTTTACCTTTTACTACCCCTTGTTCATGTCCTATCTATGGATGATAGGCGCCTTGTTATTCTACTGGCGCATTGAACGGCATGATCCGCCTTACCAGCAGCCCCCCCATCTGCACGCGCCACCTGCGGTCAGCATCCTGATCCCCTGCTACAACGAGGAGGACAATGCGGTCGAAACCCTGACCCAGGCCCTGCGTCTCGACTACCCTGAGTTTGAGGTCATCGCCATCAACGATGGCAGTCGCGACCGTACCGCAGAACTGCTCGACGGGCTGGCTCGCGAACATCCGCGCCTGCGCGTCGTCCATCTGGCGCGTAACCAGGGCAAGGCCATGGCCTTGCAGGCCGGCAGCCTGCTCGCCCGCCATGAGATTCTCATCTGCATCGACGGCGATGCTCTGCTCGACACCCAGGCGGCGCACTGGATGGTGCGCCACTTTGTCAGCAATCCGGAGGTCGCTGCGGTCACCGGCAACCCGCGCATACGCAATCGCTCGACCCTGCTCGGCCGCGTTCAGGTCGGTGAGTTCTCCTCCATCGTCGGTATGATCAAGCGGGCCCAGCGCAGCTTTGGCCGGCTGTTCACGGTGTCAGGGGTGATCACCGCCTTTCGTAAATCGGCCATCCACCAGGTCGGCTATTGGAGCGATGATGTCTTGACCGAGGATATCGACATCACCTGGAAGCTGCAGCGAGCCGGCTGGGATGTGCGCTTTGAAACCAATGCACTGGTCTGGATACTCATGCCGGAAACCCTGCGCGGTCTGTGGAACCAGAGACTGCGCTGGGCGACCGGTGGTGCCCAGGTGCTGCTCAAAAATGCCCGCGCCTTGCTGCTGCCCAACCAGAATCATATGTGGCCGCTCTTGCTTGAGCTGCTGCTCAGCCTGATCTGGTCGTACGGCCTGCTCTTCATCACCCTGATGTGGCTGTTCGATCTGGCCTTGCCTGATGACGTTTTCCCGCACCTCAGCTCCCCTTTGATCCCCAATGAAGGTGGCGTTCTGCTCGCTGCCACCTGTCTTGCCCAGTTTGCCATGGCCAAATGGATGGACAGTCGTTACGATCAGGGCCTGGGTCGCAACTACTACTGGATGGTCTGGTACCCCCTGGTTTTCTGGCTCATCAACACCTGTGCCACCATCGTCGCCTTTCCCAAGGCCTTGCGCTGGGGATCGGGACAGCGGGCCCGCTGGGTCAGCCCCGATCGGGGCATCCATCAGGGAGGGGAAGGCTCATGAAACAGCCCCTGATCATCAATGTCAGCCAGCAGATGAGCTGGCCACGGCGCTTCCTGACCTGGACGGCGACCGCCGCCTTGTGGATCGTCTGGCTGATGCTCTGGGGGCCGATCTGGCACCAGCTGCACGGCATCTTGCAGCAGGGCCAGCATCTGCGCCCCGTCCTCCACCTGATGGAGAACATGTCTCCGGTCTCCTTGCCGCACGCCTTCTTCGCGCTGCTGGGGACGGCCTCGACCTTGCTGCTGTGGACCTTTCTGCCCGGACGGATACGCACCTACCATCATGGCGTGGAGATTCTCAGTGACTATGCCCGCCACTTTCAGCTCGATGAAGCACGGATCGAGCAAGCCCGCCAGGCCCAGGTGGTGGTCGTCCATCACGACGACCACGGGCACATCATCGATCTCGAAGTGATCCGCTGATCAGGCCGGCAGGCGGGCTTTCCTCCGGCGCTGCGTAGCGGCGGCCGGCGCCGTCTTGCCGGGCGCGCGTGCGAGTATGAAGTCTTCTTCCTTGAGCTCACGCGTACGCAACCAGTAACGCCAGGTCGACCATGGCCAGATGGTGAAGTTCTTGCCATGACTGTCGGTGTACCAGCTGACACAGCCCGAACTCCACACGGTGCCTTGCAGGGCCTGCTGCACTTCGGTGTTGAAGTCGGCCTGCGCCTGCTCGCGCACGTCGATGCTGTCGGCGCCACGCTTTTCCAGGAGCTTCATGCAGTTGAGAATGTAGTGCACCTGGCATTCGATCATGAAGATGATGGAGTTATGGCCGAGGGCGCTGTTCGGTCCGACCAGCTGGTACATGTTCGGGTAGCCGGCCACCGAAATACCAAAGTAGGCCTCGACATTGTCTTTCCAGTCCTGCATGAGGTCGTGGCCGGGCAAACCGACGCAGGCCATGCCCTGCATGTAGACACGCGGATCGACGACAAAGCCGGTGCCGAGGATGATGCAGTCGGCTTCCCGCTCCTGCCCGTCGCTGGTCACGATGCTGTGCTCACGCACCTCACGTATGCCGGCGGTGACCAGTTCGACATTGTCACGATTGAACATGGGATACCATTTATTGGAGATCAGCACGCGCTTGCAGCCCAAGGTGTAGTCCGGGATGAGCGCCTGTGCGACCTGACGATCCTTGACGGTCCAGCGTATCCACCACTTGAGAACCTCACCCCCGGCACGCGCCATGGAGGGATGAAAGATAGGCCAGACGCGCGACTCATTACTCCAGTAAAGACGTGCCCGATGCAGCTTGCGCAGGAGAGGAAAGCGGGCAAAAGCCTGTTTTTCCACCTCGGCATAAGCACGCTCGTCACGAGGAATGACCCAGGCGGGGGTGCGCTGAAAAATATACAGCCGTTCCACTTGAGGAGCGATTTCCGGGCCGTACTGGATGGCCGATCCACCGGTACCTATCGACACCACCTTCTTGCCTCGCAAATCGAAGTCGTGGTCCCACTGCGCCGAATGAAAGACCTTGCCCTTGAATCGCTCGAGACCAGGGATTTTAGGGATCTGCGGCACGTGCAGGGGGCCGCTGGCGAGGATGAAGTGCCGGCAGACGACGCGCAGGCCGCTGTCGGTCTGCAGATGCCAGAGGGCCGTCTCCGCCTCATAGCGCGCACCGATCAAGGCGGTGCGAAAACGTATGAAAGGACGCAGACCATATTTTTCTGTGGTCTGCAGAATATAGTCCTGGATTTCGCGCCAGGAGGAATAGCGCTTGGACCAGTTGGGGTTGCCATGGAAGGAGTACGAGTACATATGCGACTGTACGTCACATGCGGCTCCAGGATAAGAATTGTCCCGCCAGGTGCCGCCGACATCCGCAGCTTTTTCCAGGATGACGAAGTCATCGTGGCCAGCCTCACGCAGCTTGATGGCCATGCACAGGCCACCAAAACCGGCGCCGATGATCGCCACCTGGGTCCGCAACTCTTGCTCTGCTGTCGCCGATGATTTCTTCATCCCTTACGCTCCTTGACGCTTGCACAGGTATAGAGCTGATGAGTCTAGTCGCTGGCAAATTCGAAGATCCATGATAATCTGGGACACAAAATTGATAATTTCGGCAAAAACATGAGCAGCCGGTCGATACTTGGCTTAAATTACATCCTGCGTGGCCTACTTGCACTGGGTGAGGATGTCAGTCCCGTCCTTGCCGAGTTTGGCCTGGACCTCGATCGACTCGATCCAGAAGCGCGTATCCTGCGTGATCTGGAACTTGCCATCCATATCCGTATCGCCGAGGTCATCAAAGACCCCCTCTCAGCGCTACGTGTCGGCACCTTCTTTGGCTTTGCCGGCTACGGTCCACTGACCATGCTGCTCGCCACCAGTGACACGGTCTACACCGCCATCATGACCGGCCTGCGTTACCAGGGCCTGACCTATCTGTTTGGCGACCTGGGCTTCCTGCCGGGTGAGGCTGCCAGTGCCTTGACCATCAGGCCGCTGCAACTGCCTGAGCGGGCTTATCGCTACCGTGTCGATGGTGAGCTGTCGGGCACCCTCAAACTGCTCCTCGACATGCGCCAGAGCATGGGACTGAATATCGACGTCCTGCACATCGACATCCCCTATGCAGCCCCTGCCCAAGCCGCGTCTTACCCGCAAATCCTCGGCTGCCAGGTCGAGTTTGGCAGTGAGCTCACGCGTATCTGGGTGGCCAACCATGATCTGCAGGCACGCCTGCCCAGCGCTGATGCGGCTGCTCACCACCTCTATCGCCGTCTTTGTGACGATGCCCTGCAGCAAACGAGCAGCCATGAGGGGGATCTGAGCGCACGCATCAGCCGCTATCTGGGGCTGTTCCGCGGCAGTTTTCCCAGCGCCGCCGAAACGGCGCGCGCCTTTGCGCTGCAAGAGCGCAGCTTGCGCGCCCAGCTGGCGCGTGAAAACAGCTGTTTCCGTGACCTGCTTGAGCAGGAGCGCATGCGTCGCGCGCGCCAGCTGCTGCTCGATAAAAAAGACAGTGTTGAGGCTATCGCCCACGAACTCGGTTACGCTGAGGCGGCCTCATTCATCCACGCTTTTGTTCGTCATCATCAAACCACGCCGGCCCGCTTTCGCCGGCAAACCCCGCGAGGAACTACGCTATGAGCCTGAATATCTATGACATCCTTTACCCCCTGCTCGATCAGGGCCTGCACAATATGGAGCAATGGCTGCACCTGCTCGAAGAGCATGCACAGGCTCAGGGGCTCGATGCCGAGGTCTTGTTGTCAGCACGCCTGGCACCCGACATGTTCGAGTTTCGGCGCCAAATCCAGATCGCCGCGGATCACGCCAAGGCCGGCATGGCCTACCTCTCGGGCAGCGAGCTGCCGCGCTACGCCGATGACGAAAAAACGGTCAGTGAACTGGTGGAGCGCCTGCAGCGTACCCGCGGCTTCCTCCACGGCTTCACCCGCGAGGCCTTCGTCGGCGCCGAAGATCGGGCCATCCAGGTCGTTTACCCCTGGGCGACACTCGACTTCGGCGGTTTGCACTACCTGCACTACTGGGTCATCCCCAACTTCATGTTCCACCTGACCACCGCTTATGCCATCTTGCGCCACCACGGGCTAGCCCTCGGCAAGGCGCAGTTTCTCGGGCCGCGGGAGGGCTATGCCGGCTGAGCCTGGCGACGCAGACGCTGGGCCACCTGCACCATGGTGGCCAGCGCCGGCAGGACCTCTTCCCAGCGGCGGGTTTTCAGGCCGCAATCGGGGTTGACCCACAGGCGCTCCGCCGGAATACGGCGGGCCGCCTCCTCCAGCAAACGCTCGATCTGCTCCGCCGTCGGCTGATTGGGAGCGTGGATGTCATACACCCCAGGTCCTATCTCATTGGGATAGGACCGCTCATCGAAGCAGGCCAGCAGCTGCATCGCCGAACGCGAGGTCTCGATGGTGATGACATCGGCGTCCATGGCGATGATGCTGTCCATGATGTCGGCAAAATCGGAGTAGCACATATGGGTGTGAATCTGCGTGGCGTCCTCGACGCCATGTGCCGCGACGGCAAAAGCCTGCACCGCATACTGCAGATAGGCGGGCCAGTCAGCACGGCGCAAGGGCAATCCTTCGCGCAAGGCCGCCTCATCGATCTGGATGATGCGCAGGCCCGCGGCCTCCAGATCGAGCACTTCGGCGCGTACCGCCAGAGCCAGTTGCAAGCAGGTGCTGCGACGCGGCTGGTCATCACGTACGAAGGACCAGTTGAGCAGGGTGACCGGTCCGGTCAACATGCCTTTCATCGGCTTGCGGGTGAGTGACTGCGCGTACTGCGCCCAGGCCACCGTCATCGCCCGTGGCCGCCAGACATCACCATAGATCAGCGGTGGCTTGACACAGCGCGAACCATAGGACTGCACCCAACCTTGCGAGCTGAAGGCAAAGCCCTGCAACTGCTCAGCGAAGTACTCGACCATATCGTTGCGTTCCGCCTCACCATGCACGAAAACGTCCAGGCCGAGCTTTTCCTGGAGGGCGACACTCTGCGCAATCTGCGCCTGCATGAGTCGGGTGTAGTCGATCTCGCCCAGTTCGCCCCGCCGATAGCGGCTGCGCAGCTGACGTATCTCATCGGTCTGCGGAAAGGACCCGATGGTGGTGGTCGGATACAGCGGCAACTGCAAGTGCTGACGCTGCACCTGCCGCCGCTGGCTATAGGCGCTGAGTCGCTGGCTACGCAGCGCCGGCAGGGCCTCCATGGCCGCAGCAACCCGCGCATCGTGCACCCGTGATGAGCTGCGCCGCGCCGCCAGCGCCTGCCGGGCATCCGCCAGAGCGACTGCATGGGCAGCACGACCATCACGCAGCGCCTGCGCCAGCACTTGCAGCTCGCCCAGCTTCTCCTGGGCAAAGGCACACCAGGACTTGAGCTCGGCATCCAGGCCCTGCTCATCGGCCAGCGCCACCGGCACATGCAAGAGCGAGCAGGACGGGGCCAGCCAGAGCCGGTCACCGCGCAGTGCATGGATAGGCTCCAGTCGATCGAGGCACGCATCGAGATCGCTACGCCAGATGTTGCGACCGTCGATGATCCCCAGAGACAGCACCCGGTCGAGCGGCCAGGCCGACAAAATTCGCTCCAGCTCTTCAGGGGCACGGACGATGTCGACATGCAGTCCCTGCACCGGCCAAAGACAAACACGCTGGAGCGACTCTCGCAAACCGGCAAAATAGGTGCTCAAAAGCAGCTTGGGACCGCTGGCCGGCAAAACACGGTAGGCCTGCTCATAAGCCGACCACCAGTACGCTGGCAAGTCGGTGACCAGGGCCGGCTCATCGATCTGCACCCACTCGACGCCGAGCTCGTGCAAGGCCTGCAGCAGCTGCTGGTAAACCGGCAGCAGTCGCGGCAATAGCGCGGCCCGGGCTTCGCCCTCGAGGCCTTTGCTCAAGTACAGATAGGTTACCGGCCCGATCAGCACCGCCTTGGCCGGCACCCCCAGACTGAGCGCCTCGCGCACCTGCTCCAGGTAGTCGTCGGCATGCAAGCTGAACACCGTCGCAGCGCTCAGCTCCGGCACGATGTAGTGGTAGTTGGTATCAAACCATTTGGTCAGCTGCCCTGCCGCCACACCGACACTGGCGTCGGGAGCGCGGCCACGCGCCGCACGAAAATAGTCATCGAGCGCATGAGCCCCCTGACGATGGGCTCGGGCCGGTAACACGCCGAGGCGAGCACTCATATCGAGCATCTGGTCGTAGTAAGAAAAATCACCGACCGGCACCCTATCCAAACCCTGCTGTCTTTGCCAGTTCTGGCGGCGTAAAGATGCCCCCTGGGCTTGCAAGTCGGTGAGAGAGCTGTCCCCTCGCCAATAAGACTCGAGTGCGAACTTGAGCTCGCGCTGGGCGCCGATACGCGGAAATCCCAAATTATGAATGCAGACCATGACCCACCTCACGACAGAAAGACGATAGAGAGCACCATGCTAGCCCTGTCAAAACATGATTAAAAATGGTAAAAAATCACAAAGACATGAGTAAAATTCATCTATGATCGAGCGCATCCACCTCGCCATCCTCAACGAGCTGCACACCCAGGGCAGCCTGACCGCTGCCGCCGAACGCCTCTGCCTGAGCCAGTCCGCACTCAGTCACAGCATACGCAAGCTGGAGGAACAGCTGGGCACACCGCTTTGGCGACGCGAAGGCCGTCAGCTCCTGCCGACGGCGGCCGGCCAGGAGCTGCTGGCCCTGGCACAGCGCCTGCTGCCGCAACTGCAAGACAGCGAGATGCGCCTGCGTCAGCTGGCTCGCGGTACGCGCGGCTTTTTACGTATCGGGATGGAGTGTCACCCTTGCTATCGCTGGCTGTTGCGGGTGGTCGACCCCTACCTGAAACACTGGCCGGATGTCGAGATCGACGTCAAACAGCGTTTCCAATTCGGCGGCATCGAAGCCTTGTGCCAGCACGACATCGACCTGCTGGTGACACCGGATCCGCTGCCCCGGGAAGGGTTGAGCTTTCTACCGGTCTTTGACTACGAGCAGGTGCTGGTGGTGCATGCCGACCACCCCTACGCGCAACGAGCCTGGATAGAGCCCCAGGACGTGTCGGATCAAACCCTGATCAGCTACCCGGTCGACATCTCGCGTCTCGACATCTTCCAGCTTTTTCTCGGGCCGGCAGGGGTGACACCCTTACGCCACCAACATATCGAAACCACCGACATCATCCTGCAGATGGTCGCTTGCGGTCGCGGCGTCGCCGCCTTGCCGCGCTGGCTGGTCGAGGAGTACCGCCAGCAGCTGCCGCTGGCGGCGGTCAGACTGGGCGCCTCGGGCCTGGCCAAGCAGATCCATCTGGGCTGGCGACACAGCGATAGCGGGCTGGCGTATCTGCAAGGCTTCTTTGCCCAGGCACAAGCCCTGGGCTAGCCGCCTATCCAGCGGCGCAGCCAGTGCGGCAGCAGCTTGCCGTGCGCCGGCGCATGATGAACAGGCCGGCTGACGGTCTCCTCATGGGCGGCGTGCTGGAGCCTGGCCTGGGCCTGCTGCTGGGCCAGCAAACGCTCGCGCAAGGCCAGCAGGTCCTGGGCATCGGGACGAACCTGCAAGGCCAGCTGCAGCTGGTCCTGGGCCTGCTGCCAGTGATGCCGGCTGGCCTCGATCAGAGCCGCATCGCGATAGCCGCGGGCGATGCGTGTCAAGGCCGCCAGTGCGTGCGCATTGTGCGGCTGCAAAAGCAGCGCCTGCCGGTAGTAGAAGAGTGCGCTGTCCTGGGCCGGCTGCAAGAACAGTCCGGCTTCCAGGCGTGCGTCACCACGCAGCAGCAGCTGATGGACGCGGTAGGTCTGCCCAGCCACCCAAAACAGCGGCAAGAGCAGCAGACCGATCAGCAGCAGATAGGGCCAGCGGCGGCGCCGAGCTGGCAGCTGCACCGGCAGTTCCTGCTGCACGGTCGCCACCTCGAGCGCTGACTCCAGGCGCTGCAGGAGCGGATCTGCGCTACCCGCCGGCAGTTGCTGGAGCGCCTGCAGCAGCGAGGCTTCATCGGCGTAACGCGCAGCGGCCTCCTTCGCCAGCAGGCTGTCGACGATAGCTTGCCAAGGCGCCACGGCGGCGGGCAAAACCGGCGGCGGCATCTGCAGATGGCGCATCAGCGTCTCGCCATAATCCTGGCCACGAAAGGGATTACGGCCGAGCAAACACTCGACCAGCAAAACACCCAGGCTGTACTGGTCGCTGCGTGCGTCGATAGGGCGGCCACAGAGCTGCTCTGGACTGGCATAGGCAGGACTGCCGACCATCAAACCGGTACGGGTCAGATCGAGGGCCTGGCCGTCTTCGAAGGCGATGCCGAAATCACACAAAACCAGTGAACCATCCTGGCGGAAAAGAATATTGCCGGGTTTGATGTCACGGTGGATGATGCCATGCGCGTGCACGGTGGCCAAAGCCCCGGCGAGGTCTAAAAACCAACGCCGCACATCGCTCTCATGGAGGGCCCCGTCCTCCAATCTTTGACGCAGGCTCCCCCCCTGCAAAAGCTCCATGGCCAAAAAAGGACGGCCATCAGCGAGGTGACCGACATCGTAGATGGTCAGGACATGGCGATGACTGATGGTCGCCAGCAGCCGTGCCTCACGCTCAAAACGCTGCGCCAGATCGCTGTCCCGTGAGCGCAGGACCTTGATCGCCACCCGTCTTTGCAGAGAAACCTGCCAGGCGATGTAGACCGAGGCCATACCACCATCGGCCAGCCAGGCTTCGATCTCATAACCGGGAATCTGCGGCTCGGGCGGTGCCGCAACGGAGGTGAGCGACATGGAGCTCAGGAACGTGGTCGCCGGGCGACCAGGTCGATGAGTGCCGATGTCCCGGCATGACCCGCCCCTTCTTCGATATGCGCCTCGTACTCGCGCAGCAGCAGAATGTCGAAATCCGCGAAGTCACGGCGCAAAAGGTCCAGGGTGTAGAGCTGCTCGGCCGCTGAGGGTCCGCCGGTACGGTGTTGCAGCTGCGCCAGGCCATAACCCTGCAGGAACAGCAAGCCCCCGGGACGCAATGCCGACTTCATATGGGCAAAAAGCCGCTGCCTTTCATCCGGCCGGGCAAACTGAATGAAGATGGCGACCACCGCATCGAAAGACGCCTGCGGCCAGGTCCACTCCAACAGATCGGCTTCGACCAGCTGCACACGGACACCACGCTCCTCGGCGAGGGCGCGCGCCTTGTCCTGGGCCACCCGGGAACCATCGATGGAGCACACCTGGTGCCCCTGCTCGGCCAGCCAGACGCCATTGCGTCCTTCACCATCGGCGACCGCCAGAATCCGGCTGGATGCTTCGAGACGGACCGCTTCTCGCTGCAGGAAGGCGTTCACCGCTTTACCAAAAACATAGGTCGGCGTGTTATAGCGCAGATCCCAACGCTCTATTTCTGCTCGTGCCATGCTCAAGAACCCCGTCTTGGCGATGAAGGTGGTCCATCATAGCAATCCATGCCGGCGACGTCAGCCACGACGATAAGCCTTGGGCTCTGTTATCATGGGCCTTTCGCCCAGACCGGAGACCGGTGTCCGCCTATGTACTGCATTCAGGTCGTGGTGGCCCTGCCCTTGTGGCAACGCTTCGATTATCGGGTCAGCGCGGCCGAGTATGCACGTCTGCAGCCGGGCATGCGCGTGCGGGTCAGCTTCGGTCGCCGGCTGCTGGTCGGCATGGTGGTGGCCAAAACCCCTACCAGCGCCAGCCCGGAGCCAAGCCTCAAACCCATAGAGGCCATACTCGACACCCAGCCGCTGCTGTCGCCGGCCCTGCTCGAGCTGGCACGCTTCGCGGCCGACTACTACAAGCACCCTCCCGGCGAAGTCTATCTGCAAGCCTTGCCGGTGCTTCTGCGCCAGGGCGCCGCTGCGCACAGTGAGCCGGAACTGCGCTGGCATGAAAGCGCCCTCGGTCGCCTGCATGAGCCGGCTTCGCTGCCCAAAGCACCCCGGCAACGGGCCGCTTGGCAGGCCTTGCGCGATGAACCCGCAGGCCTCAGCCTGCAGATGGCCCAGGTCCTCGGTATCGAACTGCGTGATCTGCGGGCCCTGGCCAAACGTGGCTATGCCGAGACCCGTAGCCATCAGCCCCTGCCACCGGCCATGCACGGCCTCGCCGATGCCGCCCTGCCGGCCAATGCCGAGCAAGCCCTGGCGCGCGACAGCGTACTGGCCGACCAGGGTTTTCAGGTCAGCCTGCTGCAGGGCATCACCGGGTCCGGCAAAACCGAGGTCTACCTGCAGATCATCGAACGCATCCTCGAGCGCGGTCAGCAGGCGCTGGTCCTGGTCCCGGAAATCAGTCTGACCCCACAGACCCTGCAGCGCTTTCGTCAACGCTTTCTCTGCCCGGTACTTGGCCTGCACTCCGGGCTGAGCGATCGCGAGCGTCTGCACGCCTGGCAGCAAGCGGCTGAAGGCCGTGCCGGCATCATCATCGGCACCCGCTCCGCCCTGTTCACGCCCTTACCCCGGCTGGGGCTCATCATCGTCGACGAGGAGCACGACCCCTCCTTCAAACAGGGCGAAGGCTTTCGCTACCATGCCCGAGATCTGGCGGTGGTGCGGGCGCGCCTGGAAAACATTCCCATCGTGCTGGGCTCAGCGACACCTTCGCTGGAATCGCTGCACAATGTCGAACTCGGCCGCTACCGTCTCCTGCACCTGCGCCTGCGCAGCAACCAGCTGCAGCTGCCGCGCCTGCACCTGCTCGAGATGCGCGGCCTGAACCTCTATGAAGGCCTCGCGCCCAGCGCCTTGCAGAGCCTGCAAGAGCATCTCGAGCGCGGCCATCAGGTCCTCGTCTTTCTCAATCGGCGCGGCTATGCGCCCATCCTGCTCTGCCATGACTGCGGCTGGCGCATGCCCTGTCCGCGCTGCTCGACCAGCCCTGTCTGGCACCGCCGTCTGGGGCGCGTGGTCTGCCATCATTGCGGCATCAGCCAAGCCTTGCCCGAGCGCTGTGGTGCTTGCGGCAGCCGTGACCTGCGTCCCTTGGGCATCGGCACCGAAAAGCTGCAGGAAGCGCTGAGCCTGCGTTTTCCTGACTTTCCCCTGTGGCGCATCGACAGGGACAGCGTGCGTTCGCCCCGTGAACTTGAACTGCGCCTGCAGGCCATCCACCGCCACCAGCCGGGCATCCTGCTCGGCACCCAGATGCTCGCCAAAGGTCATCATTTTGCCGCCGTCACCCTGGTGCTCATCGTCGATATCGACGCCGCCTTGTTCGCCACCGATTTTCGTGCCCTCGAACGCTGCGCCCAGCTCATCATCCAGGTGGCTGGCCGTGCCGGGCGCGGCAACCATGCCGGCGAGGTCATCCTGCAGACCCATCACCGCGAGCACCCCTTGCTCCAACTGCTCGTCGAGCAAGGTTATGAGTCCTTCGCCGCCGCCCTGCTCTCCGAACGGGCAGCCATGGGTCTGCCACCTTACAGCCATCAGGCCCTGTTGCTGGCGCAAGGTCCGCAGGCCCAGCAAGCCGAAGACCACCTGACCGCTCTGGCCACCCACGTGCCGGCCCACCTGGCGCCTTACGGGGTCATCGCCGCACCCATAGAGCGCAAAGCCGGCCTGTTTCGCGCCCACCTGCTCCTGCAAAGCGCCTCGCGGCCAGCGTTACAGCAAGCCCTGCAGACCCTGGTACACGCCTGCCAGGAAGACAAGCCCGCCCGCCTGCGCTGCTGGATCGACGTCGACCCCCAGGACCTTTCCTGAGTGGCGTCGCAAAATAGCTGCCACTTGCGCATCAGCTACATTACAATAGCGCGTCCTGTATTTGAGCTGCGGAGCTGGCGCCAAGACGCCCAAGATCGATGAAGACACGCATAGAATCCCTCATACGCCAAGCCTTGAGCACCCTGCAGTCTGAGGGCGTGCTCGCCGCTGACATCACGCCCTTGATCCAGATCGAGCGCTGTCGTGACCCGGCGCATGGTGACTGGGCCAGCAACGTCGCCATGACCTATGCCAAAAGCTGCGCGATGCGTCCACGCGAACTGGCCGAACGACTGCTCGCCGCCTTGCCGGCCGATGCCGCCATCAGCGCCGTCGAGATCGCCGGCCCCGGCTTCATCAATTTTCGTGTCGATGAAAGTGCCGCCCGCCAGGGCCTGCTGCGCATCCTCGCAGAAGGTGAGCGCTACGGTCATGGCCAGGTGGGACAGGGCCAGACCCTGCAGATCGAATTTGTTTCGGCCAATCCGACCTCCTCCTTGCACGTCGGCCATGGCCGCGGCGCCGCTTATGGCATGACCGTCGCCAACATGCTGGCGGCGCAGGGCTATACGGTGCACCGCGAGTACTACGTCAATGACGCCGGCCGGCAGATGAACATCCTCGCCACCAGCACCTACCTGCGTTATCTTGAGCTGTGCGGGGAAATCTTTGACTTCCCCAGCAATGGCTATCGTGGCGACTACGTCCGCGACATGGCCCGCCAGCTGCAGGAACGTGAAGGCGATCGCATGCGCCATGCCAGCGCCGAGCTGTTCACCGCCATCCCCGAAGACGAACGCAAAAATGCCGAGGGCGAGGTCCTCGGGGGGGACAAGGAAGCCCATATCGACGCCCTCATCGAACGCAGCCAGCAGCTCCTCGGCCAGGACGACTATCGCCTGTTCTTCGAGCATGCGCTCAACACCATCCTCGATGACATTCGTGACGACCTGGCCGAGTTCGGTGTCCACTATGATCGCTGGTACTCGGAGCGCTCGCTGGTCGACTCAGGAGCCCTGAAGCGTGCGCTGGATCAGTTGCGAGCCGCCGGTGCCACGTATGAAAAGGCCGGTGCCCTGTGGTTTCGCTCGACCGACTACGGCGATGACAAGGACCGTGTGCTGGTGCGCGACAACGGCCAGTCCACCTATTTCGCCTCGGATGTCGCCTACCATCTCGACAAGTTCGAGCGCGGTGTCGACCGTGTCATCGACATCTGGGGTGCCGACCACCATGGCTACATCGCACGCGTCAAAGCGGCGCTCAAGGCCTTGCGTATCGATCCGCAGCGCCTGGAAGTGCGCCTGGTGCAATTTGTCACCCTGTGGCGTGGCGACGAGCAGGTGCAGATGTCCTCGCGTTCCGGCCAGTTCATCACCTTACGCGAACTGCGCCAGGAAGTCGGCAACGATGCCGCACGCTTTTACTACATCATGCGTAAATCCGAGCAGCACATCGACTTTGACCTGGCCCTGGCCACCTCGCAGAGCAAAGACAATCCGCTTTACTACATCCAGTACGCGCACGCACGTATCTGCTCGGTCTTCGCCCGTCTCGACAGCGAGGCGCCGGTCGATCTGCAGGCGGCTGATCTGCGCCTGCTCGGCGCTGCCGAAGACGTGCTGATCCGCCGCCTGCTGGCTTTTCCCGAAGTCCTGGCGCGTGCCAGTGCCGAGCGCGAGCCGCACCAGCTCGCCCATGAGCTGCGCGATCTGGCCAGCGAATTTCATGCCTGGTACAACACCACCAAGGTCCTGGTCGAGGATCACGCCTTGCGTGACGCTCGTTTGTTGCTGTGCGCCGGCACCGCGCAGGTCCTGCGTAATGGACTGCTGCTGCTCGGTGTCCAAGCCCCCACCCAGATGTAGGCAGGAAGCACGGTATGGCCAAAACTCCGCAAGGCGCCACCCCACGCACGGCGCCCCCAGCACCACCGCGCTCGGTGTCACGGGCGCTATGGCTGCTCACCGGTATCTTGCTGGGGGGGCTGCTCACCTGGCTGTGGGGCGCGCTCACCAGCAAGCCACCGATGGCCTGTCCGAGCACCAGCGCCGCCCATGCCAGCCCGGACAACAGCAGCAGCGAGGACAGCTCGGCACCGACCCCGCACTTTGATTTTTACAACATCCTCCCGCACCAGCCGCCGGTCGCCGGCAATGTCGACAGCGCGCATACGGCGCCCGCCACGGTGGTACCTGCCGCACCGGCACCGGCCTTGCCCGCCGATACCCAACGCGCCGATCCAACAGCCACCCCGGCCGTCCCGCCGCCCACCGCCGAAACCGCGGACAGAAGTACGCCTCACGCGACCTACGTCCTGCAGTGCGGGTCTTTTCATACCCAGGATGAGGCCGATCAGCGACGCGCCCAGATACTCCTGCTCGGCTTGCCGGCGCATATCCAGACCATCCATATCGACGAACAGACCACCTGGTATCGTGTCGTCGCCGGTCCTTTCGCTGATGCCGCGGCCACAGCCACGGCGAGATCACAGCTGCAAGGCCAGAACATTTCGACGATCACCCTGCGTAAAAATCCCTGAGTGCTCATCCTGGCTTGAAATCGCGTCAGGCATCCCCATCTTGCCCGGATGCAGTCTCAGGAGATGCTACATGACCACCATCGTCGCCATCCGTCGCGGCACGCAGATCGTTCTGGCCGGTGATGGTCAGGTTTCGCAAGGGCAGACCATCATGAAAGGCAATGCGCGCAAGGTGCGACGCCTGCACAACGGCCAGGTTCTCGCCGGGTTTGCCGGCGGCACCGCCGACGCCTTCACGCTGTTCGAACGCTTCGAGGCGCAACTGGAAAAGTACCAGGGCCAGCTGGTGAGATCGGCGGTAGAGCTGGCCAAGGACTGGCGTACCGATCGCATGTTGCGCCGCCTCGAAGCCCTGCTCGTCGTCGCCAATCGCGAAGCCATGCTCATCATCACCGGCAATGGCGACGTCATCGAACCTGAACACGACATCATCGCCGTCGGCAGTGGCGGCAACTATGCCTTGGCCGCGGGACGTGCCCTGCTCAAGCACAGCCAGCTCGATGCCCGCACGATCGCCCATGAAGCCTTGCAGATCGCCGCTGACATCTGTGTCTATACCAATCAGAACTTCACGCTCGAAGAGCTGGAGGTGAGCGCATGACGACCATGACCCCACGCGAGATCGTGCATGAGCTCGATCGCCACATCATCGGCCAGCAGGATGCCAAACGCGCGGTGGCGGTGGCCTTGCGCAATCGCTGGCGACGCATGCAGCTGGATGCCGACCTGCGCCGCGAGATCGTCCCCAAAAACATCCTCATGATCGGCCCCACGGGCGTGGGCAAGACCGAGATCGCTCGCCGTCTGGCGCGTCTGGCGCGAGCTCCTTTTATCAAGGTCGAAGCCACCAAGTTCACCGAGGTCGGCTATGTCGGCCGCGACGTCGAGACCATCATCCGTGACCTCGTCGAAATCGCGGTCAAGGAAGGCCGCCAGCGCCAGCTCGAGATGATGTCGGATCGCGCTGAAGATGCTGCCGTCGAGCGTATTCTCGACCAGCTCCTGCGCCAGCCGCGCGACGCGACCCAGCCGGCCGGCGAAGCGGACCGTACGCGCAAGATCCTGCGTGACAAGCTGCTCGCCGGTGAGCTCGATGAGCGCGAGATCGACATCGAAACCTCGACCCGCATGGATGTTGAGATCATGGCTCCGCCTGGCATGGAGGACATGAGCTCGCAACTGCAGCAGATGTTCTCGCAACTGGGTCATAAAAATCAGCAAAAACAAAGAGTCAAGGTCGCCGAGGCGCGTTTGCGTCTGCGCGAGGAAGAAGCTCGCAAGATGATCGATGAAGAGGAGATCCGGCGCACTGCCCTGCAGGCGGTTGCCGAGAACGGCATCGTCTTCATCGATGAAATCGACAAAGTCTGCCGACGCTCCGAAAACACCGGCGCCGACGTCTCCCGCGAGGGCGTGCAACGCGATCTTTTACCCCTCATCGAAGGCTGCGCGGTCACCACCAAGTATGGGGTCATCCATACCGACCACATCCTCTTCATCGCTTCCGGGGCCTTTCACCTGGCCAAACCGGCTGACCTGATCCCGGAACTGCAGGGCCGTTTGCCGATACGGGTCGAATTGTCAGCGCTGACCCCGGCCGACTTCAAGCGCATCCTCTGCGAACCGGATCACTCCCTGATCAGCCAGTACACCGCCTTGCTCGGTGTCGAAGGACTGCAGGTCGAGTTCAGCAGCGCCGCCATCGAGCGGCTCGCCGAGATTGCCTGGCAGGTCAATGAACGCACCGAAAATATCGGCGCCCGTCGCCTGCACACGGTGCTCGAGCGACTGCTCGAAGACATCTCCTACCACGCCGCCGACCTGGCGGTGGAGCGTGGTGACAGCCCGCTGGTGCTGGAAGCCGCCGATGTCGATCGTCAGCTCGGCTCCTTGGCGCAAAATGCCGACCTCAGCAGGTATATCCTGTGAACGAGGCCCCACAGGAGATCCGCTATCTACGTCAACAGCGCCGGCTGGAGCTGCGTGACGCCAGCACCCTGTATCGCATCAGCGCCACCTTTTTGCGCGTCCATTCGCCCTCGGCCGAGGTCCAGGGTCACGGTGGCGTGGGCGGTCAAATCCCGGTCGGCAAGGAAGATGTCGAGATCCAGGCGATCGAAGCCTGTGGTCTTTATGCCTTGCGCCTGATTTTTTCGGACGGCCACGCCAGTGGCCTGTATACCTACGACTATCTGCGTGAGCTGGCCCGGCAAGAAGCTGGCACACAGGATGCCAAGCCTGGCAGTTCCTGCTAAGATTCAGCCCCGTTCATTGGAGATCAATTACCGCCATGGAACGTGCACGTATCACCCTGGTCGCGCAAGAGCGTGATGGCCGAGCCTTGAGCACAGCCGAGTTCATGCGTGCTGAAATCGCCTCTTTTCGCAACTGGCGCTGCCATCATGAACCCGATTTCAACGCCCGTTTCGTTCAGCTCCAGCTGTGGCAGGTCGATCGCCTGAAGGCCACCCACAGGCGCCTGCTTGAAGACGAGCGTTATCGTGCGGCCACCGAGTTTTTTCTCTCCGACATGTACGGTGGCCTCGACCTCAATGAGCTGGCCAACGAGGTCGAACGTGCCCTGCCGCTGGCTTCCAAGTTGTTGCCCGACTCGGTACTGCGCACCTCAGGCATCGCCTTGGAACTCAATTCGCTGACCGGCGCTCTCGATCAGCGCATGACCGAAATCCTCTTCGAAGAGATGCGTGTCGACCATATCGACAGCGCCAGCTACTGTGAGGCTTACCGCCTGTGCAGCGCCTCCTCGGCGCGGGAAAGACAGCTCGACCTGGTCGCCGAACTTGGCCTTGGACTCGACCGTTATGTGCGCTCGCGGGTCATCTACGCCACCTTCAAGATGTCTTCACGCCCGGCACACATGGCCGGCCTTGGCGGCCTCTACGACTTTCTCGGACGCGGCTTTGAGGTCATGCGGCCGATGGGCTCGGCCAGCGAATTCATACGCACCTTTGCCGGCGTAGAACGCAGCATCATGCAAGCCATCCTGGATCGTGATCCTGAGCCCTTCGCGGCACACTCTTGACACAGAACAAGCGATGCCAGGCCAAATCTGGCATCATGCGCCCATGATATAAACCTGCTGGCGGCAGCGAGACGAATCCTATGCGCGATGATGAACCTACCCATTTTGGCTACAGCACCGTCGCTGCTGGCGAAAAAGCCCACAAAGTCGCTGAAGTCTTTCACTCGGTGGCCGGCAAATACGACCTGATGAATGACCTGATGTCCCTCGGCATCCACCGTCTCTGGAAGCGCTACACCGTGGAGATGGCCGGTGTGCGTGCCGGCCAGTCTTTGCTTGATATCGCCGGAGGCACCGGTGATCTCGCCCTCGCCTTCAGTCGCCGGCTCGGCCGTCAGGGCCACGTCGTGCTCGCCGATATCAACTCCAGCATGCTCGGCGTAGGGCGTGACAAGCTCATCGATCGCGGCGTCGCCAGTCCCGTCGACTTCGTGCAGGCCAATGCCGAGTGCCTGCCCTTCGCCGAGGCCAGTTTCGATCTCGTCACCATCGCCTTCGGCCTGCGCAATGTCACCGACAAGGACGCGGCCCTGCGCTCGATGTATCGTGTGCTCAAGCCCGGCGGCCGTCTGCTCGTGCTCGAATTTTCCAAGCCGGTTTCGGCGCCGCTGTCACGTCTTTATGACCTCTACTCCTTCAGCCTCCTGCCGGCGCTCGGCGAGTTTGTCGCCCATGATGCCGGAAGCTATCGCTATCTGGCCGAATCGATACGCATGCACCCGGATCAGAAGACCCTCGCCGGGATGATGGATGCCGCCGGCTTTGCGCGCGTCGATTACCACAATCTCACCGGCGGCATCGTGGCCCTGCACCGCGGGTTCAAGTCGTGATCGGCCTGCCTCAACTGTTCCTGCTCAGCACCCTCGAGAAGCTGGTCGAAGCGGCCCTGCGTTACGATCCAGCCACCCGCCAGCGTCTGCAGTCGCTGGAAGGGCGACGCCTCTTCGTCGAGATCCATCAGCCCGAGATCGCCTTCATGCTCAGCGTCGAGCAGGGGCATCTCAGGCTGCAAGCCGAAGGGCAGGGCGAACCCCACGCCACCCTCGAGGCGCGCTCGCTCGACCTGCTCCGCCAGGCCCTGCAAGAGCGTGCGCAATGGGTGGGCGGGCCGCTGCGCGTCGGCGGCCAGGTCAGCTTGATCGAGACCCTTTATGAGGCCCTGCGCGAGCTCGACATCGACTGGGAAGAACCCTTGTCGCACTGGCTGGGTGACGCTGGGGCTCATCGCCTGGGCCGCGGCGTACGCCAGCTGGGCCGGCTGTTCAAACGCAGCGCACGTATCATGCTGCAAAACAGCCGCGACTACCTGCAGCAGGAGCTCGGTATCCTGCCGATGCGCTGGGAGGGCGAGGAACTGCTCTCCCAGCTCGAAGACAGCCGTTCTGACCTGGACCGCCTGCAGGACCGCCTGCATCGTCT
The DNA here is from genome assembly GCA_021804565.1 of Pseudomonadota bacterium. Lineage (GTDB taxonomy): Bacteria > Pseudomonadota > Gammaproteobacteria > Pseudomonadales > Moraxellaceae > JAJZHK01. The sequence goes on along the minus strand of JAJZHK010000022.1, from coordinate 15,755 downwards.
TGAGCTGCGCCTGCAGCAACACGAGGAACCCCGGCCGTGATCACCTACACCCACTTTTATCGACTGCTGGTGATCTGGAGTATCCTGGCACGCCATCGCCTCGACAGCCTGCTGCCCGGCACAGCCCCCCTCGCCCTGCGCGTCCTGGTCTGGCTGTTTCGCCTGCATCCGGCCTGGTGGTGGCCGCGCCGGCGCAGCGCACCTGCCGCCCGCCTCCGGCTGGCCATGGAAGAGCTGGGCCCGGTCTTCATCAAATTCGGCCAGCTCATCGCGACCCGCCGCGACCTGCTTCCCGCCGCAGTGCTCGACGAGCTCAGCCGCTTGCAGGATGACGTTCCGCCCTTCTCCAGCGCCATCGCCTGCCGCATCGTCGAAACCGAGCTGGCCCGCCCCATCCCTGCCTGTTTTGCCCGCTTTGACCTGCAGCCCCTGGCGGCGGCCTCCCTGGCACAGGTGCATAGCGCACAGCTGTTCGACGGCCGCGAAGTGGTGGTCAAGATCCTCCGTCCCGGCATGGCGGAAGCCATACGCACCGATTTAGGCCTGCTGCTCAGTCTGACCCGGATGCTCGAGCAGCGCTGGCCGGAAGCCGGCCGCCTGCATCTGGCCCGCGTCGTCAGCGACTACCAGTCGACCTTGCTCGCGGAGTGCGACCTGCGCCAAGAAGCCGCCCATGCCCGCCAACTGCGCGCCAATTTTCTCGACTCACCCCTGCTTTACGTGCCCGCCGTGATCGACGACAAGGTCACCGCTCAGGTCATGGTCAGTGAACGTATCTACGGCGTGCCCATCAATGACGAAGCGGCCCTCAGCCGCGCCGGGGTCAACCGGCGTGCGCTCGCCGAGAACGGTCTCACCGTCTTTTTTACCCAGCTTCTGCGCGACAACTTCTTTCACGCCGACATGCATCCGGGCAATGTCTTCGTCGATCTTGCCAATCCGGAAAACCCGCGCTACATCGCCCTGGACTGCGCCGTCATCGGCAGCTTGCGCAAGAAAGACCAGATCGCGGTGGCGCGCATCGGCATGGCGCTGACCCAGCGCGACTTCGCCGAGCTGCTGCGTATCGCCTACAGCGCCGGCTGGGTGCCACCCGGTCGTGAGCTCGACGAACTCGAAGACGAGCTGCGCCGGCTCATCGAGCCCCTGCTCAGCCAGACCATAGCGACCGTCAACTTCGGTCCGACCCTGCTGCGCCTGCTCGATGTGGCGCGCGAGTATCGCCTGCTCATCCCCACCCGCTTCGTGCTGTTGCTGAAGACCCTGGTCCACGTTGAAGGACTGGGCCGCAACCTCTACCCCGAACTGGACATCTGGAGCTTGAGCCGGCCCCTGCTCAGCCGCTGGCTGAGTGAGCAGATCGGCCCCCAGGCCCTCCTCCAGCAGCTCAGCTCGAGCCTGCCACAGCTGGCCACCATGCTGCCGGAGCTGCCCCATCTGGTCCATGACAGTCTTCTGCAGGGCCGCCGGGCCGGTGCGCAGGGCGAAACCCAGGAACTGTTGTTGCGCCAGATCGAAGCCTCTGTACAACAGCAGACTCGCCGCCAATACCGCGTCCAGTTGCTCTTGGCGGCGGCCCTGGCCGGCTATGCGCAACAGGCGCATCTGCCGCACGCCGGCTGGCTTTGGCTGCTGGTGCTGGCCCTGGCCTGGCGATGATCGCGACTTGAGGTCTATTTTACGGTATGCTGATGACATGAACACGAGATCGACGCAGGACTGGCTGGATGCGGTGGCCTGGAATGATGAGGGCTTGGTGCCTGCCATCGCACAGGATCATGGCCATGGGCGGGTGCTGATGCTCGCCTGGATGAACCGGGAGGCGCTGAGCCTGACGCTCAGCGAAGGCCGCGCGGTCTACTACTCCCGTTCACGGCAGCGCATCTGGCGCAAGGGCGAAGAATCCGGGCACGTCCAAAAGCTGATTCAGCTCCGCCTCGATTGCGATGGGGATGCGTTGCTGCTGGAAGTCGAACAGATCGGCGGCATCGCCTGTCATACCGGACGCGCCTCCTGCTTTTACCGCGCACCGGTGGCCGCCAGCGCCGATCATGCGGCCTACTGGCAGGATGTGGACGCCGTCATCCAATCGGAGGAGTCCATCTATGGATCTGCTGAGTGAACTCGACGCCGTGCTGGCGCAAAGGCGGCAGGCCGATCCGGCCAGCTCCTACGTCGCCAGCCTGCACCACCAGGGCTTGAACAAGATTCTTGAAAAAGTGGGTGAAGAGTGCACCGAAACCCTGATCGCCGCCAAAGACGCCGAACACAGTGGCGAGCGTGATGAACTGGTCTACGAAACCGCAGACCTCTGGTTTCACAGTATGGTCATGCTCTCGCATCTGGGCCTCAACAGTCAGGATGTCCTGCGCGAACTGGCACGACGTTTTCACGTGTCTGGCCTTGCGGAAAAAGCCGCGAGATCGTCATCAACCATCGACCCCTCATGAGGACTCCATCATGCTAGGTAATCTGAGTATCGTTCATGTCATGCTGCTGCTGGTGGTTGCCGTACTCATCTTCGGCACCGGCCGTCTGAAAAACCTGGGGCGTGACTTAGGCGGAGCCATCAATGGCTTCAAGCAGGCCATGCGCGAAGGGGAGCAGGCCGCCAACGCCAGCCCGGTACCGCCGCCAGCACCTGTGGCAGCACAACAGATCAGCCCGCCGCCAGCCCCCGCTGTCGATGTGAGCAAGGTGCAGGCCCAGGACACCCACCACCAGGCCTGAGTACATGTTCGACTTCGGCTTTGGTGAGCTCCTGCTGTTTGCCGTGATCGCGCTCGTCGTTCTCGGCCCGGAGAAGTTGCCGCATGCCACGCGTATGGCCGGGGCTTGGCTGGGGCGTCTCAAGCGCGCCCTCGCTGACATCCAGGCTGACATCGAAAAAGAGGTCAGCCTGCAGGAACTGCGCGACCGCCTGCAACGCGATCTGGCGGTGGCACAAACGGCCGAGGCGCAGCAGATGCTGCGCGCCCAGATCGACGCCTTGAATCAGACCCTGAAAGCCAGTGCCGGCAAGCCTCCACTGGATAGCACCCGCGATGCCTGAACCTTTTGAATTGTCCAGCCAGAGTTTTTTCAGCCACCTGAGTGAACTGCGCACCCGGCTCATGCGCGCCATGACCGTGCTCGTGCTGATCTTCATCGGCCTGGCCTGGAATGATGAGCGACTCTTCGAGTTTCTCGCTCAGCCCCTGCTGCGCCTGTTGCCGGCCGGTTCCCACCTGGTCGCCACCGACGTGACGGCCTCGTTCATGGCGCCTCTGCGCCTCAGCTTCCTGGCCAGTTTGTTCGTCGCCATGCCTTACATCCTCTTCGAGCTCTGGGGGTTCATCGCACCGGCCCTCTACCGAGAAGAAAAACGTATTGCACTACCCTTGCTGGTCATCTCCTGTCTGCTTTTTTACGCCGGTGTCGCTTTCTCCTACGTGGTGATCCTGCCGACGGTGCTGCACTTCTTCACCCATGCAGCGCCGCAAGATGTCCAGTTGATGACCGACATCAATCACTACATCAACTTCGCCATGAAGTTCTTTCTCGTCTTCGGGCTCGCCTTCGAAATCCCGGTGGCGACCTTTCTACTGATCTGGATAGGCATTTTCAGCGCCGACGAACTCGCCGCCAAGCGCCGCTACATCATCGTCGGCAATTTTTTCATCGCCATGTTCCTGGCACCACCGGACGCCTTTTCCATGCTCATGCTGGCCATCCCCATGTGCCTGATGTTCGAGGCCGGACTGATCGCCGGCCGGCTGGTGCGCAGGCGCTCCGACGAGGATTGAGATGCAAGCATTGACCCTGCTCCACAGCGAATGGTCCGACGGCTGGGGTGGCCAGGAGCGCCGCGTCCTCAGCGAAATGCAAGGGATGCGAGAGCGTGGCCATCAGCTCCTGCTGGCCACGCGTGCGCAGACGGCCCTGGCGGAAAAGGCCGAGGCCGTCGGCATCGAGGTGGTCAAGCTGCCTTTTGCCGGCAAATTTCATCTGCCGACCATCATCGCCCTGTGGCGGCTGATCCGCGCCCGCCATGTCGATGTGGTCAGCACCCATAGCGGCATCGACAGCTGGTGCGCCGGGCTGGCCGCCAAGGCAGCCGGCGTGGCCCTGGTGCGCACCCGTCACATCGACCTGCCCATGCACGCCAGCTGGAGCAATTTCATCCACTTCCTGCCGGACCGTATCGTCACCTGTGGCGAGGCGATGCGCACCCACCTGCTCGCCGACAATCCACTGCCCGCCGCACGGCTGCTGAGCATCCCCACCGGCATCGACTTCGATCGCCTGCAGCCCAGCGCCGAACGATCGGTTTTGCGAGCACGGCTGGGCCTGCAAGCATCACAGCAGGCCATCCTCATGGTGGCCATCCTGCGTGGCGTCAAACGCCATATGCTGGCCCTCGAGGCCATGGCGCAGCTGCGCTCCCGGCACCCACAGGCGCGCCTGCTGCTTGCCGGCGAAGGACCGATGCGCCAGGAGCTGGAGGACCGCGCCCAGGCGCTGGGACTGAGCGATTGCGTGATGTTCCTCGGTCACCGCGAGGACGTCGCCGACCTGATGGCAGCTTGTGATGTTCTGCTCTTGAGCTCACGCTCCGAGGGCATACCGCAGTCGGTGGTGCAAGCCATGGCCAGCGGGCTGCCGGTGGTCGCCACCGCCGTCGGCGGTCTGCCGGAGCTGATCGACGACCAGCAGCAGGGCCTGCTGGTGCCGGCCGAGGACGCCACCGGCATGGCAGCGGCGCTGGCGCGCCTGCTTGATACACCACCGCTGGCCGCAGCGCTGGCGGCGGCGGCTCGTGTCAAGGTGCGCAACCGTTACAGCTACGCCGCCATGCTCGACGCCACCGAAGCGATGCTGCAGACGATCCTGCAAGAGCGCCAGCAGCCCCGGCGCTGAGAGCGACGGGGCGCCAGCCGGCTTACTTGGCCGGATTGATCGCGAGCAGCTCGACCTTGAACAGCAGCACCGCGTCAGGAGGAATGACACCCGAGCTGCCTGCCTCGCCGTAGGCGAGCTTGGCGGGAATGACGAAGTCATAGACCGACCCCACCTGCATCAACTGCAGCCCTTCTGTCCAGCCAGGGATGACCTGATTGAGCGGGAACTCGGCCGGCTGATGACGCGCATAGGAACTGTCAAAGACCTTGCCACTGATCAGTCGCCCTTCGTACTGCACACGCACCACATCGGTGGCTTTCGGGTGTGCGCCGCTGCCGGCTTTTTCAACACTGTACTGCAGGCCGCTGGCGGTCACGTGCACGCCCGGCTTTTTGCTGTTGGCGGCCAGATAAGCGGCGCCATCCGCGAGATTTTTCTTGGCCTCGGCGTTGAGCTTTTGCTGCTGCGCCAGAATCAGCCGGTCACGGAACTTCGTCAGCACCATCTTCATCTGGTCTTCGCTCATGCTCGGCTTCTGACCGGTATAGCCCTCACGAAAACCTTTGACGAATTGATCGACATCGAGGTCTTTGACCTCGGTGGCATTGCCTTGTCCAGACAAATAGCCGAGCGCATAGCCGACTTGCTGATTATCGCCAGCCGGTGCTGCCAGGACCTGTCCCATCAACAGCAAACCGCCCAGGCCACACAGATATGATCGGGTCGTATTCATCTTCATGCATCATGCGCGAGAGCTCCAATCACGGATGATCGAAGTGGGACAGCACATCGTGACAGGCACGACCGTTCTCGCTCCTCCTCAGGTTAAGGCTGTCCTCGGTTCAGATCAGACCTGCGTCGTTACGCGGTCCCTGAAAAAATCGCCTAGAGCCCCGTAGGGCTGTCGAAGCATACTGAAGATGTTTTCTTTTGAATAGTCGCGACGATCGTCTGATCAGCGTCATAAAGCTGGCGAAATCATCCGCTTCTGTCTCGCTTTTTTTAAAGGCTTGGGCTATTTTCGCTAAGACACAACCAGTAAGAGGATGTGATATGCCTGACCAGAAGATCGATACTGCCGGCAAGGCTGCCTCAAAAGCGGCCAAGTCGGCACCCTCCGCCAAGGCCGCCAAGGCGGCGACTGAGAAAGGACCCGCCATGGACATTGAAAAACAGATTGAAAAAATTCGCACCCAGCTGATCGATGCCGCTGATCGTGCCGACAAGGAAACCAAGCGCATGATCGAAGCGGCCGAAAAGCTCTTCGAAAAAGCGGTGGCCGCCGAAAAGGATTTGCGCGACAAAATCACCAAGCAGATCAAAAAGGCCCACGCCAAAGAAGCCGCTGAAGAAATACGCGCCATGGCGCAATCGGCCCTCGATGATGCCCGTGAACTGGTCAAGCTGGCCAAAGCCGACCTCAACACCCTCAACAAAACCCTCAAGGATCTGAAAAAGCAGAGCCAGCTGGGTTCTTATCTGAAGAATGCTTTTACCGGCAAGAAAGCCGTGAAAAAATCACCCGCCAAGCCGGCGGCCAGCAAAGCACCTGCCGCCAAGCCGGCTGCAGCCAAGCCGGCAGCCAAACCTGCTGCGGCTGAAAAGGTGGCCGCCGCCAAACCCGCGGCGAAAGCTCCGGCCAAGCCGGTCGCCAGCAAGCCGGTCGCCGAGAAGGTCCCCGCGGCCAAGCCGGCTGTGAAAGCCCCAGCCAAACCCAAGGCCCCGGCCAAGCCCAAGGCTCCGGTCGCGCCGAAAGTGGCCAAGGAAGAAGGTCCTAAGGCCGGTCCCCAGCTTTTCGATCCTGCTTCATAAGCTTGACGCTGCCCCCTGCCGATCTGGGGGCAGCTGCTCGCAAGCCCTGATGAAGCCGCGCACATGCTCGTGCGCGCGCGCGTCGAGGCCGAGCTCTGCGGTGAGCCGCTCGACATTGTGTGCCAGGGCCTGCGGCCAAGGCATGAACACCCAGGCCTGGAGTCGCACCTTGTCGTAGAGATGGGCCAGTTGCACCTGTTGCGCCTGCAGCTCGGTCTTCAGCAAGAGCTCATTCCAGGTCGATGACCAGTCCGGATGCCCGCTGGGCGCCTGCCGCTGCTGCAAAGCCTGCAACTTGTCCCGATAGGCCTGAAAAAATGCCCGGTCACCCGCGGCATGGAGACGATCGGCACTGTCGATAGCCCGATGCCATTGCGCCAGATAGGCGGCACACAAGAGCAGGCTGCCATCGATGCCATAGTCGCGCATCAAGACCTGCAGCCAGCCACGCACCGCCGTCTGCGCATAGAGGCGCAGGACATAGTCCCACAGGGGGGTCGCCAGCTTATCCATATCACCTTCCTGTCATACCAGCCGATGTCGAATATGTTAACCTTGTAGGCATGATAGAACTTCGTGATGCCACGCTCCAGCGTGCCGAAAAAGTCCTCTTTGAACAGGCCAGCCTGCGCCTGTTTCCGGGCTGGCGTATCGGCCTCACCGGCGAGAATGGCGCCGGCAAATCCAGCCTGTTTGCCCTGTTACGCGGCCAGCTGCCGCTCGACGCCGGCTCTTGTGAGTTGCCACCCAACTGGACCCTGGCGACCATGGAGCAGCACGTCCCGCACAGTGAGCAGTCGGCCCTCGACTTTGTACTCGATGGCGACGCTGCTTTTCGGGCCAGCGAAAAGCAGCTGCAAGCGGCGGAGCTCTCCGGGGACGCACAAGCTCTGGCGCTCGCCCATGAGCAGCACGACAACCTCGACGGCTACCAGGCGCCGGTGCGTGCGGCCCGCCTGCTGAGCGGGCTGGGCTTCAGCCAGGAACGCCACGGCGATGCGGTCGCCAGCTTCTCGGGCGGCTGGCGCATGCGTCTCGGCCTGGCACGCGCCCTGATGTGCCGCTCGGACGCCCTGCTCCTCGATGAGCCGACCAACCATCTCGATCTCGACACTTTGCTGTGGCTGGAGCAATGGCTGAAGTCCTACCCTGGACTGCTCATCGTCATCGCCCATGACCGTGAATTTCTCGACGCTGTGTGTGATCATATCCTGCATCTGGAAGGCCGTCAGCTGAGTCTTTATACGGGCAACTACAGCAGCAGCGAACGGGTGCGAGCGGAGCGTCTGCTGCAGCAGGAACGCCTGCGCCAGGCGCAGGAGCGCCAGCGCGCCCACCTGCAGTCTTTCGTCGATCGTTTTCGTGCCAAGGCGACCAAGGCCCGCCAGGCGCAAAGCCGCCTCAAACAGCTGGAGCGCCTGCCCCTGCTGGCGGCCTTGCAGGCCAGTTCAAGCTTTCAGTTCAGCCTGCCCGAGCCCCTGCACCTGCCGCAGCCCTTGCTCAGCCTTGAAGCGGCTGCCGCCGGTCATGGCAGCACGCTGCTGCTCAGCCAGCTCAGCCTGCAGATCAGCCCCGGCGACCGCATCGGTCTGCTCGGCGTCAATGGCGCCGGCAAATCGACTTTATTGCGCCTGCTCGCCGGCGAGCTGCCGCTGCTTGCGGGCGAGGTGCAGCGCGCCGACAAGCTCAAGCTGGCCCACTACCACCAGCACCAGACCGAAGCTTTCGCGGACCAGGACACGCCCCTGCTCTGTCTGCGCCGCATCGATGGGCAAGCCAGTGAGCTGGCCCTGCGCACCTATCTTGGCGGCTTTGGCTTCTCCGGCGACCGGGTGCAAGCCGCCTGCGGCGTCTTCTCGGGGGGCGAGAGGGCGCGTCTGGCGCTGGCCCTGTGCATCTATCAGCGCCCCAACCTTCTGCTCCTCGACGAGCCCACCAACCACCTCGATATGGAAATGCGTGTCGCCTTGACCCTGGCCCTGCAGGACTTTGCCGGTGCCGTCGTCCTCATCTCGCACGACCGGCATCTGCTCAACAGCTGCTGCGACCGCTTCATGCTCGTCGATGGTGGCCGCCTGCAAGCCTTCCCGGGGGATCTCAGCGACTATGCACGCTGGCTGCAAGCCCCCACCCCGGGCATCGCCGCGCAAGAGCGGCCAGCGACGGGCGAAGCGGCCCTCGACCGTAAAGAACTGCGCCGCATCGAGGCGGCCAAACGCCAGGAACTGCGTCCTCTGCGCCTCAAGCTGGAAAAGATCGAAGCCGAACTGCAGCAGCTGCAAAAGCGAGCCCAAGAGCTCGAGCACCTGCTGGCCGATCCACAAATCTATAGCGATGCGCGCAAGAGCGAACTGCTGGCGCGCATGCAGGAATCTGAACACATCGCCCAGGCGACAGCGCGCCATGAGAGTTCCTGGCTGGAGTTGAGCTGCGAACTGGAGGAGCGCCAGGGTGCTTGAGTGCCGTGGCGGATGCGCCGCCTGCTGCATCGCGCCATCGATCAGCAGCCCGCTCCCCGGCCTGCCCGCGGGCAAGCTGGCCGGCCAGCCTTGTCCGCACCTCGATGAGCACTGGCGCTGCCGTCTGTTTGGCCGGCCCGAACGCCCGCAAGTCTGCCTGTCCCTGCGGCCCGAATCGAGCATGTGCGGGGATCACCGGGACCAGGCCCTGTCCTATTTGCAACAGCTGGAGCGGCAAACCGCTCCGGCTTTGATCTGGAGATCTTCATGAGCCGCTTCACACCCAGCCGTGCCCCTTTCCCCGACACCCGCATGCGCCGCCTGCGTCGCCAGGGCTTCTCGCGTCGTCTGGTCTGCGAGACCCGCCTGAGTGTCGATGACCTGATTTATCCGGTGTTCATCCTCGAAGGCGAGAACCGCCGCGAACCGGTGCTGTCCATGCCCGGCATAGAGCGTCTCTCCATCGACCAGCTCATCCTCGAAGCCGAACTCCTCGCCGATCTCGGCCTGCCTGCACTGGCCCTGTTCCCGGTGACCCCTGCGGCGGCCAAGAGCCTGCTCGCCGAAGAGTCCTACAACCCGCAGGGCCTCATCCAGCGTGCCGTGCGGGCGCTGAAAAAGGCCGTTCCGGAGCTCGGCATCATCACCGACGTCGCCCTGGACCCCTATACGCTGCATGGTCAAGACGGCATCATCGATGCGGACGGCTACGTCATCAACGACGTCACCAGCGCCACCTTGACCCGCCAGGCCCTGTCGCATGCCGAAGCCGGCGCCGACATCGTCGCCCCCTCGGACATGATGGACGGCCGCATCGCCGCCATCCGCAGCAGCCTGGACCGTGAAGGCCACGATCGTGTCAGCATCCTCTCCTACGCCGCCAAGTATGCCTCGGCCTACTACGGCCCCTTCCGGGATGCCGTCGGTTCGGCCAGCGCGCTCAAGGGGGACAAGAGCACCTATCAGATGGATCCCGGCAATCGCCAGGAGGCTCTGCATGAGGTGGCCCTCGACCTCGGTGAGGGCGCCGACATGGTGATGGTCAAACCCGGCATGCCCTATCTGGACATCGTGCGCGAAGTCAAGGACAGCTTCCAGGTCCCCACCCTGGTTTACCAGGTCAGTGGCGAGTACGCCATGCATCAGGCCGCCATCGCGCAAGGCTGGCTGAGCGCTGAAGCGGTCATGCGCGAGTCGCTGTTGTGCATCAAACGTGCCGGCGCCGATGCCATTCTCACTTACTACGCCAAGGCCATGGCCCTCGCCCTCGCCGATGAACGCCGCTGAAGGATAGATCCATGAGTGAAGCTTCGATCGATTTGAACCAAGCCTCGGTCTATATCAATCGCGAACTGAGCATCCTCGAGTTCAATCGCCGGGTTCTCGAGCAGGCACGGGACCCGGGTCATCCGCTGCTCGATCGCTTCAATTTTCTCATCATCTTCTCGCGCAATCTCGATGAGTTCTTCGAGATACGCGTGGCCGGCCTGAAACAGCAGGCTCGCCTGAACCGGGCCAACCCCGGTCCGGATGGTCTGCTGCCACAAGAACTGCTGCATCGTATCGGCGAGATCTGTCACCGCGCCGTCGATGAGCAGTACCGGCTGCTCAATGAAGTGCTGCTGCCGGCGCTGGCCACCGAAAAGATTCGTTTTTTGCGCCGCGAAGAGTGCACCGAACTGCAGTCTTCATGGATCAAAAAGTACTTTCGTGAGCAGGTCATGCCGGTGCTCACCCCGATCGGCCTGGACCCGGCGCATCCCTTCCCGCGGCTGGTCAACAAGAGCCTCAACTTTATCGTCGCGCTCGAAGGCAAAGACGCTTTCGGTCGCCAGATCGAGCTCGCCGTGGTGCCGGCACCGCGCTCCCTACCGCGGGTGGTGCGACTGCCGGATGAGCTCACCGATGGCGGCGACCAGCACGTCATGCTCTCCTCGATCATCCATGAGCACGTCAGCGAGCTCTTCCCGGGCATGAGCGCCAGTGGCTGCTACCAGTTTCGGGTCACCCGCAACGCTGATCTTGCCCTCGATGAGGACGAGGTCGAGGATCTCGCCTCGGCCCTCAAAGGCGAGCTGCTGCTGCGTCGCTACGGCAGCGCCGTGCGCCTGGAGGTGGCTGACAACTGCCCACAGCCCATCGTCGACTACCTCCTGCGCAAGTTCAATCTTGAGGACGATGATCTCTATCGGGTCAATGGACCGGTCAACCTGGCCCGTCTCTGGCTGAGCCTGGATCGCCCTCGCCTCAAGTACGCGCCATTCACCCCGGCCATACCGGAGGCCCTGCAAAAGAGCGAGAACTACTTCGAGGCCCTGAAGCTGCGCGACATCCTGCTGCACCATCCTTTCCAGTCCTTTGCCCCGGTGGTCGAACTGCTGCGTCAGGCTGCCCAGGACCCGCAGGTGCTTGCCATCAAGCAGACCCTCTATCGAACCGGGCCGGACTCGGAGGTGGTGCAGGCGCTGGCCGAGGCCGCGCGCAATGGCAAGGAGGTGACGGCGGTCATCGAACTGCGCGCGCGCTTTGATGAGGCTTCCAATATCGAGGTCGCCAATGTCCTGCAGGAAGCTGGCGCCATCGTCGTCTACGGGATCGTCGGCTACAAGACCCATGCCAAGATGATCATGGTGGTCCGCCGGGAGAAGAATCGCCTGGTCCGTTATGCCCATCTCGGCACCGGTAACTACCATGCCGGCAATGCCCGCATCTACACCGACTACTCGCTGCTCACGGCCAACACCGAGCTCTGTGAAGACGTCGGCAAGATCTTTGCCGAACTGACCGGCATGGGCAAGGCGGCGCGCCTGAAAAAGCTCTTCCACTCCCCCTTCACCCTGCACGCACAGCTGCTCGCCCTGATCGACGCCGAGATCAAGCATGCGCTTGAAGGCCGGCCGGGGCACATCATCTTCAAGTGCAATGCCATCACCGAAAAGCAGATCATGCAGGCGCTCATGCGCGCCTCGCAAGCCGGTGTCAAGGTTGACCTGATCGTGCGCTCAGTGTGCTGCCTGACCCCCGGCCTGGCCGGCATCTCCGAGCATATCCAGGTCCGCTCGATCATCGGCCGTTTTCTCGAGCACACCCGCATCTACTACTTTGCCAATGCCGGTGATGCCCGCATCTATGCTTCCAGCGCCGACCTCATGGATCGCAATCTTTTCTCCCGGGTTGAGACCTGCTTTCCTATCGAGGATCCCGAGTTGCGCAAGCGTGTGCTGCGCGAAGGCCTGCAGGCTTATCTGCAGGACCGCCGTCAGTCCTGGCTGCTACAGCCGGATGGACACTGGATCCGCGAGAGCATCGAAGGCGAAGGCGAAGCCGATCGTCTGCCGGTCCAGGCCTGGCTGCTCGATCGCTTGACCCGATAAGCCGATAATATTTCGCGCAGCCGAAGACGTTAAGCTCTAGAATATCGCCTCACAGGCTCGCAACGCCACAGGATATCAGCATGGCCCAGTACATCTACACCATGAACCGTGTCTCCAAGATCGTCCCGCCCAAGCGGGAGATCCTCAAGGACATTTCTCTGTCTTTTTTTCCCGGCGCCAAGATCGGCGTCCTCGGCCTCAACGGTGCCGGCAAATCAACCCTGCTGCGCATCATGGCCGGCGTCGACACGGACATCCAGGGTGAAGCACGGGCGCAGCCGGGGATCAAGATAGGCTATCTGCCGCAAGAGCCGCAGCTCGATGCCAGCAAAGATGTGCGCGGCAACGTCGAAGATGGGGTGCGCGAAGCTCTCGATGCTCTGCAGGAGCTCGACGCGGTCTTCGCCGCCTATGGCCAGGAGGATGCCGACTTCGATGCCCTCGCCAAACGCCAGGAAACGCTGGAGGCCATCGTCCAGACCTGGGATGCGCACAACCTCGAAAATCAACTCGATCAGGCCGCTGACGCCTTGCGTCTACCGCCCTGGGATGCCGATGTCAGCAAGCTGTCCGGGGGCGAGCGCCGTCGCGTTGCGCTCTGCCGTCTGCTGCTCTCACGTCCTGATATGCTCCTGCTCGATGAGCCGACCAACCATCTCGACGCCGAGTCGGTCGCCTGGCTGGAGCATTTTCTCAAGGACTTTCCCGGCACCATCGTCGCCATCACCCATGATCGCTACTTCCTCGACAATGTCGCGGAATGGATCCTCGAGCTCGACCGCGGCCATGGCATCCCCTGGCACGGCAACTATTCGAGCTGGCTGGAGCAGAAAGAAGCTCGTCTGGAACAGGAACAAAAAACCGAAGAGGCGCATACCAAGGCGCTCAAGCGTGAACTCGAGTGGGTCAGGCAAAGCCCCAAGGCCCGCCAGGCCAAGAGCAAGGCGCGCATGGCCGCCTACGAAGAGCTGGCCAGCAAGGAGTTTCAAAAGCGCAATGAGACCCAGGAAATCTATATCCCGCCCGGACCACGCCTGGGCGAGCAGGTCATCGAAGCGCAGGATCTGGGCAAAGGCTACGCGGGCCGCACGCTCTATGAGCACGTCAACTTTATCGTGCCACGCGGCGCCATCGTCGGCATCATCGGCCCCAATGGTGCCGGTAAGACGACACTGTTTCGCATGATCACCGGTGAGCAGCAAGCCGACCAGGGCCGCATCATCATCGGCGAAACGGTCAAGGTGGCCTATGTCGGACAGATCCGCGATGCTCTCGATGACAGCAAGAGCGTCTGGGAAGAAATATCCGGGGGACTCGATATACTCCGTGTCGGTGACTTTGAAATGCCCTCGCGCGCCTACCTGGGCCGTTTCAACTTCAAGGGCAGCGACCAGCAAAAGCGCGTCGGTGAACTCTCCGGCGGCGAACGCAACCGTCTGCAGCTGGCCAAGGTTCTCCAGGCGGGTGCCAACGTCGTGCTCCTTGATGAACCCTCCAATGACCTCGACATCGAGACCTTGCGTGCCCTCGAAGACGCGCTGCTGACCTTCCCCGGGGTGGCCATGGTGGTCTCGCATGATCGCTGGTTCCTCGACCGTATCGCCACCCACATCCTGGCTTTCGAGGACGATGGCGTCGAGTGGTTCGAAGGCAACTTCAACGACTACGAGACCTACAGGCAAAAGAAAGCCGGTGCTCAGGGCTCGTCCAGCAGCCGTGGTCGGCACAAGAAAATAGGCGCCTGAAGCAGGCGCCTGGCCGCTTAGAAACGGTAGTGAGCCAGCAGCTGGCGCAGCCCTTCCGAGGTGCTGTGCAGTTGCTGCATCGCCGTATAGAGCTGCTGAACCTCGTTGTTGTTGGCATCGGTCAGCTTGTACATATGCGCGGTGCTCTTACTCACCTGGGCGGTGGCGGTGACCTGGCGCAGTGCCGCCTGATTGATCGCCGCGGACAGCTCGGTCACCTGCAGACTGCCTTGCTCGATCGCCTGAAAACCATCCAGCGTCTGACGCATCTTGCCCTGTTGCAGCATGACCTCATGCACCGAGCCGTCCATTTCACTGGCGGCGCGCTGCGAGCGCGTCTGGATGTCCTGGACCATACGGGTGATATCCGCCGTACTTTGGGCGGTGCGCGTCGCCAGGGTTCTCACCTCGTCGGCGACGACGGCAAAACCACGTCCGGCCTCGCCGGCACGGGCCGCCTCGATGGCGGCATTGAGCGCCAGAAGATTGGTCTGTGCGGCGATCTCGGCGATCACCTGGGTCACCAGGCTGATCCCTTCAGCCGCCTGCTTGAGCCCCACCATATCTTCAGCAAAACCCTGCACCATATGCACGAGATGATCGAAGGAGCTCACCCCCTGATGCATCTGCTCACCGCCTTCTTTGATATTTTGCAAAGAGGCATCGGCGGCAGCGTCCGCCTGTGAAGCGGCCAGGGACACCGTCTGTACCGACTGGGTTACCTCGCTGACAGCGGACCTGACGTCATCCAGCGACTGCACCTGCGCCTGTGACTGCTGGCGCAGCCGCTCGAGCGCTTCGGCCACCGCCTCTTCGTGCGCACACATCTGATCGGCAGAAGCTGCCGTTTGCAAGGTCATCCACTGCAGGCTGGCCTGCATGGTGGCCAGGTCGGCGAGCAGGCGCCCGGCGTCGTCATCACGATCGGTGTCGACACGGGAGCTGAGATCACCTTGCGAGATGGTGCTAAAAATACGCCGGGCATCGCGCAAAGAGCGTCCTATGGAGTGCTCGATGAACCAGGAAGAGACCACCGCCATCAAGACACTGCAGCCGATCAGCATGAACAGCAGCGGCATGCGATGAGCATAGGCCGCCCAAGCCACCAGCAAGGTCACCAGCACCATGCTCGCCATATAGGCGACATAGCGGAAGAGGAAGGGGATCTCGTAAAAATACTGCATCAAACTCAGACCGCGCTGCCCCAGGTCGAGCTGCACAGGCGGGCGATCTTCAAAAACCATGAGCAGCCCATGCGCCTGCGGAACCACCAGCACTTCACGCGGCTGGCCATCGCTGAGGGTCAAACAGCCCCGCCAGGGGCGTCCCTGCTGCAGGCTGTACTGCATCGCCGGCAGCGCCGCCTGTGCCCGTGGATGGAGCAGGGTCGACCAAGCGCCACCGACCGCGACCTGGGGACCTGTCCAGTGCGCAGACAGGATCAGCAGGCTCACCCTCTGCTCGCGATCAAGCAATATCCAGCT
>JAJZHK010000091.1 GCA_021804565.1 Pseudomonadota bacterium | reverse complement strand
AGAAAGTGGTCGACCTGTGTGCGGCGATGGTGGAGATACGTCTGCAGACCGATGCGCTGCCCAAGGTCTGGATGAAGCGGCTATCGATCAAACGTTTGCTGGGCAATCTGGTCACCAACGCGCTGCGCTATGGGCGGGCGCCGATCGACATCCAGCTGCGCCAGCGCGGTTCCCGTGTCGAGATCAGCGTGCGCGACCATGGTGAGGGTGTCGATGCCCATGAGATCCCCCGCCTGCTCGAGCCTTTCCAGCGCGGCGAGAATGCCCGCAGTGGCAGTTCAGGCAGCGGCCTGGGCCTGGCCATCGTGCAGCGCATCGTCAAGATGCATCATGGACGGCTGCTGGTTTCCAACCATCCCGAGGGCGGTTTGCTGGTGCGCATCAGCCTGCCCCTGACCCGTTATCCGCGCTGATGCGTCAGGATATTCTGCTCTGGCTGCTCAGCTTTGGCGGGCTCGAGATGTGGGCGGCGCTGTTGTTCTGGGAGGCCTGGCAGGAGCACGGCTGCTGTCTGCGCCGTCAGGACTTTGTCGCTGCGCTGCACTGCATGCCCAGCGAACATGCGCTGGCCTATTTCACCCGGCCGCTGGCCTTGCGGCGCCAGGACGCCGACAGGCTGCTCTGGCGCCAGCCCTGGTGGCTGTTGCCGTGTGGCGGCTGGCATGGCAGCTTGCAGCGGCAGGCAGGCCGACTGCAGCTGACCCGACGCCTGGGTTGGGGGCCCATCCTGGTGTGGCCCTTGCTCGTTTTTTTGCCCTATGGGGTGTTCATCCTACCCGGGCTTTACCTGGCCACCTGGTACGCTGCGCGTCACGCCGACCGGCAACTTTTCGCTCTGGTCGAGTTCTTGCGTCATCCCCTGCTCGCTGACTGAGCGGCTATTGCAGGCTGTCAGGGGCCTGCAGGTGCTCGCTCAAATCGAGGCTCGAAAAATGGTAACGCTGACGACAGAGCTCGCAGTCGACCTCGATCCGGCCATGCCTTTCCATGAGCAGATGGCTGAGGTCGGCGGCGCCCAGGGAAAGCAGGGCCGACAGCGAACGCTGCCGGCTGCAGCGGCAGTGAAAGCTCAGGGTTTGTGGTGGCGCCAGTGTGATGTCGTCCTCATGGTAGAGGCGCTGCAGCAGGCTTGAGCTGTCGAGCTCGAGCAGTTCGTCATCGCGGCAGGTTTGTGCCAGCAGCCTGGCGTAGCGGAAGTCCTCATCGGCCTGGTCGCGGTCTGCCGCCGGCATCTGCTGCAGCAGCAGGCCCGCATACCTGTCGGCACGGTGGGCGAGCAGGAGGCAGCTCGGCAACTGTTCGGACTGCAGGAAGTAGTCTTCCAGGCTGAGCGCCAGACCTTGCTCGTGCAAGGCGACGATGCCCTGGTAGCTTTGGCCCTCATGCTCCAGGGTCAGCGCCATCTGCGCGGGCGCCAGGAGTTCCATGAAGCTCAGCTGGGGGTGCAGCCGATCAGCGTCGTAGTCGGCATACACACGGATGTGTCCGGCCGCCGAGCATTCGGCCATGGCCAGGTGCAGTGGGCCGCTGCCACGCAGTTGCAGGGTCAGAGTGCTGCCGTCTTTGAGGTGGGCACTGAGCATGGCGCAGGCGATCATCAGGTCACCGAGCAGCGCCTGCAGGGCAGCGGGGTAGGGATGACGCTGCAGCACGTCGTGCATCAGGGCGTCGCAGCGGGCCCAGGCCCCGCGTACGGCGCGATGGACAAAGAGGAAGCTCTGGCTTTCGTCGCTCATGAAGGTGGGTCTCTGTTACGGCAGGTAACGTTCTGCACAAATTATCGCGCAAGTCTATGGCTGAATGGGGAGATTTGTGGGAAAAATTCACGTTGCCTTGGCCTGAATTCCTTGTTAGATTGCCCCACTGTGTTCGTAGAAATATTTGCTAACACTTTTCTGGAGAGTAGATGATGAGCAAAAAAGGATGGTTGGGTCTGGCCATGGTGGCCGGTCTGGGCGTGGCGCAAGCCGGAGAGCTGACCTTGAGTCCGCTGATCGGTGACCATGATTTTTCCAATGCGACGGCTCCCGATGGCATGAAGCCGGCCAAGGGTGTCAAGAACGGTCGTGAGTACATGATCGACCTGGGCTACCGGTTTACGCCGAACTGGTCCGTGGAAGCATCGACCGGCAAGTCGACGACGCATGAGAAAAGCCCCTTCTATAGCGATAAGCTGCACTATCGCCACGAAGACCTCAACGTGATGTACCGTTTCCTCGACGGGCATGCCGTGCAGCCTTTCGTGCTCGCCGGCGGTGGCCGTGCCGATTATCTGGCGGACCATGCCACGCCGTTTGCCAAGGGCTATGCCCAGGCCGGCACCGGTCTGGTCTGGAACCTGTTCCCGCACGTCGGACTGCGTTCGGAAGTGCGTTACCTGGATATGCCGGGTCCGCATTGGCATGACTGGCTGGGTCTGGTCGGCCTCGAGTTCAGCGTCGGTTCCTTCCCGACGGCCGCGGCGGCGGTGGTGCCGGCGGTGGCTGCGGTGCCGACCCCGGCACCGGCCCCAGCGCCAGCGCCGGTGGTGCAGGCGCCCGCCGATGACGACCATGATGGCGTGCCCAATGACCTGGACAAGTGCCCGAATACGCCGGCTGGCGTGGCGGTCGACAAGGTGGGCTGTCCTCTCGATAGCGATCATGACGGCGTTCCTGACTACCTCGACAAGTGCCCGAACACACCCGCCGGTGTGGTGGTCG
>JAJZHK010000062.1 GCA_021804565.1 Pseudomonadota bacterium | reverse complement strand
ATACCGCCGCCCTTGCCACGCACGGTGGTGATGAAGCCCTCGCGCGCCAGCCAGTTGACCACCTTCATCAGGTGGTTGTCGGAGATGTCGTAGGACTGGGCAATCTGTGCTCGCGTCACCCGCTCATGCGGATGGGCGCCGAGATAGATCAGCGTACGCAAGCAGTAATCGGTAAAAACGTTCAGGCGCATGCCGGAAGAACTCACACGTCGGACCAAAGCGAGATCATAACATGCATGGCGCACATACCTTCATGAAAATGCCGATAAGCTGAACCTGGCTAGGCGAGCGCCCTGGCGGGCATTACACTGCAGGCTTTGTGCAAGGCTGGAGCTGCTCGTGTTAGCCGCCAAGATCCCGCTGGCCCTCTATGTTCATCTGCCCTGGTGCGTGCGCAAATGCCCCTACTGCGACTTCAATTCGCATGAAAGCCCCCGGCAGAGGCCGGAAGAGGCTTATCTGCAGGCCTTGCGGCGTGATCTGGACTGGCAGAAGGATCTCGCCTCAGGGCGGGCGCTGGTGTCCATCTTTTTCGGGGGCGGTACGCCATCGCTGCTGTCGCCGGCGTTTTACCAGCAGCTTTTGCAGGCGATCGACAGCGCATTAGGCCTCGGCGCCGGTATCGAGATCACCATGGAGGCCAACCCCGGTACCATGGAGCATGGCGATTGGCGGGCCTACGCCCGCGCCGGCATCAACCGGGTGTCCCTCGGGGTGCAAAGCTTCGATGACCAGCGGCTGGCGGCTTTAGGGCGCATCCACGATGCGCAGGCCGCCGACCAGGCTTTGCACACCCTGCGTGCGGCAGGGTTCGAGCGCATCAATATCGACCTCATGCACGGTCTGCCGGGCCAGGATGTGCCAGGCGCCCTGCGCGATCTGCAGCGGGCGCTGGCGCATGCGCCCGAGCAGATCTCCTGGTACCAGCTGACCCTGGAGCCGAACACCGTCTTCTATCGACAGCAGCCCATCCTGCCCGACGAGGACACCCGGGAGGCCATCGACGAGCAGGGCGGCGCTCTGCTGCAGGCGGCCGGCTACCAGCCCTACGAGGTGTCGGCGTGGACGCGTGAGCGACCCGCGGCCCACAATCTCAACTACTGGACTTTTGGTGACTATCTGGCCCTGGGTGCCGGCGCCCACGGCAAGATCAGCCGGCCCGACGGCATCTACCGCTACCAGCAAACCCGCCTGCCTGAGGACTATATGCGGGCGATGCAGGCGGGTCGCTACGCTGAGCTCAGGATGGTGCCTGAGCGCGAACGGCCCTTCGAGTTCTTCATGAACGCGCTACGCTTGCGCCAGGGGGTGCCGCGCGCCCTCTTTACGGAACGCACCGGTTGTCCTGAGCACCGTGCCCAGGCCTGCCTGGAGGCGGCGCAGACCCAGGGTCTGATCGAAAGCGAGGGCGATCGCTGGGTCTGTACGCCGCTCGGCTACCGTTTTCTCAACCGCGTCCTTGAACAGCTGACCTGAAGCCCGGCGCTAGATCTTCATGCGGTTGAAGATCTGCCGTGGCAGATGGATAATGATCAGCATGATCCAGGCCCAGATCGCCGGGGCATAGATGACCGGCTTTTTCGCGCGCACGCCCCGCTCGATGCAGGCGGCGACCTTGTCGACCGGCGCCAGGCGGGTGCTGGCCGCCAGGTGGGCGGTCATGGCGGTGGCGGTCGGTCCCGGCTTGACCAGGGACACGTGCACCTGGCTGCCGGCAAATTTGTGCTGCAGACCCTGCGCGTAGCGGGCGAGCAAGGCTTTGCTGGCGCCGTAGACGTAGTTGCTGCGCCGACCCCGGTCACCGGCCACCGAGCCGAAGATGACCAGCTGGCCATGGCCCTGCTGCTCGAGGCGGGTGGCGATGGCGGAGCAGAACAGCGCCGGCGACAAGGCGTTGATGGACAGCGACTCCTGGGTACGCAGCAGGCTTTGCTCGCAATCGAGCTGATCGATCAGGGCGCCATGGGCGACATAGGCGAGGTCGATATCGCCGCAACGGGCGATCAGCGTCTCGATGGCATGGTGGTCGAGAAAATCGACGATCTCGATACGCCAGCTGCTTTCCGGCTGACGCACGCGCAGGTCATCGGCCATCTGCTCCAGGCGGCGCAGGTCACGACCGACCAGGATACCGTCGATGTTCTCCTCCTGCAGACGCAGGCGCAGGCACTGCTGGAGGATACCGGACGTCGCACCTATTGCGAGAACACGCAAGGACTGGTTCATCTCAAGACCCCATCAGACGGCGCGACATGGCAGAGCTGATGCCAGGATCGCGCAAGGATAGAAAGGCTTCCCACAGGGGATAGCCTTGCTGAAACATCGTGGCCGGCATGCGTGCATCCTTGGCCATGTAAAGCCGGCCACCGGCCTCTGCGACGATACGATCGAGGCGTTCAAACAGCTGCAGGCTGGCCTGGCCGCGATTGGGAAAGTCGAGGGCCAGGGTGACGCCCGCCTGGGGAAAGCTGAGCATGCCGAGGGAAGGCATGCGACCAAAAACCTTGAGCACCGCCAAAAACGAGCCCTGACCACTGGCCTTGATCGCCGCCAGCATCTGCTCCGTGGCCTCTTTGGCATGGAGCGAGGGGATGACGCTCTGGTATTGATAAAAGCCCGCCGGCCCATAGATGCGATTCCAGTGGCCGACGTGATCGAGCGGGTAGAAGAAAGGCTGGTAGTGCACCCGGGCCTCGCCATCACGAGCGTGCAGACGAAAATAGGCTTCGTTGAAGGCCCGCAGGCTGAGACCGTTGATCAAGGACACCGGGGGCGTCAGCGCTAGCTGCAAAGAGCGATGAACCCTCGCAGCACTTTCTTCATCCTGCTCATCAGCGTGGTTGGCGCGCATGAACAGTCCGCGCAGCTGCGGTCCGGACAGACAGTCGATCCAGGCGACGGTGTACTCCCAGTTCGCCTCCGAGTGCATGGACAGGGCGAAGAAGTCGTCGAGACTGTGAAAAGGGATGGTCTCGCTGTCCAGCCAGGGACCGCGTACCGGCATCAGCTGCAGTTCGACCTCGGTGATCACCCCGGTCAGACCGAGGCCACCCAGGGTGGCAAAAAACAGATCCGCGTTCTGGTCCGGGCTGAGGTCGAGGACTTCGCCGCTGGTGCGCACCAGGCGCAGCGCCAGAATATGGTGGCCGAAGGTGCCGCGGGCGTGATGGTTCTTGCCATGCACGTCGTTGGCCACCGCGCCTCCCAAGGTCACCCAGCGGGTGCCGGGTGTCACCGGCAGCATCCAGCCGCGTGGCACGAACAGGTTTTGCAGGCTGTCCAGACTGACCCCGGCCTCGCAGCGCACCCGACCGAGCAGAGGGTCAAAATGGATATAGCGGTCGAGGCCGGTGCAGCTCCACAGACGACCACCGGGATTGAGCGCCACATCCCCGTAGCTGCGTCCTAAGCCATGCGCCACCCCCGGGCCCTGCAGCCGGCCGGCGACCGCGTCCCGGTCAAAGAGAGGCACGAGCTCGTGCTCATCCCGCGAAAGAGCGCCCCAGGACTGGATCTTCATGGACGCCTCGCGACGAAGACAAAACGTTGATCGAGCTGGTATTTGAGCCAATAACCCAGCGCCAGACCCAGGCAGGCGCCGACATAGCGGGCCCCGGTGAAAGCGAGAAAATGATTGAAGAGCAGTTCAACGACCCAGAACTCCAGGGTCGTAAAGACGCCCATCAAGCCATACAGCAGCATCGTGCGCCCTTCGTGCAGCACATCTTCGGTCTCAAAGGCAAAGATGTAGCGCTTGTCCATCACGTACTTGAAGAGCAGCCCAACGGCCGTCCCTGACAGCATCGCCAGTTCCAGGTCATAGCGATGCCCCAGCAAGCTCGGCAGGCCGGCGACAAGCAAAATCCGCAGACTGGCCATCTGCGTCCCGATATTGAGCAGCGTAGACAGAACCGCAAACAGAGTATAGTAAGCAGCGAAACTGAGGTCACTGCGATGCTGAGTGTGCATGGAGCCGGACTGTCCCTGTTGAGGCAGGCTGCATTATGGCTGGACACGCCTCATATCGTCTACAATGCCTCGCCTTTATGACGAACTGGGTGTTGCAATGCAGGAGCGCAAGACCGACCTACCCCTGTGTGTAGATCTGGATGGAACCCTGATCAGGAGTGATCTTCTGATCGAGTCTTTGCTGGTGATGCTCAAGCGTCAGCCCTGGACACTCTTGCTCCTGCCCTGGTGGCTGCTCAAGGGCAAGGCCTACTTCAAGCAAGAAATCGCCCTGCGCGCCGAGATCGATGTGGCGACGCTGCCTTATCACCAGGACCTGCTGGGCTGGCTGCGTCAAGAGCATGGACGCGGACGGCAGCTGGTGCTGGCGACCGCCTCGCACGAACGCTATGCCCAGGCCGTGGCCGCGCATCTCGGCCTGTTTCATGCGGTCGAGGCCACCCACGATGCACTCAATCTCGAGGGTCGGCACAAAGCCCGGGTACTGGTCGAACGCCATGGCGCGCAGGGATTTGACTATGTTGGCAACAGCCACGCCGACCATCCGGTGTGGGCGCAGGCCCGCCAGGCCATCGTGGTCAGCCCAAGCCAGAACTTTTTGCGCAGCGTAGAGGCGCGCCATACGGTCAGTCACAGCTATATCGGCCCGGCCACCACCGTAAAAATGTGGGCCAAGGCGCTGCGCGTCCATCAGTGGCTGAAAAACGCCCTCATCTTCGTGCCGCTGGCGCTGGCGCATCAGATCACCGATGTCCATGCACTGCTCCTGACCAGCCTGGCCTTCCTGTGCTTCAGCCTGTGCGCATCCAGCGTCTATGTCCTCAATGATCTTCTCGACCTGGAGTCGGATCGCCAGCACCCGCGCAAATCGAAAAGGCCCTGGGCCAGCGGCCAGATCCCCCTGATCTATGGACTGATGAGCACACCTTTGCTGCTGATCATGGCGTTCGGACTGGCCCTGGCCTTGATGCCCCTGCTCTATGTCGGGGTGCTCGTCCTCTACTACCTGATGACCCTGAGTTATTCGGTCTGGCTCAAGTCGCGCATCATGGTCGATGTCATCATGCTGGCGGCGCTCTACACCATGCGCCTGCTGGCCGGCATGGCCGCCACCCATATCGCCCCCTCGTTCTGGCTGCTGGCCTTTTCCTTGTTCATCTTTTTCAGCCTGGCGCTGGTCAAGCGCTATTCAGAGCTCTATCAGCTCAGGCAAAGAGGGCAGTTGACCACGCATGGACGCGGCTACCACGTCGAAGACCTGGTCATGCTGCTCAGCTTTGGTGTCGCCAGCGGCTTCATCGCCGTTCTGGTCTTCGCCCTCTACATCAACAGCAGTGAAGTACAAAAGCTTTACGCTGAGCCGCGCATTTTATGGCTGGCGACCCCCTTGCTGCTGTACTGGATCAGCCGGGTATGGGTCATCACCCATCGTGGCCTCATGCATGACGATCCCGTGGTCTTTGCCGCTAAGGATAAAAACAGCTGGGTCATCGCCATGGGTATCGTGATTTTAATGCAAATGGCCAGCATCAGCGCGTCACATTGAAGATGGATGAAGAGAGAACAAGGGCATGGCAGTTCTGATCACCGGTGGTGCAGGGTTTATCGGCGGCAATTTTGTGCTCGACTGGCTGGCTTCTCATGATGAGCCTGTCGTCAACGTCGACAAACTGACCTATGCAGGAAATTTGCAGACCCTGGCGTCCTTGCAAAGCGATCCCCGACATATTTTTGTCCAGGCCGATATCGGTGATGGTGAGCGCATAGGCACTCTGCTGCGTCAGTATCAGGTGCGGGCGGTGATCAATTTTGCTGCCGAGTCGCACGTCGATCGTTCGATTTCCGGTCCAGGTGAGTTCATACAAACCAACGTCGTCGGCACTTTCCGGCTTCTGGAGGCGGTTAGGGCGTACTGGAGTTCATTGGCTGAAGCCGAGCAGGCGGCGTTTCGCTTTCTGCACGTGTCGACCGATGAGGTCTACGGCAGCCTTGGTGCCTGCGATGCGGCCTTTACCGAGCAGCACCGCTATGAGCCTAACAGCCCCTATTCAGCCAGCAAGGCCGCGAGTGACCATTTGGTACGCGCCTGGCACCACACCTACGGTCTGCCCGTGCTGACGACCAACTGCAGCAATAACTACGGGCCTTACCACTTCCCGGAAAAGCTCATCCCCCTGGTCTTGCTCAATGCCCTGGCCGGTAAGCCCTTGCCTATCTATGGCGACGGCCAGCAGGTGCGTGACTGGTTGTACGTCAAAGACCATTGCAGCGCTATCCGGCGCGTGCTCGAGGCGGGTCGTCTCGGGGAGACCTACAACGTCGGTGGCTGGAACGAAAAAACCAACCTTGAAGTCGTGCAGACCCTGTGCGATCTCCTCGACGAGGCGCAGCCACGCGCGGATGGCCGCTCTTACCGGGAGCAGATCCGCTTTGTCAAAGACCGTCCAGGGCACGACAGGCGCTACGCCATCGATGCGCGCAAGCTCGAGCGTGAGCTGGGATGGAAGCCGCAAGAAACTTTTGAGTCGGGCTTAAAGAAAACTGTCAAATGGTATCTGCATAATACGGCCTGGATCGAAGGCGTGACGAGTGGCAGCTATCGTCAATGGATGCAGACGCAGTATCAGCAGGATGAATGATATGACCAGAATCGTGGTGACCGGGCGGACCGGCCAGGTAGGGAGCGCTTTTTTTGAGCGACTGGGCCGTCGCAGCGATGTCATATTCGTCGATCGCGACATGGTCAACATCGCCAACCCTGAAGCCGTGCATGGTTTCTTGCGACAGATAGAGCCCGAGGTCATCATTAATACCGCGGCTTATACTGCGGTCGACTATGCGGAAACCGACGCCACCGTCGCGCGTTGCGTGAACCGCGACGGTGTCGAAGCCATGGCCGAGTGGGTGGAGAGTGTCGGTGGCCTGCTGATCCACTACTCGACCGACTATGTGTTCGATGGCCAGAAAACATCGGCCTATGTCGAGGACGATCCTACAGCGCCCCTGTCCGTGTATGGGCGTACCAAGTGGGAGGGAGAGGAGGTGATACGCCAGTCGGGCTGTCGCCATCTGATCCTGCGCACCACCTGGGTGATCGGCAAGCATGGCAAGAACTTCATTCGAACCATACTGCGCCTGGCCGCTGAGCGTGAGACCCTGAACGTGGTGGCTGATCAATGGGGCGTGCCAAGCTCCGCCGACTTTGTCGCGGAGACCACCTTGCAGCTGCTGCGCAAGCTGGAGACCGAAGATCATGAACTGGGCACCTATCATCTGGTGCCACACGGGGTCACCAATTGGTACGAGTTGGCCAAATACACTCTGGAACTGGCCTGGGAGCAGGGTTTGCCGCTCAAACTCCGACCTGAGGCACTACACGCCATCCCGACAGAGGCGTATCCTTTACCCGCCAAGCGCCCGAAGAACAGCCGGCTCTCCTGCGACAAGATCAGCAGAGAGTTTGATTTAAACCTTCCTCACTGGCAGGAAGGCGCTGCAGATGTGGTGCGCTCCATCATTGCTGAAATGCGTAAAAGCTAGGACTTTCAATTGAACAGAAAAGGAATCATTCTGGCCGGTGGGTCAGGCACACGTCTGCACCCTGCGACACTGGCCATATCCAAGCAGTTATTGCCAGTCTATGACAAGCCGATGATCTACTACCCGCTGAGCACCTTGATGCTTGCCGGTATCAGGGAAATACTGATCATCTCGACGCCACAGGACCTGCCTCGTTACAGGCAGCTGCTGGGGGATGGATCGCAGTGGGGCTTGCAGCTGGACTATGTCGAGCAGCCCAGCCCCGATGGCCTGGCGCAGGCCTTCATCCTTGGCGAGTCTTTCTTGGCCGGAGCACCGAGCGCACTGGTCCTCGGCGACAATATCTTCCATGGCCACGATCTGCACAGCCTGCTTATCGCTGCAGATCAGCGGACACAGGGTGCTTCCGTGTTTGCTTACCACGTCCACGACCCCGAGCGTTATGGTGTCGTCGCTTTTGATGCTCAGGGCCAGGCCACCAGCCTGGAAGAAAAGCCCACACACCCAAAGTCCAGCTATGCGGTCACCGGCCTGTACTTCTATGACCAGCAGGTGGTCGATATCGCCAAAGCACTGAAGCCCTCGGCGCGTGGTGAGCTTGAGATCACCGACGTCAACAAGGTCTATCTCGAGCAAAAGCAGCTTTCAGTTGAAATTATGGGCCGTGGCTACGCCTGGCTGGATACCGGCACCCATGATTCCTTGCTTGAGGCCAGCCAGTTCATCGCTACCTTGGAACACCGCCAAGGTCTGAAAGTGGCCTGTCTGGAGGAAATCGCTTATCGCAGACAGTGGATCGATGATCTTGCTCTGCAAAAGGCCATCACTCGCTTGAGCAAAAGCGGCTATGGCAAATACCTGCAGAAGGTCATGGAAGAGATACGGCCTTGATGGCCAGGCTCATCGTCGATCAACAGTCCACGCTGGAACGATAAATTGAAAATAACAGCCCTTGCCATACCTGATGTTTTGCTGCTCGAACCACGGTGCTTCGGTGATGAACGTGGCTTTTTTATGGAAAGCTACAACAAGAAAGCTTTTGATGAAGCCGCAGGTCGCGATGTCCGCTTCGTCCAGGACAACCACTCACGCTCCAGTCGTGGGGTCTTACGCGGCCTGCATTACCAAATCAAAAACCCGCAAGGCAAGCTGGTTCGCGTCTGCGCGGGCGAGGTTTTTGACGTGGCGGTCGACCTGAGAAAAAACTCACCAACCTTTGGGCAATGGGTGGGCGAGATCCTGAGCGCAGAAAACAAGCGACAGCTCTGGGTGCCAGAGGGCTTTGCCCATGGATTTCTGGTGCTCAGCGAGAGTGCTGACTTTCTCTATAAGACCACCGACTACTGGTTCCCTGAATACGAAAGATGCGTGATATGGAATGAGCCCAGCCTGGGGATCACCTGGCCCGAAGGCATGACTCCACAGCTATCGTCTAAAGATTCAGGCGGCTGTTTGCTAGAAAATGCAGAATGTTTTGGTGGTGAGGCGGAGTAAGTCTTGCAATCTGATTTATTAAATTTCGTTGCAGGCCAATTTTTTATGGATAGGGGTTGTGATTAATGATAGGACTAGGCAGCTGGCGCTTCTTTTTGGCATTTCTTGTTGCCATATCGCATTTGTATGCTCATATGATTGATGGGCCGGCAGCATATGCTGTATGGGGCTTTTTTGTAATGAGTGGGTACTTGATGACCTATGTTCTAACGGAAAAGTATGGGTCAAATCCTTTGGGATTACGGGCGTATGCTTATAACAGATTTTTGCGCATCTATCCGCTTTACTTTATTTCTGTATTTATTGGCCTGTTTACAATAGGGGTGCTTTCTCGCTATGGCCTAAGTCCTACGGGATTAAATCCGCAGTTTCAAAAGCCAGTCTCGCCAAATAACTGGCTGACTGTTTTTATAATGAACCCATTTGGTGATGCATCTGGATTGCCAGTTCCAGTTGCCGGAGCACTTTATGTCGAAGTAATAGCCTATATGATTATGCCTTTTATGGCGCAGGGCAAGAATGGGGCATGGGTGGCTCTCTTCTTAAGTATTGCCTCAAATATCGGCTATGGATTTACAACAGAAAGCTTTCCTATAAGGTATACTTTGCTAGCGCCTTGCATGCTTGCTTTTTCAGCCGGTTCCTTATTGTGCCATTACCGCGATAAACTTTCCTGGTCAAAAAATCGCGTGCTTAGTCTTCTTGCATGGTCATTTCATGGTATATATTGGCTGGCTGACCCAAGCTGGCCATGGGGCTATGGAATCATCTTATCAGTGCCACTTTCCATGTGGGTTGTTTTATCATTCTCTGATGTAAAGGCTGGTAAGCTAGATACCCTGCTGGGTGATTTGTCCTACCCCATGTACTTACTTCATACAACAGTTGCCGCATGGCTTATCCCAAGATTTGGGTTTGATCGCGGGCTGCTTTTTTTCATCATATCGTTCGTGCTTACCATGGGGGTGTCATGGATCATGCTTATTTTGGTTGATGCACCTATAAAGAGAAAGAAAATACTACTGGAGCCTGTGCATCATAAATAATTGGTCTTATGAGTAAAGGCCCCGGCGCCTTTATAAAGCGCTGGGGTCTGGTATTAAAGGTCTTTCAATGAGGTGCATCATGGCAAGACGAAATCTATTTTTATGAGAAATAGGCCAAAATTCTTTCTGCAGTAATTGAAGAGTTATCGGCATCAACAGAGTAAGAGCAATAGTCGGGTGATGTTGATATTAACTTAGTGCCAGTGCCAAAAGTATCAATCTCGGCTGCAGAGGTGGGGGCGTAGAAGGAGATGTTGGGGATCTTCTGAGCAATTGCCAGGTGCAGGCCCAGAGAATCAGTGGATATAATAAAGTCACAGGCTTTAATTTGGGCGGCAAAGTCTAAGACAGAGCGGCCAGTGTCGCATATCTTCACGAACTCACTATCGATAGAAATTGTTGACGCACGTGGCAGTGATTGAGCATCAGCAAAAATCCATATCTGAAAATCCTTGCCAAATTTGCCATGCAAATCGGCTTTTAGAAGATCCAGAAGTTTAGTCAGTTCTGACTTGGGCATTTCCTTGGACTTCCAGCGGGCCCCTGCAAAACAATTAATGCCTAGGACAAATTTTTTGGAGTTTCTGCCTTGTAGTGCCTGTTCTTCGAGATAATTGTTACCATAAAAGCATGGTTGAACTGTATCAACACCAAGCATTGCTGAAAAAATCTCAGCATGCGATCTCTGGTTGATTTTCTTCAGGCGATCGGCCTGTGCTTTACCATATTTAGAGAGCAGGCCCATATCAAACCACTCCTGGGCACTATCAGTATAGGATATATTTTGCTCGGTAAGTACTGAGCCAATAATATGCTTATGGCTTATTTTACTTGATAGCGAAACCGACTCAAATTCATCATCGAGGGACACAATTAAGTCGGATGACAAGGGTGGCTCATCGATCCCAAAGCGAACAATATTGTTGATGTAGGGATTGAACCTTAAAAGATCAAAGCTCTGAGGCTTGGTGATCCAGGTCACATTTTTTATATTATACTTTCTAACCAAGGGTTCAACAAAATATGAAGTTCTGACGACATCGCCCAGTGCGCCAAACTTCAAAATTGTTAGAGAATCATGTTTCATGAGGCCCTCCTAGGCAAGCCAAGAATTAGTTAGCTGAAACTTCCAGCATATATTGGATCTGTTTCAATAGGGTTGCATGCGAGAAGCTACTGGCAACAAATTCCTGCTGGGCACGTGCGCGCTCAAACCATAAAGCATCCGATGTTAAAAGATTCATAACAGCCTGAGCAAAGTCACTTGGATGGTTACAGATATCAATTTTTTCTGCAAGACTAGGCATGCCCTGCACGCCAACATCTGTA
>JAJZHK010000061.1 GCA_021804565.1 Pseudomonadota bacterium | reverse complement strand
GCCCATACCATGCCAGAAACAGGTGGTGGCCGCCGAGGTGATCGTGATGCCACGCTCCTGCTCCTGCTCCATCCAGTCCATGGTAGCTGCGCCATCATGCACTTCACCGATCTTGTGATTGACACCCGTGTAGTACAGGATGCGTTCGGTGGTCGTCGTTTTACCGGCATCGATATGGGCACTGATGCCTATGTTGCGATAGCGGTCCAGCGGGGTGGTTCTTGCCACGGTAAAATCCTCGTCAGGCCTGATCAGAATCGGTAATGGGCAAATGCCTTGTTGGCTTCCGCCATGCGATGCACGTCTTCGCGCTTCTTCACAGCCGCGCCCTTGCCCTCGGCCGCATCCATCAGTTCACCCGCCAGGCGCAAAGCCATGGTCTTCTCGCTACGCTTTTTCGAGGCATCCACCAACCAGCGCATCGCCAGGGCCGTGCGACGGGAGGGACGCACTTCCACGGGAACCTGATAGGTGGCACCACCGACACGGCGAGCCTTGACTTCTACGACCGGGCGCAGTTTTTCCAGCGTGTCCTCGAAGAAACGCACGGGATCACCCTTTTGCTTGTCCTGGATACGCTCCAGAGCGCCATAAACGATCTTTTCAGCGACCGACTTCTTGCCGCGCTCCATCACCTGGTTCATGAACTTGGCGATGATCTGGCTTCCAAACTTGGGATCCGGCAGCACTTCACGGGCTGCAACTACACGTCTTCTTGGCATATCTAAACTCTCTTATCTTCAGGTGATTCCGGGACTCCGCAGCGCGTGCCCGGCCTTACTCGGCCCAGAACTTACTTCTTGGGACGCTTGGCGCCGTACTTGGAACGGCTCTGCTTACGATCTTTGACCCCGGCACAGTCCAGCGAGCCGCGCACGGTGTGGTAACGCACACCCGGCAGATCCTTGACACGGCCACCACGAATCAGCACGACACTGTGTTCCTGCAGATTGTGGCCTTCGCCGCCGATGTAAGAAATGACTTCAAAACCGCTGGTCAGACGCACCTTGCACACCTTACGCATGGCCGAGTTCGGCTTTTTCGGCGTTGTGGTGTAAACACGCGTGCAGACACCGCGGCGTTGCGGACTGCCCTTGAGGGCAGGAACGTCGCTTTTGCTGACGACGTCGCGGCGCCCTTTACGCACCAATTGATTCACAGTTGCCATATGGCCTCATCTCCCGTTGTGACACAAACGGGCACGCGCAAACGTACCCGTCCCATTAAAAGGCTGCACATTCTATATGCTGAGCCCGACCGGCGTCAACGCCGGCCATCGCCCAGCCTGCCGATCCCAGCCCTATGGATCGACCGAATTGAGTTCCTTGGCCAAGGCCGAGGAGGCTTCTTCCGCGGTGATCGACGGTGCCGCCGGCTCCAGCGCCTGCTGGCGCAGGCGACGACGCTCCATGTGGTAGGCGAAGCCGGTTCCCGCCGGGATCAGACGGCCGACCACGACATTTTCCTTGAGACCGCGCAAATCGTCTTCCTTGCCACTGACCGCAGCTTCGGTGAGAACACGCGTCGTCTCCTGGAATGAAGCCGCCGAGATGAAGGATTCCGTAGCCAGGGAGGCCTTGGTGATCCCCATCAGCACACGATCGAACTTGGCGACGAAACGGTTATCCGCCTCCAGCTTCTGGTTCTCTTCGAGAACACGCGCATACTCGACCTGCTCACCCTTGATGAAGCTGGAATCACCCGAGTCGGTGACCTCCACCTTGCGCAGCATCTGACGGATGATGACCTCGATATGCTTGTCGTTGATCTTCACGCCCTGCATGCGATAGACGTCCTGAACCTCGCGGACGATGTAGCGCGCCAGCTCGGTCTCGCCTTTCAGGCGCAGGATATCGTGGGGGTTGGGCGAGCCGTCGGAGATCACTTCACCCTTCTGCACGCGCTCGCCTTCAAACACGTTGATCTGACGCCACTTGGGAATCATCTCTTCATGCACGGCGCTACCGTCATCGGGGGTGATGACCAGGCGATTCTTGCCCTTGGTCTCACGGCCGTAGCTGACCAGACCGGAAATTTCGGCCAGTATCACCGATTCCTTCGGCTTGCGCGCTTCAAAGAGGTCGGCAACACGCGGCAGACCCCCGGTGATGTCACGCGTCTTCGACGATTCCTGAGGAATACGACCGACGATTTCACCGACACCGACGGCATCGCCATCGCGCAGGTTGGTCAATGCACCGGCCGGCAGGAAGTACTGCACCAGCTGGTCACTGCCTTCGATGCAGATCGGCAGACCCTTGCTGTCAACCAGGCGTATGGCCGGACGCATGTCCTTGCCGGTGCTCGGCCGGTCTTTCGGATCGAGGACCGCGATACTGGAAAGCCCGGTCACTTCGTCGACCTGGTGACGCACACTGACGCCTTCTTCGATATCGATGAACTTGGCGAAGCCGCCCACTTCGATGACGATAGGATGGTTGTGCGGATCCCAGTTGGCGACGATCTGGCCGCCCTTGACCGCGTCGCCATCACGGACGTTGATCTGCGCACCGTAAGGCAGGCGATAGCGCTCGCGCTCACGGCCACGGCTATCGGCGATGCCAAGCTCACCGGAACGGCTGACCGAGACCAGATGCCCCTGTGCGTGCTGCACGGTTTTGACGTTATGGAAGCGCACCGTACCTTCGTTGCGCACCTGGATGCTGCTGGCGTTCGACTGCCGGCTGGCGGCGCCGCCGACGTGGAAGGTACGCATGGTCAGCTGGGTGCCGGGCTCGCCGATGGACTGTGCGGCCATCACCCCGATCGCCTCACCGATATTGACCAGATGACCACGCGCCAGGTCTCGGCCGTAGCACATCGAGCACACACCGTAGCGCGTCTCACAGGTGGTCACGGAACGCACGACGACTTCGTCGATACCGGCCAGCTCGAGCTTCTCCACCCACTTTTCGTCCAGCAGGGTTCCTGTCGCCGCCAACACATCGTCGCTGCCCGGCACCAGCACGTCCTGCGACAGCACGCGGCCGAGTACACGATCACGCAAGGCCTCGGTGACTTCACCACCGTCGATCAGCGGCGTCATGGAGAGGCCTTTGGCCGTACCACAATCGTGCTCGGTGACCACCAGGTCCTGCGCCACGTCGACCAGACGGCGGGTCAGATAACCCGAGTTCGCCGTCTTCAAGGCGGTGTCGGCGAGGCCCTTACGCGCACCGTGGGTGGAAATGAAGTACTGCAGCACGGTCAGGCCTTCGCGGAAGTTGGCCTTGATCGGGGTCTCGATGATCGAGCCGTCAGGCTTGGCCATCAGGCCGCGCATACCGGCCAGCTGACGGATCTGCGCCGCACTACCGCGGGCGCCCGAGTCGGCCATGATGTAAATCGAGTTGAACGAGGGCTGCCGGACCTTGTTGCCCTGGCGATCGATCACCTCTTCGCTGGCGAGGTTGTCCATCATCACCTTGGCGACCTGATCGTTGGTCGCTGACCAGATGTCGACGGCCTTGTTATAGCGCTCGTTGACGGTCACCAGACCGGCCAGGAACTGGTTCTCGATCTCGCGCACCTGCTCTTCGGCGCGTTCGATGATGGTCTGCTTCTCCTGCGGGATGAGCATGTCCTCCATACCCACCGAAACACCGGAGTAGGTCGCCTGCTGGAAGCCCAGATACATCAGCTGGTCGGCAAAGATGACCGTCGGCTTGAGCCCCAGGCTGCGATAGGCGGCGTTGAGCAGTCGCGAAATCGCCTTCTTGCTCATCGGCTGGTTGACCAGATCGAAGGGAATCCCTTCCGGCACGATGTCCCAGAGCAGGCAGCGACCGGGGGTGGTGTCGGCAAGGAAGATGCGCTCGTGACGCGCACCGGCTTCATCGATGGTCACTTCGCGCAGACGCACCTTGACCCGGGCGTGGATGTTGACCTTTTTATTGGCCAGTGCACGCAGGGCTTCCGGGATGTCCGCGAAGTGCATGCCTTCGCCGGGCGCATTGATACGGTCACGGGTGATGTAATAAAGACCCAGCACCACGTCCTGGGTCGGGCCGATGATGGGGTCACCGTTGGCTGGCGACAGCACATTATTGGTCGACATCATCAGCGCCCGCGCCTCGAGCTGGGCTTCCAGCGTCAAGGGCACGTGCACCGCCATCTGGTCGCCGTCAAAGTCGGCGTTGAAGGCGGTACAGACCAAAGGATGCAGCTGGATGGCCTTGCCTTCGATGAGCACCGGCTCAAAGGCCTGCAGACCCAGACGATGCAGGGTCGGGGCACGGTTGAGCAGGACCGGATGTTCACGGATGACGTCGGCGAGTATATCCCACACCACCGGCTCTTCGCGCTCGACCATCTTTTTGGCGGCCTTGATGGTGGTCGCCAGGCCCTGCGCTTCGAGCTTGCCGAAGATGAAGGGCTTGAACAGTTCCAGCGCCATCTTCTTGGGCAGGCCGCATTGATGCAGACGCAGGGTCGGCCCGACGACGATCACCGAACGGCCGGAGTAGTCGACGCGCTTACCGAGCAGATTCTGACGGAAGCGGCCCTGCTTGCCCTTGATCATGTCTGCCAGGGACTTCAAGGGCCGCTTGTTGGTGCCGGTGATAGCGCGGCCACGACGACCGTTGTCGAGCAGCGCATCCACCGCTTCCTGCAGCATGCGCTTTTCATTGCGCACGATGATGTCCGGCGCCGACAGATCGAGCAGGCGCTTGAGACGGTTGTTGCGGTTGATGACGCGGCGATAGAGATCATTGAGATCGGAGGTCGCAAAACGGCCGCCATCGAGCGGCACCAGGGGACGCAGATCCGGTGGCAGCACCGGCAGCACCGTCAGGATCATCCACTCCGGACGGTTGAGCGAGGACTTGAAAGACTCCATGAGCTTGACGCGTTTGGTCAGCTTCTTGAGCTTGGTCTCCGAAGTCGTCGCCGGAATCTCTTCACGCAACTGTGTGATTTCAGCATCGAGATCGATACCCTTGAGCAGGGCATGGATGGCCTCGGCGCCCATACGGGCATCGAAGTCGTCACCGAACTCTTCGAGCGCGGTGTAGTACTCCTCGTCGTTGAGCAGCTGGCCCTGCTCGAGCGTGGTCAGACCGGGGTCGACAACCACGAAGCTCTCGAAATAGAGCACGCGCTCGATGTCGCGCAGCGTCATATCCAGCATCAAGCCTATGCGCGAGGGCAAGGACTTGAGAAACCAGATGTGCGCCACCGGCGAGGCCAGTTCGATGTGACCCATGCGCTCACGACGCTCGGTGGCCAGGGTGACTTCGACACCGCACTTTTCGCAGACGACGCCACGGTGCTTGAGGCGCTTGTACTTGCCGCACAGGCACTCGTAGTCCTTGACCGGGCCAAAGATCTTGGCGCAAAACAAGCCATCACGTTCGGGCTTGAAGGTACGGTAGTTGATCGTTTCCGGCTTCTTGACTTCGCCATGCGACCAGGAACGTATCTTTTCCGGGCTGGCAAGTCCGATACGGATACGGTCAAACTCTTCGCCCTGCACCCGCTGTCTCAAAAGGTTCTGCAACTCTTTCACAGGCCTGTCTCCATCTGGAGTTGTTCTTCACCGGCCCTCCCCCCAGGGGCGAGCCGGTATGGTTTCATCTCACGCTGCGCCTCAGTCGGATTCGAGTTCGATATCGATCCCCAGACTGCGAATTTCCTTGATCAGCACATTGAAGGACTCCGGCATACCCGGTGCCATGCGGTGATCGCCATCGACGATGTTCTTGTAGATACGGGTACGCCCGTTCACATCGTCCGACTTCACCGTCAGCATCTCCTGCAAGGTGTAAGCAGCGCCATAGGCTTCCAGAGCCCAGACTTCCATCTCGCCGAAGCGCTGACCGCCGAACTGGGCCTTACCCCCGAGCGGCTGCTGCGTCACCAGCGAGTAGGAGCCGGTCGAACGCGCGTGCATCTTGTCGTCGACCAGGTGGTTGAGTTTGAGCATGTACATATAACCGACCGTCACCGGGCGATCGAAACGCTCGCCGGTTCGGCCGTCGATGAGGACCTGCTGACCCGTCTCGCTGAGACCGGCCAGTTTGAGCAGGGACTTGATTTCCTTCTCGTGAGCGCCATCGAAAACAGGTGTCGCCATGGGCACACCCTTGCGCAGATTCTGCGCCAGGGCCTGCACTTCGCCGTCAGTGAGCGTGTCCAGCTCTTCTTTCGGACCGGCGACACCGTTGTAGATCTGCTCGAGGAAGTGGCGCAGTTCCATGACCTTGCGCTGCTCGTCGAGCATGGCACCCAGACGGTCGCCGAGGCCCTTGGCGGCCCAGCCCAGATGGGTCTCGAGAATCTGGCCGACGTTCATACGCGACGGCACCCCGAGCGGATTGAGCACGATATCGACCGGCTCACCGTTGAGATCGTGGGGCATGTCCTCGACCGGCATGATCACCGACACGACCCCCTTGTTACCATGGCGTCCGGCCATCTTGTCGCCCGGCTGGATGCGCCGCTTGACCGCCAGGTAGACCTTGACCACCTTGAGCACACCGTGCTGCAGCTCATCACCGGTACTCAGCTTACGCTTTTTCTCGGTGTAGCGCTCTTCCATATCGGTTTGCCGCTCGGCCAGGTAGGCTTGCGTCTTTTCCAACTGTTCGGCGGCCGCTTCGTCAGCGATACGCAGATCAAACCACTCGGAGAAGCGCAGTCCGTCAAGTATCTCGGCGGTGATGACGGCGCCTTTCTTGAGACCGGGGCCACCGAGCACCTTCTGGTTGAGCAGAACCGGGCGCAGGCGTGAGCAGGCGGCCTCTTCAAAGATACGGTACTCTTCTTTGAGATCCTTGCGGTAGGCATCGAGATGGGCTTTTTCGATGGCCTGGGCACGGCTGTCCTTTTCCAGACCGTCGCGGGTGAAGACCTGCACATCGATGACCGTCCCCTTGGTCCCGGAGGGCACGCGCAGGGACGAATCCTTCACATCAGAAGCCTTTTCACCAAAGATGGCTCGCAAGAGCTTCTCTTCCGGACTCAGCTGGCTCTCGCCCTTAGGGGTGACCTTGCCGACCAGGATGTCGCCCGGACCGACTTCGGCTCCGAGATGGACGATACCGGCCTCATCGAGCTTGGCCAGCGCCGCATCACCGACATTGGGAATATCGCTGGTGATGTCCTCAGGGCCGAGCTTGGTGTCGCGGGCGACGCATTGCAGTTCCTGAATATGGATGGAGGTGAAGCGATCTTCCTGCACCACACGCTCGGAGAGCAGGATGGAGTCTTCGAAGTTATAACCATTCCAGGGCATGAAGGCGACGCGCATATTCTGCCCGAGCGCCAACTCACCGAGATCGACGGAAGGACCGTCGGCGAGAATGTCACCACGCTCGATGACGTCACCCACCTTGACGATGGCACGCTGATTGACGCAGGTGTTCTGGTTGGAGCGGGTGTACTTGGTCAGATTGTAGATATCGACGCCAGCTTCACCGGCAACGATCTCATTATCGCTGACCCGGATCACGATACGCGCGGCATCGACAGAGTCGATCACACCGCCACGACGAGCGACGACACAGACGCCAGAGTCACGCGCCACATAGCGTTCCATGCCGGTGCCGACGAGCGGCTTTTCCGAACGCAGGGTCGGTACCGCCTGACGTTGCATGTTGGCGCCCATGAGCGCACGGTTGGCGTCGTCATGCTCGAGGAAGGGGATCAGCGAAGCCGCGACCGACACCACCTGCTGCGGCGAGATGTCCATATGGCTGACGCGATCCGGAGCGACCACGGTGAACTCATTGCGATGACGCACGGTCACCAGGTCTTCGGCAAAGGTACCGTCCGCCTTGAGCGGCGAGTCCGCCTGGGCGATGACCGCCTCACCTTCTTCGATGGCGGAGAGGTATTCAACCTCGTCGGTCACCCGGCCGTCGATGATGCGCCGGTAGGGGCTTTCCAGAAAACCATAGCTGTTGGTACGGGCGTAGGCAGCCAGCGAGTTGATCAGGCCGATGTTCGGACCTTCCGGCGTCTCGATGGGGCAGACACGGCCGTAGTGGGTGGCGTGCACGTCACGCACTTCAAAACCGGCACGCTCACGCGTCAGGCCGCCCGGGCCCAAGGCCGAGACACGGCGCTTGTGGGTCACTTCCGACAGCGGATTGTTCTGGTCCATGAACTGCGACAGCTGTGAAGAACCGAAGAACTCCTTGATCGCTGCCGACACCGGCTTGGCGTTGACGAGATCCTGCGGCATGAGGTTTTCAGCCTCAGCCAGCGACAGACGCTCCTTGACGGCACGCTCGACACGGACCAGACCGACACGGAACTGGTTCTCGGTCATTTCACCGACCGAGCGGATACGGCGGTTGCCCAAGTGGTCGATATCGTCCACTTCGCCTTTGCCGTTGCGGATCTGGATGAGCATGCGCAGGACGTCGACGATGTCTTCGCGGCTGAGCACACCCTGGCCTTCGATCTCTTTGCGGCCGAGACGGCGGTTGAACTTCATCCGTCCGACCGCCGAAAGATCGTAGCGCTCGGCCGAGAAGAACAGGTTCTTGAACAGATTCTCAGCGGCGTCCTTGGTGGGCGGCTCACCCGGGCGCATCATGCGGTAGATTTCAACCAAAGCCTCCAGTTCGGAGCGCGTGCTGTCGATAC
Organism: Pseudomonadota bacterium; assembly: GCA_021804565.1. Taxonomy (GTDB): domain Bacteria; phylum Pseudomonadota; class Gammaproteobacteria; order Pseudomonadales; family Moraxellaceae; genus JAJZHK01. The sequence continues at coordinate 2,794 of JAJZHK010000061.1, read as the reverse complement.
GCAAGGTGTCCGACAAGAAAGCGCCACGATCGAGGTCATTGGTAAAGAGAATGTCAAAACCGGTCACCCCGGCCTGGACGATGCGCTGCAGCACCTCGTCATTGATGACGGTGTTGCACTCGACCAGCACCTCCTGGTTGACCGGATGGTGCAGGGTCTTGGCGGTCACCTTGCCGATCAAGTATTCGGTGGGCACCGCCAGTTCCCTGATGCCGGCCTTCTCGATCTCACGGATATGACGCGGTGTGATGCGCTTGTTGGCCTCGACGATGACCTTGTCGCCCGCCTTGATCTCGAAGGACAGGGTTTCACCCTTGAGCCGATCGGCGATCAGGTCCAGATGATAACCCCCCTCATGCAGACGGATATGGCTGACATCGAAGAACATCGCGATGATTTCGTCGGCGTTGTAGCCGAGAGCGCGCAGCAAGACCGTCGCCGGCAGCTTGCGACGGCGATCTATACGGGCGTAAACAAGATCCTTGGGATCGAACTCAAAGTCGAGCCAGGAGCCACGATAAGGAATGATGCGGGCATTGTAGAGCAGCTTGCCCGAGGAGTGCGTCTTGCCCTTGTCGTGGTCGAAGAACACGCCCGGCGAGCGATGCAGCTGGGAGACGATGACCCGCTCGGTACCGTTGATGATGAAGGTACCGTTGTCGGTCATCAAGGGCAGTTCGCCCATATAGACTTCCTGCTCGCGGATCGACTTGATCGACTTCGGTGTCGTTTCCCGGTCATAGATCATCAGACGGATTTTGACGCGCAGCGGTGCCGCGTAGGTCATACCGCGCATGATGCATTCGCGCACATCGAACAGGGGCTTGCCCAGGGTGTACTCGACGAACTCGAGGGCGGCGTTGCCGGAATGGCTCTCGATCGGAAAGACCGAGCGGAATGCGGCTTGTAAACCGACATCCTGCCTCTTGCTGGCCGATAGCCCCTCCTGCAGGAAACTGCGGTAGGAGTCCACCTGTATCGCCAGCAGGTAAGGCACATCCATGAGCGTAGACAGCTGGCCGAAGTGCTTGCGAATACGCTTTTTCTCGGTGTATGAGTATCCCATCGTGGTCCTCAGCTTTGAATCTCGAACCCTGGTCACCCGCCCCTAGGGGCGAGACTATGCAACTTTGTTCTGCGTCGTCGCAGCCTGTGCACTGACGCGCAATGCACAGGCTGTGGCAACAAGAAAAGGCCGATGACCCTTGAGGTCATCAGCCCGGCTTGCTCAGGCTTACCGTTTCATGCGGCCAGCCATGTGTCAGCCTTACTTCACTTCCACCTTGGCGCCGGCATCTTCCAGCTTCTTCTTCATGGCGGCTGCGTCATCCTTGCTGACGCCTTCCTTGACAGCCTTGGGAGCGGCTTCAACCAGGTCCTTGGCTTCCTTGAGGCCCAGGCCGGTCAACTCACGCACCACCTTGATCACGTTGACCTTGTTCTCGCCAAAGCTGGCCAGGATCACGTTGAACTCGGTCTGCTCTTCAGCAGCAGGAGCTGCAGCAGCGGCAGGGCCGGCGGCCACGGCCACAGGAGCGGCAGCGCTGACGCCAAACTTTTCTTCCATCGCCTTGATCAGGTCGACGAGATCCATCACCGACATTTCGGCAATGGCATTGAGGATATCATCTTTGGACAGAGCCATTTTTTCTACTCCACTGAATTGGTCTATTTTTCAGGCTGCCCTTAGGCGGCCTTTTGATCTTTGACAGCCGCCATAACCCGGGCAATCTGCGACGGCACCTCGTTGAGGGTGCGCGCCAGCTTGCTGACCGGTGCCTGCATGAGTCCAAGCAGCATGGACAAAGCCTGATCGCGGGTGGGCAATGTAGCCAGGACATCGATGTCCCGAGCTTCATAGCGACGTCCACCTACGGCAAGAGCCTTGACCGCAAGACGCTGATTGTCCTTTGCAAAGGCCTTGAACAGACGGGCAGCAGCACCCGGATCCGACATGGACAATGCAAAAATGGTCGGGCCTACCATGTCGGCGTGCAAGCACTCAAACTCAGTGCCTGCGGTCGCGCGACGCGCCAGGGTGTTACGCACAACACGCACGTAAACACCCTGTTCGCGAGCCTGAGCGCGGAGCTTGGTCATCTGCCCCACGGTCAAGCCACGGTAGTCCGCAAGTACGGCGGACAATGCAGCGGAGGCTGCCTGACTGACTTCGGCGACGATTTGTACTTTATCGTCTAGCTTCAGAGTCACAATTACCTCCCATTGACGGAAGATCGCCGTAGCGATCACCTCGTGTCGAACGACACGCCCCTGACGGGGCCATCGCGGGTTTCATCTCAGTAGAGTGTGAAACACCGCGTCTACACAGGATATTAAGTGACACCAGGCCACCCCTGTGGTCTTTGACGCGCCACGGCGAACCGTGGCCTTCAAAGTTCTGCACCCGATCAGATAGCGCTCAGCGCCGCCTGATCGATCGCCAACCCTGGACCCATGGTCGTGGACAGGGTGAGCTTCTTGATATAAATACCCTTGGAAGTCGCCGGCTTGGCCTTCTTGAGGTCCGCCAGCAAAGCTTCGACATTCTGGCGGATGGCTTCAGCGCTAAAACCCACCTGGCCTACCGGGGTATGGATGATACCGGCCTTGTCGACACGGTAGCGCACCTGACCGCCCTTGGCATTGCGTACCGCCGTTGCGACGTCAGCCGTCACCGTACCCACCTTGGGATTGGGCATCAGGCCACGAGGCCCGAGGATGGTACCGAGCTTGCCGACGACACGCATCGCATCCGGTGTGGCGATGACGACATCAAAGGCAAGGTTGCCGCCCT
>JAJZHK010000021.1 GCA_021804565.1 Pseudomonadota bacterium | reverse complement strand
AAGGTTCTCATCAGATCCCGGTCCTCGGTCAGCAAGGCTTTGAGGTCGATCGCGGGGATGTTATGCTTTCTTGCGGTCATGGTATGGCCCCTCCTACGGGGTTGGGTTGGTTGGGTTATCTCCCTCACACCATGGCCGCTTTCAGCCCGCCAAGAATTTGCACATAAGTCCGTACACTACCCCCGGGCACAGGGGCTGGCTGTCAGCAGCCTATCCTACTGGATTAATAAGCTAGGGCCACAGACGCGGACAGAGGATCCGATGTTCGTGCAGGTTCAGGTTCTGGGCGCATAGGAGGCCCTGCGTTTGCAGGGACCTGGCGGCTGGGGGCTACAGCTTCCTCCGTTCATACCGCCCCGTTGGGTGGCCGCTTTGCTGCGTGCCTTGGCATGATCAGCTGTCCGCAACGTATTCTGATGGCCGTGCAGCCGGTCGACATGCGCCGTGGCATGGATGGCTTGACGGCGATCATTCAGCAGTCGCTCAGGTGAGCTGCCCTTCGATGGCACGGCTTATCTGTTTCGCAACCGCCAGGGCAATCGTCTCAAAATGCTGGTCGCTGATGGTCAAGGGCTATGGCTCTGTCGGCGTCTGTTGCATCAGGTACTCCCCTCCGCCTTCACTTGAGACCATTTCGCGCCGCGTCCCTTTCCTGTCGGAGCGATCACCCCCTCGGCTTTCATCGCACGCAGAATGACGCGCACCATGTCGCGGCTGATGCCGGGGCAGGCCTCCTCGATCTCCGAGATGGAGAATGGGCTTTGGCGTTTGAGAATCTCAGAGCGAACGCGGTCACCCTTGGCGCCCCGACCGCGCTCGATGGTGCCCACACGCTCTTCGAATTCCTTGTAGGCACGCAGCAGCGCACCCCAGAAGTAGTCGAGCCATGGGGCGATGTTGTGTGTGGCTTTGTGCCAGCCTTGGGAGCTGGCCTCCAATGTCTCGTAGTAGCTCTCCTTCGATTCTTCGAAGATGCGCTCCAGGCTGATGAAGCGGCCCACCGCATAGTCAAAGTGATAGAGCAACTGCAGGGTGAGCAGTCGTGCCATGCGGCCGTTGCCATCCGGGAAAGGGTGGATGCACAGGAAGTCGAGGATGGCCAGCGGCACCAGCACCAAGGGGTCCGCCAAGTGCTGATCCAAGGCCAAGCGGTAGCACGCGATCAGGTCGGCCATCGCCATGGGCGTGAGGTGCGCGGCGACCGGACGAAAGCGAATGCGCGAGCTGCCATCAGGGTGGCGCTCGATGATGTCGTTGTTGGTGGCTTTCCAGTGCCCACCCGGTTGCGGCATGTAGCGGTACAGCATGCCGTGGAGCTGCAGGACCGTACTTTCGGAAAACGGCATCTGCTCGCCGCTCTCATGGATCAGACTCAAGGCATCGCGGTAGCCCGCCACTTCCTGCTCGGAACGGCTTTGCGGCGTGGCGTTCTTGAGCACCAATGACTTGAGCCGGTGCGCGGCGACGACCACGCCCTCCAGACGGTTCGACGACTCGGTGGACTCGACCACTGCCACTTGCTGCAGATCGCTCAAGACCTCCGGCGACTGCGCCACGAAGAGCTGCTGCTTGCCCCTGAACTCACCCAGGGCGCGCAGGGTCGCCAGCTGCTGCGCGTCGAAGCGCAGCTTGGCGAGGTAGTCTGGCGAGAGTGATTGCATGCAGCATGCATCCGGGCATGAAAGAATGGGGTAATGCTACAGTATATTGGGGCAATTTAGATGGCCACTACCCCAATAAAGATGCAATTACCCCATTTTTCCGGTGCATGCTTTGAGTTGATGTGGGGCTGTGTGATTGACGCGGACTTGGGCGGCTTCCTCTACAAGAAGCGGGTTGCCCGCCCCGGCGGCGGCTACGTGTTCTTACATGGGTTCCCCAAGAGCGGCATGGCGAACATCACGCAGGACGAGAAGAAGTCGCTGCAATTTGCCGGCAAGGTGTTCCTGGACCTGTCTGCCAAGGCTTTGTTGAAGGCCTTGCAGTCGGGCGTGTAATTGGATGTGCATGGTGAGCAAGATCATTGAATCCCTGCGTGGCGACCTGGCTGCGCGCCACGAAGCAGGAGCGATCAGCAAGGTGACGATGCGCGAGTTCGACGCGATCTGCCCGCCGCCGGTGCGGGAGTTCAGCGCTGCCGATATCAAACGCTTGCGCGAGGCCTTGAAGTTCAGCCAGCCGGTGTTCGCTCTGTATTTGCACACGTCGGCCTCGACCGTGCGCAAAGGGGAGCAAGGCGACACCCCTCCCACGGGGCCGGCAATCAAACTGCTGAACGTCATCACCGGCAAGGGCCTGCAGGCCCTCATCTGATGCCTGACGAGGGAGACAGGCATTGGCGACACGAATTGCCCCTTTCAGCTCACAGCATCTTGAAGCCGCGTGCTCACGGATACCGAGTGCGGCCTGAGCGGCACACAGATCGAACGCCAGCTGCAAGAAGTCGAGATTGCCAACACCTCCCCCCGGCATGAGCCAGTGGAAGCGGTTGTTCAATGCGCTGGCTGGCGCACAGAACCAGCGCCAGGTCAGCAAGCTGCCCTTCGATGGCATCGGGTAGCTTTTCCATGGCTTGGGATAGCTCATTTGGCCAATTCTGTGAAGAAGGTAGGTGTTATTGATGACAAAAACTCATGCCGTTGCACTCGGTGTCAACGCCGACGGAACACGGCCCCCATCAAGGCAGGGCATGCCAACCTTGATAAGCGACATAGAGGCCCACCCAGATGATCACACCCCCCGAGAAGTAAGGGGCTTTGCGGGCAAACTCACCAAAGCCACGCCACTGTCGGGAGACATGTTGCACACTCAAAGCCGCCAAAGCGCCTGAGGCGACCATCGTCAGGGCCAAACCCAAGCTGAAACTGAGGACGAGTGTCGCGCCCAGGACCAGTTTTTTCAGCTGCAGGCACAAGAGCAGAACCGTGATCGATGCCGGGCAGGGAATCAGCCCACCGGTCAGACCAAAAAGGACAATTTGCCCGGTACTGACCTGCCGATGGGCAAAGCGCCGGCGGATATCGTTGGCATGCGCCAACTCGTGAGGATCTTGATAACCCGGCGCCGAGACATCCAGATCATCGTAGTCGGCGATCGCGTGGTGATGGTGCTCGACGAATTCGACATCGTAGTCGTGCTGATGATGCGCAGGCCCCAGGTGCAGGCGGGCGACAAACTCATGCGGTTCAGGAACGAACTGCTCCGACTCCACGTAGCCCTGACGCTGCACAAAGCTAAAAGACTGAAGCTGGCCGTCGGCACGCTCGGTCTCAACGCGCACCTGCTCCGCCGACCACGACAAGCCATGTCGACCCGCGGCAGACAGACGAAATCGCGGTGGCACACCCTTTTCAAAAATTTCCAGACGCACCTGTCCATGGCCGGTATCGATGGTCTTGGACTCATCATGGTCATGCCCATGGTCATGGAAGCAGATCCGCTGCTGCCGCCATGTCCGCCAGATCATCCACGCTGCGATGCTGATGATGAGGCCGGCCGAAACCAGCTGAAAATACGGCTCCGTCGCCGTGGCATTCCAGCGTCCACCAAAGTAAAGACCGGCCATGGCGACCGCCCACACCACCGCCGTGTGCGAGAGCGTCGCCGACAGACCGAGCAGCACCGCCTGCGTCAAGGTCCCGCGGACCGCGATGATGAAGGCCGCCATCATCGTTTTTGAGTGGCCGGGCTCAAGACCATGCAAAGCACCGAGCAGGATCGCACTGGGAATGAACAGCCAGCCGTGACCTTGCTGCAAAAGAGAAGAGAAATCGGTCATCTAGGCCTGCTCATAGGTACTTGGTGATGGCTTTGAAGTCATGGATGGTGTCATCAGCGCTTTGCGTCCCTTCGCGTACAGCACGTTCAAGACAGTGATCGATATGCTCATGCACGAGGGTTTTCTTGGCCTTACCGATCGCGTTCTCGACCGCTTGCAGCTGCTGCGCAATATCCAGGCATGCCCGTCCTTCTTCGAGCATGCTGATGATGCTGCGCAGATGCCCCTCGGCCCGTTTGAGTCGCTTGACGATCTCAGGGTGCATGATATGTGGGCTCATGAGCTTATCCTCTCCAGGAGGATAGGACATTACACGAGGACTTGCCCAGGCGCCAGTGGCCGGTGAAGCGCCAGGCCGAGCCGGTGGGCTGCACAACCTATCATTTCCCGGAGCCAATCTGAGTCAGAGCTCTTTTCAAGCAGCGCCTGCAGGGCGATCATGTCATGGCTCATCGTCGTTCTGTTTATTTAGTTGGCAAACCAAACTCTGGCGAAGATGCGCGATGACCAACGACTTCTTTCTGTGACACCGCTGCACGGGACACGATCAAGGTCTACGTATGGCAGGACGCCATCATCCATCCGGTCTGAATTTATGCGCACTATGCGCACAGGCGGGTGCGCGATATACAAAGGATGCATTCAAAGTTGGGGGTATATGGGGGCACAAAATTGCCTGGAATTTGCAAGCGCAGAAATATTCAAACAATAACAATGTGTTATAAAAATCGTTGGTGCCGCAAAGAGGAATCGAACCTCCGACCTACTGATTACGAATCAGTTGCTCTACCGACTGAGCTATTGCGGCAAACACACAGCAAGGGAGGCGCATTCTAGCCCAGCCGACCCTCAAGAACAATATCTGCCTTGATCGGCCAGGTGTGGACACCATCATCTCTGGTCAGAAAGGACAAAGACATCTATGATCCATAGGCTTAGACACGCCGACGCGGGCAATTTGGACGATTTCGCCAAGGGACTTCAGTCTTGCTATTCAACTCATTGACCTTTCTTGTCTTCTTCGCCATCGTCCTGCCCGTCTACCTACGCATCCACGCCTGGGATTGGCGCAAACGCTGGCTTTTGCTGAGCAGCTACGTCTTCTATGGGGCCTGGTATGCCCCCTACACCCTGATCCTGCTCAGCTCGACCACGGTCGACTGGTGGCTGGCCCGTCGCATCGATCAAGCGAGGTCGGCATCCCGGCGCAAGGCCCTGCTCATGCTCAGCCTGTGCGCCAACCTCGGCCTTTTGAGCCTGTTCAAGTACACCAGCTTCATCCTCACCAACCTGCACAGGCTGCTCCCCGGCCCGCTCGCGCAGTCCCTGCCGGCAGACCCCGGCCTGCTCCTGCCGGTGGGCATATCGTTCTATACCTTTGCCTCGCTGTCCTACACCATCGACGTCTATCGCCGCGACATACGTGCCCAGGCTTCGTGGAGTGACTACGCGCTTTTTGTCAGTTTCTTCCCGCACTTGGTCGCCGGCCCGATCCTGCGCGCCAAAGTCCTGCTCGCACAGATTGAGCAGCCCCAGCAACCCTCACAGCAACAGATCGCCTGGGGCTTGGTGCTGCTGATTTTTGGCCTATTCTGCAAGTCCATCATGGCCGACCAGGCTTTTGCTCCGATCACCGATCTGGTCTATACACAGGTCAGCCGCTTTGGCAGCCTCGACACCTGGATTGCCTGTGGCGCCTTCTCGGCGCAGATCTACTATGACTTTGCCGGCTACTCGCTGTGCGCCATCGGCATCGCCTTGTGCTTTGGCTTTTCCTTTCCCGACAACTTTCACTTTCCTTACGCGGCCAGCGGCTTCATGGACTTCTGGCGACGCTGGCACATCTCACTGTCGACCTGGCTGCGCGATTACCTCTACATCCCCTTAGGCGGCAACCGCCGCTCGCCCCTCATCACCTATCGCAATCTTTTTCTGACCATGCTGATCGGTGGACTCTGGCATGGGGCCTCGTGGATGTTCGTGCTCTGGGGAGGTCTGCACGGCCTCTTTCTTGCGCTCGAGCGCAGGCTCTTTGGCCGCAGCGGCGCCCCCGCCAACCTGGCGGTCATCCTCGGCACCGCCTTCATCGTCACCCTGCTCTGGATCCCCTTTCGCGCCCACAGCATGCCGCAGATGTGGGCCATCCTCAGCCATCTATGGCCAGCAACAAAAGGAACGTCGCAACTGTTGCCCTTCCATAGGGCCGTGGTCCCCCTACTGCTGGCCTTGACCCTGGCCTTTCAGTACTTCGCCCGGCACAGCAGCATCGAGGCGATCTTCCAGAAGTGCCCCGGCTGGCTGCAGCTGGGCCTGATCGCCGGGGCCATGATCTCTCTTTATCTCTTCTCAGGAGGCGATGAGCATGCCTTCATCTACTTTCAGTTCTGAACGCCTGCCCCACACGCCTTTGCTGGCTTATCTGCAAGCCTCTTTCCTGATTTTTCTCCTCGCCGTCCTCGGCCTTGAGCTCGGACTTGCCCTGCGCGGCATACGCCCCAATCGCCCCGACAGCGAGAGCCTCTGGCTGCACGAGCGGGCCCGCGCCGACACTTTGGGCAGCCGTGCGTTGGTGCTCATCGGGGGCTCACGCATCCTCCTCGACACCGACCTTCCCCTGATGCGTCAGAACATGCATGGCCTTGAACCGGTGCAACTGGCCATCGATGGCGCCTCCTTTCTGCCGGTATTGCGAGGACTCGCGCAAGATCGCCATTTCACCGGCAACGTCATCATCGACTTCAACGACTATCTGATCGATCACCCCGAGACCCCGGCCACCAGCGACTTTGCCCGCAACTGGGCGCAGGACTTTGTCACCCGGCGCCCGTGGGCACTGTTCGCGACTTGGAACAGCCATCTCGAGGACCTGCTGCGCACGCACTTGCGCGCCTATGCTGACGGCTCCTCACCCTGGGATGCTCTTGCCCATCGTGTTCTGGCGCGAACCCCCTATGCCCAGTACTTAAAGATCCACGAAAACCGCTCCGTCGATGCCGACTACCGCAAATTGCCGGAACGCCAGCTTTATATTTCGCGTATCTCCCAGACGCTGGGGGTCAGCATCAACGCCTCCTCATCCACCCCCTTCTCCGCGGTCAATGCAGCGCTTTACCACTATATCGACCGGTTAAAACCCCATGACCCTTCTTACTATCCTGTCGGCCTGAGCGCGATCAATGCCGAGATCGACGCCATACGTGCGCGCGGCGGCCAGGTGGTGGTGATCGTATCGCCGACCTCAGGGGTGATCCATGCCTATCTGGAGCAGCAGAACCCACGCCCACTGTTCTGGGACGTCCTGCAAAGAAATATCCATGCTGCCACCTTGCGCATGGATGACAAGGCCGACCAGGCCGGCTTGATCTGCCCCGACGGCTCCCATCTCGACCAAAGCGAAAAGCCTTTTTATACGCAGCTGCTGATCCATGAGCTGCAGTCTGTAGGTCTGGGGGGAGCGAGCATCCGATAAAGCCTGAGCGTGCAAGGCATGGTTTTTGCTTGACCCCGGACAACGACAAGACAGCCTGTCTTGCTTCGCGATGCCGGCCAGGAGACAGCACCATGCCCAAAGCCTCTTCAGGATTCACCTTGATCGAATTGATGATCGTCGTGGCCATCATCGGCATCCTCGCCGCCGTGGCCATTCCCGCCTACCAGGACTACACCATACGCGCCAAGGTCGCCGAAGGCATGAGCCTGGCCGATACCGCCAAAACGGCGGTCGCTGAAGCACGCTCGACCAACGGCTTTTTCTACATCCACGGCACCAACGCCAGCTACGGCTTGCCTGGCAGCAGCAGCATCAAGGGCAACAACGTCCTCTCCGTCGCTGTCGCCAACGCCAGCGCCAGCAGCGACCCCAGCCCCGGCGGTATCACCATCACCTTCCGCTCGGCGGACAACAACCTCCTGAAGAAGATCCTCATCCTCAATCCCACCAATGCACAATCGGGCACCATGGGCTCCATGCAGTGGTTCTGCACCACGCCCTTGAGCGTCGCCAACGCCCTGCCCAACAAATGGCGCCCGGCCAACTGCCGGGTATGACGAGGTACCAACCCTGACCTATAGTGACAATTTTTGTCAGTCAGCGCCAGCTCCGGCGCCGCCCTGCCAGAGCGCGCAGGGCGCCAACGCTGACACACAAACAATTCTTGGCATTTGGCATAAAACCTGCTTATATAATCTGGCGCTGGCTAGGGCTAGCCTACCAACTGGAGAACTCTATGAAGATGCAAAAGGGTTTTACCCTGATCGAATTGATGATCGTCGTGGCGATCATCGGCATTCTGGCCGCCGTGGCCATCCCCGCTTACCAGGACTACACGATCCGCGCCAAGGTCGCTGAAGGCATGGGCCTCGCTGACGCTGCCAAGACCGCCGTGTCGGAAGCTCGCAGCTCCAACGGTTCCTTCTTCATCAAAGGCACCAACGCCAGCTACGGTCTGCCCGGCAGCACCAGCATCAAGGGCAACAACGTGAAGTCTGTTGAAGTCGCCGCAACAACCGGCTCCATCACCATCTTCTACCGCTCGGCCGACAACAACCTGCTCAACCAGATCATGGTCCTCAACCCCACGGGCGGCGCCGCCGGTGCCGGTGGCTCGGTGATCTGGACCTGCACCTCCGCCTTGACGGTCAAGGTCGGCAGCGGTACGGTTCTGCCGGACAAGTGGCGTCCTGCCAACTGCCGCGTGTAATCGCTCAAGCTGCAGTGTGTCACAAGAGGGCCCCGAAATTCGGGGCTCTTTTTTGCCTTCGATGGGCGACTTTGGCTTCAGCTATGCTGAGCTTGGTCGACCGTGCTCTGGAAGCCTGATCCATGCCCTCATCCCCATCCTGGCGTCAGATCCTCATAGCCTGCGCACTGCTTCTGCTGCTGCCGCTCCTCTATGCCCTCATCGCTCCGGTGCAAACAGCCGGCTTCATCTTCGATGACCTGCCGAACCTTCAGCCTTGGGCACAGACGCCGCACCTGCACCGTCTGATCGACCTCTGGAACTTTGCCAACTCCAGTCTCTACCCGCCGGGACGGCCCTTGGCCCTGCTGAGCTTTTGCATCGACGATCAAAACTTCCCCCCCGACGCCGTGCTTTTGCATCGCACCAACCTCCTCATCCATCTGCTCAATACCGTGTTGGTCTTTGCCTGGCTGCGCCTCCTGCTGCGCGGGCATCTGCGTCAAGCCGACGCCTGGGCCTTGATCGCCAGCCTGCTCTGGGCGCTGGCCCCCATACAGCTCGGCTGTGTCGCCTACATCATCCAGCGCATGAATTTGCTCTGCACCAGTTTCAGCCTGCTCGCCCTGATGCTGATCACCACCTCGCTGCAGCGGCAGGCTGAACGGCCGTGCCAGGCGGAATGGGGGCTGCTGCTGAGCAACCTCGTGCTGATGCCGCTGGCGGTCCTGTGCAAGGAAAATGGCATCCTCGTCGGCCTCTTCGGCTTCCTGATTCTGCAACTGCTCTACCCCATCGCCGAAGCCCGCCGCAGGCTGCGCGCCCAGCTCATCTTGCTGCTGCCGCTGGCACTCCTTGTAGCCTGGCTGCTCTTACACCTGCTGCACGCTTCGGCAGCACCGGCGCGCAGCTTTACCCTGACCCAGCGCCTGTGGACCGAAGCCCGGGTCGTCTGCGAGTACCTCGGCCATATCCTGCTGCCCAGCCTGAACGGCCATAGCCTGTACCGTGACGACTACCCCATCTCCCGCGGCCTGCTGTCGCCCTGGACCACCCTCGCCGCCGTCGTCACCCTCCTCGTACTCCTGGCGGCAGGCATCCGCTCCCGCCTGCCGGTTTTGACGCGTTTCGGCCTGCTCTTCTTTCTCGCCGGTCTCGCCCTTGAGTCCACCATCATCCCTCTGGAAATCTACTTTGAGCATCGCAACTACCTGCCCAGCCTGGGCTTGTGGATCGCCCTGCTCCCCGGGCTGCAGGCAGCTTATGAGCGTCGCGCCGCCTGGACATCGATAGGCCTGGCCCTTTATCTGGGACTGGAGATGTTTTGTTGCCATGAGCTGGCCCAGACCTGGGGCCATCCCCAGCTACGCGCACGTATCTGGCTGCAGGAGCAGCCGCACTCACTACGCGCTGCTTTTGACGTCGCCCGGCTGGAGGCCCGTGCCAACCGGCCTCGCCAGGCTCTCGCCATCTTGCAGGCGGAGCAAAGCAGTCATGCCGACAGCTTCTCCCTGGCAGCCAGCATCGCGCTGCTGCAATGCCATCTCGATGCCCGTCCCTACGCCATGTCCACCCTGGAGAGCCTCGCTGAACACTCGCCCGCCTCATCCTCGGCGGCCATGGAAATCAAGCATCTGGCCGAATGTCCGAGCCAAAGCCATGTCGACCTCGACCCGCTCTATCAGGCCATGCTGCGCAACCCGCACTGTCAGGACGGTCTCACCCAGCGTTATCTGCTCACCGACCTCGCCCATATCGAAGCCCAAAAAGGCCATCTGGACGCTGCCGCAAAAGCCGAGGTACGCGCCTATCAGGCCTTGCCGCGCCTGGACAGTGGGCTCAATGCAGCCATCGACCTTATCCGCCTGCATCGGATCGCACAGGCTCACAGCATCCTTGAAGATTGCCGGCAACAGGCCCACTGGATCGATCGTCTACGCTATCCTACCGCCTACCATAATCTGATCTTACTTTTACCAGCCACGGCCGCTCATGAAAGCCCTACCCCATCCCTACCTCACTAAACTGCTGCCCTGGCTCGTCGCCACACTGGTCGGCCTGGCTGTCTTCGGCCTCTATAGCCCCGGCCTGGATGGCCCGCGTCTGCTCGACGACGACTCGGTGCTGAAGATACTGACCGCCTTGCAGGGCCACCCGGACTGGGCCACCGTACGCTTGATCCTCAGCGATGGAAATGCGGGCTCGGCGCATCGCCCTATCGCCATGCTCACTTTTATCGCCAACTACTTGAGCACCGGCAGCGCGTTCCGCCCCTTCAAGATCACCAATGTTCTGATCCATCTGGCCACCGGCGCCGCCATCTACTTCTTCATCGTGCAGATCCTGCTGCGCCTGCGTCAGGGGGCCGCGCGCCAGAGCGCCTTGCTGCTGACCCTGGTCTGGCTTTGCCTGCCCCTCCAGGTCAGTACGGTGCTCTACGTCGTGCAGCGCATGGCCCAGCTGGTCACCCTGTTCAGCTTTCTCAGCCTTGGATTTTATGTGTTCTGGCGGCGCCGTCTGTCGGCAGAAAAGCCCGCACCCTGGGCGCTGGCCGGCTTCCTGATGAGCACCACCCTGGCGCTGCTGTGCAAAGAAAACGCGGCGCTGATCGCTCCTTTCATCATCATCCTCGAGTGGCTGCTGCTGCTGCCCAGCGAAACCTCCAGCCCTCGCCGCCGAGCCCTGACACGTTTCTACGGCGGGGTCAGTGTCATCGGCCTCGTCGCCAGCCTGTGGATCTTGATCTTTCATGGCAGCAGTCTGATGCACTATGAAAATCGCGACTTTACCCTGAGCCAAAGACTGCTGACCGAGCCACGGGTGCTGCTCGACTACCTGCAGCAGATTTTTATCCCCAATCTTGCCGAAATCGGTATCTTTCACGACGACTATCCACTTTCCTACGGGCTGCTCACCCCGCCGGCGACGCTCTTCGCCATCGTCTTTTGGGCCTCCCTGGCCACGCTCGCCGTGCTGCTGCGTCATCGTCGCCCCCTGTTCGCCTTCGGCATCCTTTTTTTCCTCGTTGGACAATCGATGGAGTCCAGCTTCATCTCCCTGGAACTCTATTTCGATCATCGCAACTACCTGCCCTCGGTGGGCTTGATCCTCGCCATCTTCGCCCTGCTGCAGCCTTTGCGCCGCCAGCACACCCTGCTGCTCAGCGTGACGCTGCTCTACATCGCCCTCATGTCCGCACTGACCGCCATGAAAGCGGCCGACTTTTCTTCTTTGGACACCATGATGTTCACCAACCTGCAGCGGCATCCACACTCGCATCGGCTGCTCAGTGTCATCACCGAAAAATCAGCCTATGAGGGACGCTGGGATATCGCCAACCGTTTTGCCCGGCGGATGATCGCCGAAAATGACGTCTACGCCGGCAGTTCCTACATCGAATACTATGGCCTGCTCTGCCGGGAGAACCGCCAGCCCCTGCCTTCTGATGCCGAGAACTTCGCGCGCGCCCTCATGCAGCAGAAAAACAGCCTGTCTTATATGACCAGCAGCCTCGACTTCATGAACTCGGTCTTTGAAGAACACCATTGCGCCAGTCCGGGATTTGCCCGCTATGCCCTCACCATGTACGACTGGCAAAAGCAGTATTTTGCGACCCGAGCGCGTGTCGATCGCGAGAGCAACTGGTCTTTGCGCCTCTATATCGCGCAGGCCTTGATGGACCAGAAACAGTACCCGCCCGCCGAAGAGCTCTACGCGGACCTCTGGCAATCCCATGAGGTCAGCATTGCCGGCCTGGACCTTGCCCAGCTACAGTGTCAGCTGGGACAATACACCCGCTGTGCACAGACCCTTGCGGTCCTGCGCAGCACCCAGACCGACGTACCTGCTTTTGCCGTGCAAAGCATGAACCAACTGACCCGGGACATCTATGAGCATCAGCATCATCCTGCCGGCCAAAAATGAGGCCTCTGGACTCAGGGGCGTCCTGCCACGCCTGCGCGCGCTCTACCCTGAGGCGGAAATCATCGTCGTCGATGATGGCTCCAGCGACGACAGCGCCGATCTCGTCGTGCAACTGGGCTGCACGCTCATCCACCACCCTTACAGCAAAGGCAACGGTGCCGCCATCAAAAGCGGTGCGCGCGCCGCGCAAGGCGACATCCTGGTGTTCATGGATGCCGATGGCCAGCATCATCCTGAAGACATCCCCCGCCTGCTCGACGCCCTGCACCAGGGCTACGACATGGTGGTCGGTGCGCGTGGCCAAAGCGGCCAGGCCAACCGGCACCGCGCCCTCGCCAATGGTCTTTATAACCGCCTGGCGTCGTGGATGGTGGAGCATCGCATCGCCGACCTGACCTCCGGGTTCCGGGCCGTTCGCGCACACAAGTTCAAACAGTTTCTGCACCTGCTGCCCAATGGCTTTTCCTACCCGACCACCATCACCATGAGTTTTTTTCGTGCCGGCTACGCGGTCGAGTACTTGCCCATCGAAGCCTCACGACGCGAAGGTCGCAGCCATATCCGCCTGTTCCGCGACGGCTTCAAGTTTTTCATGATCATCTTCAAGATCGCCACCCTGTACTCGCCGCTGAAGATGTTTCTACCCATCGCCCTGACTTTTTTCCTGACCGGTCTTGGCTATTACAGCTATACCTTTCTCGCCTTCCATCGCCTCACCATCATGTCGGCCCTGCTGTTTATCACCGCGGTACTGGTCTTTCTCATGGGTTTGATTTCTGAGCAGATCACCGCCTTGCACTTCAAGAATACCGAAGACTGACATGCCGCGACTGCTGGTGGTGACAAGCTCTTACCCGGTCGAGGACAACCCGGCCAGCGGTATTTTTGTGCAAAAGATCCTGCAGCATCTGCCGCCCACCTGGCAGATCACCGTGCTGACCCCGGCGACGGCGCAAGACCACCGGGTACGCCGCGAGGGCCGCATCCTGGTGCATCCGGTCGTCTATGCACCGCGCCGCTGGATGCGCCTGGCCCATGCACCCGGCGGCATCATGCCGCAACTGCAGCGCCAGCCGGCGCTGTTGCTGCTTGTCCCCCTGCTGCTGCTCAGTCTGGCCTGGCGCACACTCCGCCTCGCCCGTCACCACGACCTTATCTACGCCAACTGGGCCATCAATGGCGCCTTCGCCGGTCTTGTGGGGCAGCTGCTGCATCGTCCTGTCGTCCTGGCGCTACGTGGTTCCGACGTGCACGGCGTTGCTGAGCGCCGTCTCAAACGCTGGGTTTTGCGCCAAGCCGCCGGGCGCGCCCGCTGCATCACCGCCGTCAGTGAAGACTTTGCCCAAGCGGCACGCCCCTGGCTGGCGGCGCAAGCCCCCCTCAGCGTGCTGCCCAATGGCGTCGACGAGGCCCTGCTGCACCTGCCGCTGCCACAGCTGGGTCAGCACATCGAGATCATGGCGCTCGGCTCCCTGATCCCGGTCAAAGACCATCGCACCTTGATTCTGGCGCTGCAAGCGCTGCGCGACCACGCCTGGCATCTTCGTATCTTCGGCGAGGGTCCGGAGCGGGAACGCCTGCAAGGACTGATCGAACACCTGCAACTGCAAGACCGCATCAGCCTGCCCGGCGCCATCCCCCCGCAGCAGGTGCCGGCAGCGCTGGCCGCCCATGCA
The DNA here is from genome assembly GCA_021804565.1 of Pseudomonadota bacterium. Classification (GTDB taxonomy): domain Bacteria; phylum Pseudomonadota; class Gammaproteobacteria; order Pseudomonadales; family Moraxellaceae; genus JAJZHK01. The sequence goes on along the minus strand of JAJZHK010000021.1, from coordinate 30,117 downwards.
GTCTTCATCCATCCCAGCCTCGCCGAAGGTCGCTCCAATGCCGTGCTCGAGGCCATGGCCGCAGGGCGCATCATCATCGCCTCGGACATCGCTTCGCAACGCGAGCTCCTCGCCCCGGATGCCGGCCTGCTCTTTGCGCCTGGCCAGGTGAACGCGCTGAGGGCAGCGCTGACCAGGCTCTGGCAGGAGCCGGCCGTCGACTGGGGCCGGCACGCCCGCCAGCATCTTTGTGAACGCGGACTGACCTGGCCAAGCGCCGGCGAAAGACTGCATCGGATACTTGCATCATGCCTGCACTGACCATCCTGACCTGCTACTACCGACCCAAGCCCGGTGGCCTGTGCAAGCGCTACTTTCGCGGCATCCAGGCTCTGCTGGCACGTGGACACACGGTCCACTACCTGTCCGTGCTGCCTTTCCCCATCACCCATGAGCGCTGCATCGGCCACCGTTTTCCCTGGCCGCAGCACGCGACCCAGGGCTGGCTGTTCTGGAGTGTCTTTCACCTGCTCGCGCCGATCGGGCTCCTGCTGCTGGCCTGGCGCTATCGTGTCGACCGGATCTACAGCTTCAGTGTCAACTACGCCTGGATGTTGCGGCCGAGCGCGCGACTGCGGGGGCTGCGCAACCGTGTTTTTCTGCGCGCCGACCTGCTCCAGAACGAAGCGCTGCAACAACGACAACTGAGCCGTGTGCTTGGCCGCCGCCTCGAAGCCCTGGCCTTGTCAGACGCCGACGTGGCCGCCGTCTCGCAAGAGCTGCTGGACCGGGTGCAACAGCGCCATCCTCGTATGCACCTTGCGCAAGCCTGCGTTTTTCCCAACGACCTGCCTCCCGGCCCGTCCTATGCCAGAGCACGCTTGAGACAGCCCTGTCAGCTGGCCTGTGTCGGCATCCTCGAGCCGCGCAAAAACCCCTACCTGCTGCTGCAAGTGCTGGACCTGCTGCACGCCCCAGCACATCTGCACTACTACGGCAGTGGTCCGCTGCTCGCTGAGCTGCAAGAAAAAACACGTGGCATGGCCTCCGTCTCGGTGCACGGCTGGGTGGAGGCTGCGTCGATCTGGCCGCAGGTCGACCTCCTGCTGATGCCCAGCCGGCATGAAGGCGCGCCGAATGCCGTCCTCGAGGCCCTGGCCGGCAAGATTGCCGTGCTCGCCAGCGACATTCCGGCACACCGCGAGATTCTGCCGGTCCAGCAACTGCTGCCCACGGATGACCCCAAGGCCTGGGCGGCGATGATCGATCGCCTGATTGAGGACAACGCATTCCTCGACACGCTGCAGCACGAGCAGGCGGCGGCCGCACAAAGCCTGCGCTTTGACTGGGACCAGGCATTTTGTGCGATCATCGAAGCCGATCACCCCCTAGGCCACCGGGAGCCCGCCTGAACATGTGTGGTCTGACCCTGCTCTACCGTCCGCAAGCCTCACCCCAGCAAGCCCAGGAGCGTACGCTCAGCGCCTTGCAGGCCATGCAGCATCGCGGGCCGGATGGCCAGGATACCCTCGCCATCGGCGCCTGCTGGCTGGGGCATGTGCGTCTCGCCATCATCGATCTCGCCGGCAGCGCTCAGCCGATGTCCGCGACCCAGGGACGCTGGCATCTGGTGTTCAACGGTGAAATCTACAATTATCGGGAACTGCGCAGCGCGCTGAGCTCGCGCTGGAGCTTCTCCACCCAGGGCGACAGCGAGGTGCTCCTCGCCGGACTCAGTCTGGAGGGACCGGCCTTTCTTCATCGTTTGCGTGGCATGTGGGCGGCCTGCTGGTACGACCAGGTCAGCGAAGAGATCCTGCTCACCCGCGATCGCCTGGGCAAAAAACCGCTGTACTACACCCAGCTGGGCGCCGGGCTCGCCGCCGCCTCCGAATTGCCAGCCCTGCGCCGGCTCAGCGGCCAGGCCTGGGATCAGGACATGGACAGCTGTGCCGACTATTTTCGCTATGGCTACACCTTGCCCGGCCATACCTTTTATGAGGACGTCCACGAACTCCTGCCTGGCCACTATCTGCGCTACCAGGGCGGACGCCTCGACATCCAGCCTTACTGGCGGCCTGGCGGCGAGCGCTTTGCCGGCCGTCACGACGAGGCCTTGCAGCACCTCAGAGGGCTCTGGGATCAGGCCTTGCAACGCCGCATGGTGGCCGATGTCGAGATCGGAGCCTTCCTCTCGGGCGGGGTCGACTCCTCGCTGGTGGTCAGTTCGCTACGCCGCCTCTATCCGGATCTGCCCCTGAAAACCTTCACCATCGGTTTTGACGACCCCAGTCATGATGAACGCGTCTATGCCCGACAGATCGCCCAGCGGGCCGGCACCGAACACATCGAGGCCGTCCTCGCCGAGCCTGGGCCCGAGCAGTTGCAGGAGCTCCTCAGCGCGCATATGGGCCAGCCTTTCAGCGACTCCTCCATCCTGCCGACACAGCTGGTCTCGCAGCTGGCCTCGCAACACGTCAAAGTGGCACTCTCCGGAGACGGCGGCGATGAGTTCTTTTGCGGCTACGAGCGCTATTTTGCCCGTCAGTTCATGCGTTGCTACACCCGGCTTCCTCGCCTCTTGCAGCGCTCCCTGGAGCACATCCTGCGCAGCTTGCCGGAACCTCGCCAGCACCATAGCCGCAGCCTGATGAAAAAAGCCCACCTGTTTCTTCAGGCGGCCGACCGGCTCGAGGATGAAACCCCCTACTATGCTCCGCGTTTTTATCGGGAGCGGGAGATCGCCCGCCTGTGGCCCGGTCTCGAAGAGCGCGGGCATCAACCGCCGGGCCTGGTGGCGATGAGTCATCTCGACGATCTCGGCCAGATGATGCTGGCCGACAGCGCGATCTACCTGCCGCAGGATATTTTATGCAAGGTGGATCGTGCCAGCATGTCGGCGTCCCTGGAGACCCGTGCACCTTTTCTCGACGCCGACCTGGTCGACTTTGCGCTCTCCCTGCCCTCGTCCTGGCATCATGGACTGCGCCACGGCAAACGCCTTCTGCAAGCCGCTTTCCACGACCGCCTCCCCGACACTATCTGGCGACGTCGCAAGCAGGGCTTCGCCAGTCCTATCCATCGCTGGATGAGCGGTCAGCATCTGCAAAAATTGCACGCACTCGCCCGCCACACCCCCCTCGACACGCCCCTGCTGCAACAGATGAGCCGGGAACACCAGCAAGGGCAGCGCGATCATGGCTACCGCCTGTGGCTGATCTATGTTTACCTTCTCAGCATGAACACCGCTGGACCTTGGGATAAAAAATGAAACGCTTCATCAAAAAAGTCTTGATCACCGAACGCAGCCTGATCCCCCTGTGGCTGCTGCGCAAGATCGGCCGTATCCTCCTGCCGCGCTACCGCTTCAAGTGGATACAGCTCGACTGGTGGGACAACCAGGACTTCACCCGCTACCTGCAGCGTTATGACGAACTGCAACGTCTGAACACCGACCGTCGCTGGATGCTGTATCAGCTTTTGCGCCTGATCGAAGGGATCGCCGGCGACACGGCGGAATGCGGCGTCTACAAGGGTGCCAGCTCGCACCTTATCCTCTGCGCCAATCGCACGGCGGCTTATCCACGCACACATTTTGCTTTTGACTCCTACGCTGGCCTGTCCCAGCCGGATGCCATCGATGGACAACACTGGTCTTCCGGCGACCTCTCGGTCAGTCTGGACCAGGTGCGCAGCAACCTCGCCCGTCTCGGCAAGGTCGAACTGATGCAGGGCTGGATACCGCAGCGCTTTCCCGAGGTCGCGCAGAGAAGCTTCGCTTTCATCCATGTCGATGTCGACCTCTACCAGCCCACCCTCGACAGCATCGAATTTTTCTACCCCAGGATGCCGCCTGGAGCCGTCTTTGTATGCGATGACTATGGCTGCTCCACCTGCCCCGGCGCCACCGCAGCCATCGATGGCTATCTGGCCGACAAGCCGGAGAAAATGCTGGCCCTACCGGACGGCGGCGGATTTTTTATTCGCGGCACGAACACCGCGGCCGCCGCTCCCCTGGTTTGAGACTTAGCGCCGGGCCGGATCAACGCGCCGCCGATAGAGCCGATACAGCACCGCGCACTGAACATACTGACCGACGACAAAAGACAGCACCAAACCCTTGAGCCCCGCTCCGTGCAACAGGATGATGGCGCCGAGATAGCCGACCAGATTGAGCAAAACGGCGGTAAAAACCACGCGGGTCTGCATGCTCATATTGGCCCAGCGCACATAGATCATACCGACGAGATAGGCCGGCAAGGCAAGGAAATAGATGGCTGAGCTGGCGATCCAAAGATGAAGCTGTGGCGCCGACCAGACGCGAGGGTCAAACCAGAAATAGGCGAGAAAAACGCAGCCTCCCCAGGCACAAGGCAGGGCGATCAGGCTCATGACCAGGATACGCTGGACGCTGCGCTGCACATAGGCGGCATCGATATCCTCCTGCAGGACCGCCTTGAAGCGGCTCATCAGATACAGCAGATAGCCGGCAAAAACCAGGGTCGCCGCCGCCCACAGACGGTTGAGGTACTCGAGCATGCTGACCAGCCCATGGTCCATGCCCCGCGCCAGATAGAGGCTGATCAGACCCGGCAAGGCGCTGAGCATATAGCTACCCAACTGCCCTAAAGCGGCTCGCCAGAGCTGCCTCTGCTGCTCCTGCGGCAAGGCGACCCGATCGACAGGCCGTGATCCGGCTGCGCTCAAACCCAGCGTCGACAGCCAGCGCAAGGCTTCGTAGCCGAGCAGCAGGGCGACGATACGCGAGGGGCTGGGCACCCCAATATAGACACAGGGGATGAGAACCAAGCCGGCGACAAAGTGCCCGGCCTGGGAGCGCAAAAGACGGCCATGTCGGACCATTTGCGCGACCTGGATGGCGGTCGAGACCGCCATCAGCGGCAAGGCGGCCAGGGCATAGAGCCAAGCCGGCATGCCCGGCCAGCGCAGATGCAGGAACAGCACCGTCGCCGCGGTCAGCACCACAGCGCCAGCCCACAGCCGTCTTTGCACAAAACGCAGACGGGCAGCCGCCTCGACCTCATGCTCGGCGCGCAAGAGCGCGGGGATCAGAACGGCATCGCTGATGCCGGACAAAGCAGACGTCACCAAAGCCAGCATGCCGGCGACAAAGAAAGCCGCATCAGCCAGTCCACTGGCACCATAGACCCGCGCCAGGCTCATCACGAAGAGCAGATAGACCCCACGGGCGGCCGGCACCCCCAGGCTCACCCAGCCGACCTGTCGCCAGGACTTCAGCATGGCGCAGCCTGTGGGCGGGCCACATTGCGCCTTGTTACGCAAAATGGGCTAAAAGCTGTGTATTTTATGTACAAAATTGCATCAATCCCATGCCGCCACCTGCATTAGCACTATTCTTGCACAAGGCAGCTAGAGTAGATTTAGCACATAAATTTTTTTTATTGATCGAAGGTTACTGCGCATGGCAGCACCCGCCAGTGTCATGACCGGTCTGGCCCGTCGCCTGGTCATGGAAAATGTCATCACCGAAGCGACGGCCAATGACGCTATCGCCGCCTCGGCACGCGAGCAGGTACGCCTGACCGCCTATCTGGTCGCCAAGGGCCTGGCCAAACCGCTGGACATCGCCCGTGCCGCCTCCCTGGAGTTTGGCGACCCGGTTTTTGATCTATCGGCCATGGACATGAGCCAGGCGCCGAAGAACCTGGTCGACGAGAAGCTGGTCAAAAAGTATGGCTGCCTGCCGCTCTACCAGCGCGGACGGCGCCTCTTTGTCGCTCTGACCGACCCAACCCATCAGGGGGCTCTGCGCGACATCGCCTTCACAACGCAGCTGAGTGTCATCAATGTCCTGGTCGAAGAGGACAAGCTGCAAGCGGCCATAGACAACACCTACAAGAACATGAGCAGTCTGCTCGAAGGCGCCGATGACAGCTATGGCGATCTCGAGTTTGAGGGCGGTGAAGAGAGCAGCGATGAGGGCAAGGACGAGACCGCCCGATCCGGGGAAGAAGATGCCCCGGTGGTGCGCTTCATCCAGAAAATGCTGCTCGATGCGGTGGCCAGCGGCGCCTCCGACCTGCACTTTGAACCTTATGAGAAGGTCTATCGGGTGCGCTATCGTATCGATGGCGTCTTGCGTGAAATAGCCCGGCCGCCGGTGCAGCTGGCCAAAAATCTCTCCTCACGCCTGAAGGTGATGTCCCGGCTCGACATCGCCGAAAAACGCGTCCCCCAGGATGGCCGCATCAAGCTCAAGCTACGGCCCGGCCATAGCATCGACTTTCGTGTCAGCTCCTTGCCCACCTTGTACGGCGAGAAGCTGGTCTTGCGTATCCTCGATGCCTCCAGCGCCAAACTCGGCATCGACGCACTGGGCTACGAGCCCGAACAGAAAGCCCTCTACATGGAGGCTCTGGAAAAACCACAGGGACTGGTGCTCATCACCGGACCGACCGGTTCAGGCAAGACGGTGTCGCTGTACACCGGGATCAACATTCTCAACCAGCCGGACACCAACATCTCCACCGCCGAGGACCCCGTCGAAATCAATCTGGAAGGGGTCAACCAGGTCAATGTCAACAACAAAGTCGGCCTGACCTTTGCCTCGGCCTTGAAAGCCTTCTTGCGTCAGGACCCCGACGTCATCATGGTCGGCGAAATTCGCGACCTGGAAACGGCGGAGATCGCCGTCAAAGCGGCACAGACCGGCCACTTGGTGCTATCGACCCTGCACACCAACTCGGCTCCGGAAACCCTGACCCGTCTGCGCAACATGGGGGTACCCTCGTTCAACGTCGCCACCTCGGTCAATCTGGTGATTGCGCAGCGCCTGGCGCGTCGCCTGTGCATGGAATGCCGCAAGCCCATACAGGTGCCGGCCGAGTCCTTACGCCAGGTCGGCTTTACCGAAGAGGATATTGCCAAAGGCTTCCAGCTTTACGAGCCGGGCTCTTGTCCGAAGTGCAAAGACGGCTATAAAGGACGTGTCGGCATTTATGAAGTGATGAAAGTGACACCTGCCATCCAACGAATTATCATGGAGGAGGGCAATTCGATTATGATCGCTGATCAAGCACGCGCTGAAGGATTCGACGACCTGCGCCGATCGGGCCTGAAAAAGGTCATGGCGGGGGTAACCAGCCTGCAGGAAGTATTGCGGGTGACCACGGACTGATGTGAGCGAATATGGCTGAAGATACCAACACCATCAAGAACTACAGCTACTCGGGCATCGATCGTCGCGGGAGCAAGGTCAGCGGTGTCATACCGGGGCGCAGTGTCGCCCTGGTCAAAGCCCAGTTGCGCAAACAGGGCATCAATGCCGATCGCGTCAGCAAAAAGTCTGAGCCTATCAACATCCCTTTCCTCAGCGGCAAGAAAAAGATCACCCCCATGGAGGTGGCGATCTTCGTCCGTCAGCTGGCGACCATGATGAAGGCCGGGGTCCCGCTGGTGCAGTCTTTCGAGATCGTCGCCGACGGCCTCGACAACCCTTCCATGCGCGAGGTGGTGCTCGGTATCAAAGCAGCGGTCGAAGGCGGTGAAAACTTTGCCGGCGCCCTGAAAAAATACCCGCTGCTCTTCGATGACCTGTTTGTCAGCCTGGTGGCTTCAGGCGAGCAATCCGGCGCCCTGGAGACCATGCTCGATCGTATTGCCACCTACAAGGAAAAGAGCGAGCTGCTCAAGACCAAGATCAAGAAGGCCTTGCGCTACCCCATGGCGGTCATCGTCGTCGCCGTCATCGTCTCGGTCATCCTGCTGGTCAAGGTCGTCCCCACCTTCGAGACCCTCTTCAACGGTTTTGGCGCCCGCCTGCCGGCCTTCACCGAAATGGTGATCCATCTCTCCAACTACCTGCAAAAAGACGGGATTTTTGTAGCCGTGGTCGTCGCCGCCATCATCGTCGGCTTCCTCGAGCTGAAAAAACGCTCGCCCGCCTTTGTGGCGATACTCGATCGCCTGGTGCTGAAACTGCCCATCGTCGGCAAACTGACCTTCATGGCGGTGGTGGCGCGCTATTGCCGCACCCTGGCGACCACCTTCGCTGCCGGTGTGCCCTTGATCGAAGCCCTCGAGTCCTGCGCGGGGGCCGCTGGCAACAGCCTTTATCGCGACGCCATCTTGCGTATACGCGATGATGTCGCCAGCGGTCAGCAGCTGGCCTTCTCCATGCGCATCACCTCGCTGTTTCCCGCCATGGCCCTGCAAATGGTGTCGATCGGCGAAGAATCCGGCAAACTCGACGATATGCTCGACAAGGTGGCCAACTACTACGAGGCTGAAGTCGACAACATGGTCGACGGCATGACCGCCTTGATGGAGCCCTTGATCATGGCCATACTCGGTGTCCTCGTCGGTGGACTGATCATCGCCATGTATCTGCCTATCTTCCAGATGGGCTCGGTGGTCTGATGCACGGTTTTTTTGATAACCCGGTGGTATGGGCCGTCTATGCCTGGCTGGTGGGCCTCTGTGTAGGCAGCTTTCTCAACGTCGTCGCCTACCGCCTGCCCCTGATGCTGGAGCGCCGCTGGCAGGCCGATTGCCGCGCCCTGCTCGAACAAAACGGCAGCGAGCCCTGGCCCGAAGACCGGCCGCTGCCTTTCAATCTGTGCCTGCCCGGCTCGCACTGCCCGCACTGCAATGAACCGATACGCTGGCATGAAAACATCCCGCTCCTGAGCTGGCTGGCCTTGCGCGGCCGTTGCGCGCATTGCCGGTCGCTGATCTCGGCGCGTTATCCCCTGGTCGAACTGGGCACCGCCATGCTGTCCCTGGTGCTGGTCATGGAGATGGGCCTGGGCTGGCCGACCTTCTTTGCCCTGCTCCTGCTGTGGACGCTGATCGCCTGCACCATCATCGACTTTGAACACCAGCTGCTTCCTGACGACCTCACCCTGCCCCTGCTCTGGCTGGGCTTGCTGCTCAATACCCGCCATGTCTACGTCGCCGCGCCGGACGCCATCCTCGGCGCAGCACTCGGCTACCTCTTGCTGTGGTCGGTGTACTGGCTGTTTCGCCTGTTCACCGGCAAAGAAGGCATGGGGTATGGGGACTTCAAGCTGCTCGCCGCCCTCGGCGCCTGGATGGGCTGGCAAGGCCTACCGCTCATCCTGCTGCTCGCCTCGGTGACGGGCGCCGTGGCGGGCATCGCGTATCTGATCGTGCGCCGGCGCAGCCTGGCCTTTCCCTTCGGCCCCTATCTGGCCATCGCCGGCTACGTGGTCATGATTGAATACCATCCGCTGATGAGCTGGCTCTACGGCCATGGCTAAGTGGGTGCTCGGCCTCACCGGCGGCATAGGCAGCGGCAAAACCCTGGCCAGTGACTACCTGGCCTCCCTGGGCATCGATATCATCGACGCCGACCTCTGTGCGCGTCAGGTGGTCGAACCCGGCTGTCCTGCACTTGCGGCCATCGCCGAACACTTTGGCGCCGACATCCTCGACGCTGGAGGCGCCCTGCAACGCGCGCAACTGCGTCGCATCATCTTTCAGGATGAGGCGCAAAAACACTGGCTGGAGGCTTTGCTGCATCCTTTGATCCGCGCTTGCATCAGCACCCAGCTGGCCCGCAGTCAAAGCAGCTACAGCGTCCTTGTCTCGCCCCTGCTGTTTGAAAGCGGGCAGGCCGACTTCTGTCAACGCACCCTGCTCATCGATGCACCCGAGTCCTTGCAACTGGAGCGCACTTTAAAACGCGATGGTGGCGATATCGGACAGGTGCAGGCGATCATCGCCAGCCAGTGGAGCCGTGAACGTCGCCGTGCGCGTGCCGATGACGTGCTGCTCAACGACGGCGACCGCGAGCAGTTCTACGCCGAACTCGAACGCCTGCATGCCGCTTACCTGCAAACCAGCTCTCTGAGCCAGCCTGAAAGCCGCTACAACTGCCCCCGCTGCCGGCAGCTGACTGTCTGGCAGAACAATCCATACCGCCCCTTTTGCAGCGAACGCTGCCGTCTGATCGACCTTGGCCTGTGGCTGACCGATCCTGAGGACGAAGCCCAGGCGGACGACTGAGCCCTCAGGACGGCAGCGGCCAGCGCAGGATGAAACGGCTGCCCGGCCCGTCGCTGCGCGCTTGCACCTGAATCTGGATGGCATGAGCGTCAGCGATTTCCTTGACGATGGCCAGCCCCAGTCCAGTGCCTTCGCCCCCCCCGGCGGCGCTGCGATAAAAACGTTCAAAGATGCGATGCACCTCGTCCTGGGCGATACCCGGGCCACGGTCCTCCACCACGATCAGCGCGCGACCCTGTTCCGTACGCAGATGAACCTCGACCGGAGACTCCGGCCCACTGTAGCGCAGGGCATTGTCGACCAAGTTGCGTAGCATCTCCCCGAGCATGGCGGCGTCGCCTTCAGCAAGCTGTGCCTGCGCGCTCCAGCGCAGACGTGCTCCGGCGCCACCCCGCTGCACCTCACGCAAGACCTCTTCCAGCCACGCCGCCATATCGAAGCTCTGATGGGCGCGGGCATTACCGGGCTCGGCTCGTGCCAGCAAAAGCAGCTGCTGGACCAGACGGGTCAGACGCAGGGTGGACTGATGCAAGCGCCGCAGCAGCGGCGTCCAGCTGGACTCCGGCTGGTCGAGCATCTGCGCCTCGATCATCGCCCGCATACCCGCCACCGGCGTGCGCAGCTGATGCGCGGCATTGGCGGTAAAGCGCTGCTGCAGCGAAAAACTGGCGGCATAGCGGCGGATCAAGCCATTGAAGGCCTCCCCCAGGGGACGGATCTCCCCGGGCATGCCCGCCACATCGAGGGGGGTAAAATCGAGGGCAGAGCGGCTGTCCATGCTTTGTGACAACAGGTCCAGCGGCTGCAAGGCCCGACGCATCGCCCACCACAGCAGCCCGAGAGCCAGGCCCAGAAAGAGAAACTGCGGTGCGATGCTCTCGCGCAGGATGCTCTGCTGCATCTGCCGCCGTTTTTTCAGGGTTTCGGCGACCGCCAGAAGAACGGCTGGCGCATGGCCCAGAGGCTGTATGCGCACACAGGCCACCCGTACCGGCTGCTCATCGATGCGTGCATCGTAGAACACCGGTTTGTCGTCCTTGCGCAGCCGGCCGTAAGGCAGGGGCAGTTGCGCATCGCCCTGCAGGGTATGTCCCTGCTCGTCCTTGACGGTGAAATAGATGGTGTCGAGAGGATCGACCTCGAGCATGCGTCGCGCCACCGGGGGCACATCGACGTGTACACGCCCATGATCGACGTGCACCAGGATGCCCAGGGTCAACACCCCATCGTAAAGCGCGCGGTCATAGACGGTGTTGGAGATTTCAACGGCACGGTAGTAGGCACTCACCGCCGATAGCAGCAGCACCGCCAGCAGCGAGGGCAGCAGCCAGAGGCGCAGGCGCCGGCGTATCGAAGGCTGCACCGACATGCTCAAGCCTCCATGCGGTAGCCCAGGGAGCGCACCGTCGTGATGACGATCCCCGCTCCCTGCAGCTTGCGGCGTAGTCTGAAAATAGCCACCTCGATGGCATTGTCGCCAAGCTCATGATCCCAGTCGCTGAAGCGATCGACCAGTTCACGTTTGCTGACCACCTTGCCGACCTGCAGCAGCAGCCGCTCGAGCAGCACAAACTCGCGCGCCGTCAGGGCCAGCGGCTGGCCGGCCAGCTGGGCGGTGCGCGCCGCCGTATCCAGGCACAGATGGGCATGTTGCAAGAGTGCGCTGCCGGCGTTGCCACGACGCAACAGCGCCCGTACCCGTGCGGCCAGCTCACTCATGGCAAAGGGCTTGGCCAGATAGTCATCGGCGCCGGCGTCGAGGCCACGTACGCGGTCTTCAACCTCATCCTTGGCGGTCAGCAGGATCACCGGCAGGGTCTGCGCCCTGGCTCGCAAACGCCGCAGGACCTCAATACCGTCGAGATAAGGCAGACCCCAATCGAGAATGAGCAGATCGTAGCTCTGCGTCCTCAGCATCAGATCGGCCTCACGCCCCTCCCTGGCATGATCGGCCTTGTAGCCCAGCTTCTCGAGCATGAGCCCCAGGGCATAGCCCAGGTCGTCATCGTCCTCGGCGTAGAGTATGCGCATCGCTGAGGCTCAGCGGACGCCCTGCGCAGCGCGCAACTGACGGTGCCGGTAAAGAAAAACCCAGGAGGGGAGGTCGAGGAACATCGACAGGGCGTAACTCAGGCTGAGCATCGCCCAGGTGAGTGGCCCATGCGCCGGCAAGAGGTGGCTGATCAAAGCCTGCAGCAAGATGCCTACGCTCAAGGGCAGGAGCAACCACAAGGCATAACCTCCGATCAAGGACCAGCCGTAGCCCTGGGTCTCCCGCCAGCTCTGACGCATCATCGCCCATACGCCGGCCTCCGACAAAGGCGCCTGCACCTGCACATCGAGCAGGCGACCGGCGACATAAAAACCCGGGATGATCAGCGGAATGGCGGCCAAAAAGGAGGCGATGCCCAGCAGCACCTGAACGGCAAACAGATAGGGGCCACGATGGATGGCCTGCGCCCAGAGGCTGCGTAGATTCGGCTGCAGACCACGCGAGTAGGTGTCGATCAGGATCATCATCAGGCCGGTGTAGATCAGCCCGGCGACCAGGCTGGGCAACATCACGCCTGCCGACAGCTGCGGCGGCATGCCGCCGCTGTGCAGCGCCGGCAAGGACGCGCGCTGCCCGTTCACATAGCCCTGCCAGATCGAGATGGGCACAATCGCCGGCAATCCATAGACCAGCAGGCTTAAGCCTCGGGTGCGAAAAAAATACAGTACATCCTCGTGTATAGCACCCATGCTGCGCAGCTCCTCGTCCTGAAATGACCGTCTCAGGTCATTATACTGGAGTCGACTTCACATGCTGACAGGTTTATGCGCGCAAGCTTCAGGACAGCCGCCCGCACACTTGATTATACTAAGAAGCTGTACCAACCGGTCGAGGACGACCCTGACATGCGCTACTTCAAAAGCTTTCTACTCGGTCTCGTCATCCTGGTGATGCTCATATTGGTCTTGCTCGGCCGCTCGGTGCCGCCGCCCCCTACGGCGCCGGCCGTGGCGCATCCGCACCCGGCAGCGCTGCCGATGGTCGCCAAGCAGGCTGCAGCGGGGACACTCAACCCCGCCCTGGTCGATGAGGCGGTCGACCGCTCGCGCGCCGAACAGGAGGACCTGCGCTCACGCAAGCAGGATCTCGACGCCCAGTTGACGGACAGCGCCACCCTGATCGCCGCCCAGAAGGCCCGTATCGCCGCGTTGCAAAAACAGTTACAGGAACAGCAAGGAGCACGATGATGAGCATAACGAGCCGATTACTGAGAGCCTGCCTATGGCTGTCCTGCCTGCCCGCCCAGGCCATGCTCGGCGGCGATATCAGCCAGTTGCCGCACGCCCGCAGCGCCGGTACGGGCGAGCTGGTGGTCCAGCCCTATGCACACTACAGCCGCTATGACTACCACAATCCCCAGGGGGTCAGCGTCCATGAGTTTGCCGACGTCCACGGCCGCATCTTTGCCCTGAGCTGGCAAGGGGCCGCCCCCCTGCCCCTGCGCCAGGTGCTCGGCAGCTATGCCAGCGAACTGCAGAACGTGCATCGCCGGCATCCCGACCATCATCGTTTTGACCTGGTCAGCCCGGATCTGGTCCTGCACTCACGCTCCTATCTGCGGCAGTTCTCCGGCTATGCCTACCTGCCCGGCCAGTGGCCGGCGCAAGTTCCTAACCAAGCCCTCAGCCTCCCTTAAGAGAGCCCTCACCATGCCTAAAGTCATCGTCATGTTCTGCTGCTGCCTGTCACTGCTGTTGAGCGCCTGCGGAGGCAGTGGCGTCACGCCGGGCAGCACCATCATCAACAGCAACGCGACCGGACTGGCCAACACCAGCAGCGGCAGCAATGTCATGTCGGTCGTCGTCGACGGTGGCGTCCCCAGCCTGGTCCAGCAGAACAGCAACTTTCCGGTCTACCTCAACGGCCTGTTCACCAGCGTCAAGGTCTGTCTGCCCAACAGCAGCCAGTGCCAGGTCATCGACCATGTCCTCGTCGACACCGGCTCGGTCGGTTTGCGGCTGCTCAGCAGCAGCAATGGCGCCGGCGGCGAGCTGAACCTGCCGCTGCCGGCGGTCACCGACGGCACCTCCAGCGTCTACGAGTGCACCCAGTTCGCCGATGGCTACAGCTGGGGCAGCGTCAATCGCGCCGATGTGGTTTTGGGCGGCGAGACCGCAGCCTCCGTCCCGGTCCAGGTCATCGGCGTCAACACCGGTCTGATCCCCGGCAATTGCAGCAACAACAGCACCAACAACACCGCCGAGAACACCCTGAGCACCCTGCAGGCCAACGGCATCCTCGGCGTCGGTGTCTTCGCCGAGGACTGTGGTCCCTACGGCTGCACCCCCAACCCCTACTACGACTGCAGCGATGTCCTATGTACCACGCCCTTGCAGACGCTGCCGGTCAGCTCGCAGGTGAGCAATCCCGTGAACATGCTCGCCCAGGACAACAATGGGGTGCTCATCCAGTTGCCGGCCATCGCCGCCACCGGCGCATCCAGCGTCAGTGGTGAGATGCTGCTGGGCGTCAACACCCAGGCCAACAACACCCTGCCGAGCGGTACCCAGGTGTTGACCCTGGATCCCGGCAGCGGGCAACTGGCGAGCGCGACGGCCACCGGCAGCAGCAGCACCTACACGACGGCTTATACCGACAGCGGCACCAGCGTCTACGAGCTGGGCACCTCGCTGATGCCGCCTTGCCCACAGAGCAGTGCCGGTTACGGCTTCAGCTGCCCGGCCTCGACGCTCAACCCTGTCGTCACCGTCACCGACACCAGCGCGCAGAAGGCCAGCTTTGCCATCCTCCTCGCCAACGCCAGCAACCTGTTCAATGCCGCACCGAATATGGCGGCTTTCGACGACCTGGCGGCGCCGGCCCCCAACGACAGCACCCTGGTGCTGGGACTACCGTTTTTCTTTGGCCGCAGCGTCGCCAGCATCATCAACAACAACGGCAACTTCGTCTACGCCGGGCGTAGCTACAGCGGACCTTTGGTGGCCTTCTAGGCGGCGGGCTTCGATCGCCGGGGGGCCTGCCCCCGGCGACGAGCAGGGAACTCAGGCCGGGTAGGTCTGATAGCGGATGCCGGCGATATCTTCGACGATACGCACGACCTGACAGCTGTAACCCACTTCATTGTCGTACCAGATGTACATGGTCACGTGATGGCCGTTGACGATGGTCGCCTGCGCATCGAACACCCCGGCCGCGCGCGAACCGATAAAGTCGGTCGACACCACTTCGCTGGAATTGGTGTAGTCGATCTGCCGCTGATAGCGCGAGGTGAGCGCGATGTCACGCATGAACTCATTGATTTCCTCACGGCTGACCTCACGCGGCAAGGCCAGATTGAGGATCGCCAGGGACACATTCGGCGTCGGCACGCGTATGGAGTTGCCGGTCAGCTTGCCGGCCAGCTCGGGCAGGGCTTTGGCGACAGCCTTGGCCGCACCGGTCTCGGTGATGACCATATTGAGCACCGCAGAACGGCCACGGCGATCCGACTTGTGGTAGTTGTCGATCAGATTCTGGTCATTGGTGAAGCTATGCACCGTCTCGACATGGCCACTGATGATGCCGAAATGGTCATGGATGACCTTGAGCACCGGCGTGATCGCATTGGTGGTGCAGGAGGCCGCCGACAAGATCAGGTCCTCGGGACCGATATCAGCGTCATTGACACCGAACACCACGTTTTTGATATCCCCCTTGGCAGGGGCGGTCAGCAGCACGCGGGCGATGCCTGGGCACTTGAGATGGCGTCCGAGGCCGGCCTGATCCTTGAACTTACCGGTATTGTCGATGAGGATGGCGTTGTTGATGCCATAGCGGGTGTAGTCGATGTCTTCCGGCGCATTGGCGTAGATGACCTTGATGTAGTTGCCATTGGCGATGATCGCATCGTTCTCTTCATCGACGGCGATGGTGCCGTCGAAAGCCCCGTGCACAGAGTCACGACGCAGGAGCGAGGCGCGCTTTTGCAGATCGCCCTCGGCGGTACGGCGCACGACCACGGCGCGGATGCGCAGGCCCTCACCACCACCGGCTTTTTCGATGATCAGACGCGCCAGCATACGGCCGATGCGGCCAAAACCATAGAGCACGACGTCGGTGGGATGGGTCTCGACCTGTCCGCCCAGGCTCGGCGCCAGCTGCTGACGCAGGAAATCGAGCGGGCTCATGCCATGGGCCTCTTCACGGTACTGCACCGCCAGCTTGCCGATGTCGATGCGGCAGGGCCCGAGGTCGAGCTCCTGCATGGCCATCAGCAGAGGATAGGTGTCCACCGCCGACAGGTCGCCGGCGATCATACGCACCCGCCGGTGGTGCTTGAGGATCTGGATCACCGACTGGTTGACCAGGCTGCGGCCGTAGACGGCGACGACGACATTGCGCTCCCGATACAGCTTGCCGATCACCGGGATCATCGATTCCGCCAGGGCCTCGCGGTGCTTCCAGCGACCGAAATGATCATCGGAAAGGGATTTCAAGGTGGCAGCGTCGCTCATGGCCTCATCTCAACTGTAGTCGATCGAAGCTGGCTATTTTATCAGATTTTGCATAGAAGAGCAGAGCCCGCCTGGCCGTAGTCCACCCCAAACCCGGCCCTCTTTGCCAACGAAGCGGAAGACCGGGTCAGAGCGGCCCTCGCCTAGGGCAGACGGCGCACGAAGGTCGGCTGCCCGGCGGTCGACAGCGAAGCCAGATAGCGATAGCCCTCGACCGCAAAAGCCTGCAGATCCTCGTCGCGCTGGGGTTGCTGGCGCAAGATCCAGTCGGCCATGAGGCCGCGCGCCTTCTTGGCGTAGAAGCTGACGATGCGATAAGGCCCGTCGGCGCGTGCGTCGAGAAAACGCGGCGCCAGCACCGGCACGTCCAGCGCCGCCACATCGACGGCACGAAAATATTCCTGCGAGGCCAGGTTGACCAGCGGTCCGCCGCCAGCGGCAGCAAGATCGGCCTGCAGCAGCTGGCGGATGTCCTGCCGCCAGTAGGCATAAAGATCGGCGCAGGCAGCGACCGCCAGCGTCGTTCCCATCTCCAGGCGATAAGCCTGCACCGCGTCCTGGGGCCGCAGCAGCCCATAGAGACCCGACAGGATCCGCAAGCGCTGCTGCGCACGCGCCCACAGCGCAGCGTCCCAGTGCGCAGCCTGCAAGCCGGTGTAGACGTCGCCGGCAAAAGCCAAGGCCGCAACCCGGCAGGCGCCAGCTGCCGGTGTCGGCGTCCACTGCGCGTAACGCGCCACATTGAGCGCCGCCAGCTTGTCACTGAGGGACATCAGCGACGCCAGCGCAGCCGGCGTCAGCCGGCGCAGCTCTTCGATCAGGCGCTCGCTGGCCGCCAGGGAGCGCGCCTGGGTCAGCGGCGGATCGCTGGGCAGGGCCTGCATCTGCAGACTTTTCGCCGGTGATAATAAAATGAGCATGTCGACTCTCCTGCTTGGCATTCACAGACCGCCATAGAGCCCCTAAACTTGTGGGACAAGACATGATATCGATGGATGGCCATGAAGCAAATCAGTCTGCATCGCCAAGGGCCGGTATGGATACTCAGCCTCAGCTCGGCCCACCCGGAAGGGGGTTTGGACAGCAGCGACCTTGAGGATCTGGACGCAGCCCTCGACAACATCGAAAACAGCAACGACAACGCCGCCCTCATGCTCTGTGGCGAGCATCCACGCACCTGGTGCAATGGTATCGATCTACCCTGGCTGATGACCCAGGACGAGGTCGACCATCGCCTGTGCATCAGCAAGCTCGAAGATCTTTTGCTGCGTCTGTCGCTGTGCAATCTGCCGACCATCGCCTGCCTGCATGGCGACTGCTACGCGACCGGCGCGCTCCTCGCCTTTGCCTGCGACTTTCGGCTGATGCGTGACGAAGGCGCGCGCCTGAGCCTGTCGCAACTCAAGCTGAAGATGCCCTACACCCCGGCCATGCTCGCCGTCCTGCACCAGGCGCCGCACAGCCGTGGCCTCTGGGAAATGGCGCTGACCGCCGCCGTCTGCCAAGGCAGCGAAGCCCTGCGCCTGCAGCTGGTCGACCAGATCCATCCTGCCGACCGGCTTTTTCACCACAGCCTCGAGTTTGCCGAACAGATGGCACAACGCCATCGCGCCACCTACAGCGACATCAAACAGGGCTTGCGGGCCGCGACCCTGGCGATGTGGCAGGCGCGCCGCTTGAACGACGGCCGTGCGTGTTAGTATGTCGGGCATGCAGATCACCGACCTTGAACATCGCCTGGCCGAGCTTGGCGCTAAACCCGCCCATCGTGACGCCGTTCTCCGCGCCTGGCTGCACGCCCTGCCGCTGGAGACCGGCAGCCGCCGCCAGCCAGGCGCGCAGGCCTTTCCGCTGCGCCTGCGCCAGGCCCTCCCTGGGCTGACCGAGGAACTGCAACAGCTGCTGCGCCTGCAGTCGGAACACCCCGGCAATGACGGTTCGGTGCGCCGGCTTTACGCCCTGCACGACGGCCAACTGATCGAGAGCGTGCTGCTGCCCCGCGATGGCCTGTGCCTGTCCTGCCAGGTCGGTTGTGCGGTGGGTTGCCGGTTTTGCATGACCGGCCGCAGCGGCCTGCTCCGCCAGCTGAGCAGCCTGGAAATGCTCGCGCAGGTGGTGCAGGCGCGGCGCAGCAAGCCGATCAGGAAGGTCGTCTTCATGGGGATGGGCGAACCGGCGCACAACATCGACAATGTCATCGCCACCATCGAACTGCTCGGCCGTGCTGCCGACATCGGCCACAAGAACCTGGTGTTTTCCACCGTCGGCGACGATCGCGTCTTTAGCCGCCTGCCGCAGATGCAGGTCAAACCCGCTCTGGCGCTGTCCTTGCACAGCACCGACGACGAACGGCGGCAGCAGCTGTTGCCGCACGCCCCACGCATACCGGTGGTGGAACTGCTCGAACGCGCCCAAGCCTACGCCGAGCAGGTCGGCTACCCCATCCAGCTGCAGTGGACGCTGCTCGCCGGCATCAACGATGGTGCCGATGAAGTCGACGCCCTGATCGAACTCCTGCGCGGCAAGTACATGATTCTCAACCTGATCCCCTACAACAGCAGTGGCGAAGGCGCTCTCGACCCCTACCAGAGGCCGGCCGGCGAGCGCATCGTCAGCATGGTCCGCGCCTTGCAAAGTCAGGGCATACTGACCAAGGTCAGGCAAAGCGCCGGCCAGGACGTTGAAGGGGCTTGTGGCCAGCTGCGTGCGCGCGCGCTTCACCTGCGCCCGGCGCGACGGAGTCGCACCGATGTCACATGAGCTGCAAAACCTGGGCGCCGACATCCATACCCTGCGCGCCAACAACCCTGGCCTGATGACCGGCGCCGGTACGCAGTCTTACCTGATCGGCCATCGCCAGCTGCTGCTGGTCGATCCCGGTCCCGACCTGCCAGAACAGAGCGGTCGCCTGCTCGCCGCGGTCGATGCGCTGCAGGCGCAGGTGTGTGGCATCGTGCTGACCCATCTGCACCGCGACCATGCCGCCGCAGCCGCCCAGCTCCAGGCGCAGACCCATGCCCCCATCTACGCCATGCCCGCCCATCCCGAGGACGGTTTGCAGGTGCAGGGCCTCGACATCCGTCGCCTGCAGGACGGCGACGACATCGCCTGCGACCGCGGCTCACTGCGCGTGATCCATACCCCAGGGCATGTCGACAATCACTGCTGCTTCTGGTGGCCCAGCAGCGGCGACCTGCTGACCGGCGATCATCTGATCACCGGCTCCACCGTGGTCATCATCCCGCCTTACGGGCATATGGGTCGTTATATGCAGTCCCTGCAGCGTCTGCTCGACTTGCCGCTGCGCCGGCTGCTGCCTGGCCATGGCGCCGCGATGAGCGAGGCCCTCGCCATCGTCGCCGCCACCCTCCGTCATCGTCGTGACCGCGAGGCCAAGGTGCGTGCCGCCTTGCAGCAGCAGGCCCAGGAGCTGACAGCTTTGCTGCCGCGCGTCTACGACGACGTCGCCGTGCATCTGCACCCGATCGCAGCGCTATCGCTGCAGGCCCACCTGATCCACCTGCAAGAGCAGGGTCAAGCCTGCGCCACCGCGAGCGGCTGGCGCCTCACGGCGTCCAGCCGGTGAACAGGACGACACCCGACGCTTCACTCATCACCATCTGGGCGTTACCGGCCAGCGCCAGCCCGGCGATGGGCGCCAGCTGCGCGAAGCTCAAACCCTGGCTGGATGCGCTGGCGGAAAGCACGGTGCTGACCTGCCCGGCGACGATACGTCGCAAGCTGGCATCGCCCGCATCATAGACCCAGACCCCGTCCTGCGCATCGACCATCACCTGGGTCGGCTGATTGAACAAAGCCTGAGCAGCACTGCCGTCGCTGCGGCCGGCCACCCCGGCGTTGCCGGCCAAGGTCGTCACCACCCCGGCCGGACTGACCTTGCGTACGACCTGATTGTCCGTGTCGGCCACATAGAGATTGCCCGCAGCATCGATGCACAGGCCTTGCGGCCCGTTGAAACGGGCTGCCGCACCGCTGCCGTCGCTATAGCCGGAGACGCCTGGGCTGCCGGCCAGGGTGCTCACCACCCCCAGGGGACTGATCTTGCGCAGGGTGTGATTGAGGCTGTCGCTGACATAGACATTGCCACCGCTATCGACCGCAATGCCCCAGGGGGTGTTGAAAGAGGCGGCCGTGCCGCTGCCATCGCTGCTGCCCAGCACCCCGGCGCTGCCCGCCAGGGTGCTCACCTGCAGAGACGGGCTGATCTTGCGTACCGTCTGGTTGCCGGTATCACTGACGTAGAGCGTACCGGCCTGGTCGATGGCGATAGCGCGCGGCGCATTGAAGCTGGCGGCAGCGCCAAGACCGTCGCTGCTGCCGGTGACCCCGGCGCTGCCGACCAGGGTGCTCACCTGCCCTGGCGGGCTGAGCTTGCGTATCACGCTGGCATCATCGATCACCCAGATGTTCCCGCTGCTGTCACGGACCAGGCCCTGCGGATCATTGAACTGCGCCAGCGCCGCAGTGCCATCGACATGACCGGGTGGGCTCGTCAGCGCGCCGGCCAGCATCTGCAAGGACAAAGCGCTGCCCGTGCTGCTGCTCGCGGCGGTCGTGCCGCCGCAAGCACTGAGGAGCAGGGTGAGGCCGGCGAGGACCATCAGTCGCCGGTATATCGATGCTGTTCTATCCAGAGCCATTTTTCATCCCGTTTCATACGTTTGATCTGCGCCTCGAGCCGGCTCGCCTGGCCGCGATCGGCGCAGGGGCACCAGGCCAGGATCTGGCGCGGCGGATACATGCGCGTATAGCGCGCGCCGCGGCCTTCACAGTGCTTGGCGTAGCGTGCCGGCAAATCACAGCTGATGCCGGTATAGAGGGTATCGGCGCGGCACAGCAAAACATAAACCCCCCAAACGCCAGGCGTTTTCATCGACCGCCAGCCAAGCCTAGGATGCGCCGGCGTCCTGGGCTAGAATAGACGCCTCTGGATGAGGAAAGAACCATGAGCAGCATGAGCTATATCACCCGTTGCATCGAAGACTCGCTGGCCGTCAAACAAGCCGTCCTGGCCGACCGGCAACTTTTGCAAAGCCTGGAGCAGGTCGCCCAGGCCTGTGTCGCCGCCTTGCGCGCCGGCAACAAGATCCTCATCGCCGGCAACGGTGGTTCAGCCGCCGATGCCCAGCATATCGCCGCAGAGTTCGTCAGCCGCTTCGACTTCGATCGTCCCGGACTGCCTTCGATCGCACTCAACACCGACACCTCGATGCTCACCGCCATCGGCAATGACTACGGCTACGAGCACGTCTTTCGCCGCCAGGTGCAGGCACAAGGCCGCGCCGGTGACGTGTTCATCGGCATATCGACCTCGGGCAACTCCCGCAATATCGTCACCGCCGTCGAAGAAGCACGCAGCATGGGGCTGCTCACCGTCGCCCTGTGTGGCGCCGGCGGTGTGCTGCCGGGCATGGTCGACCATGCCCTGCGCGTGCCGGCCACGCACACCCCGCGCATCCAGGAAAGCCACATCCTGCTCGGCCACATCCTCTGCGGCTACGTCGAAGAGGTCCTCTTCGGCGACCAGCGCAAGCCTAAAGCCTGATCAGACCGGCTCGACCGGAATGCGCAGTTCGCGGGGCATGCTGAAAACGATGGATTCGGCACGCCCCGCGACCTCCTCAACCTGATCCCCGCCCAGCTGCTGCAAACGCTCGACCACGGCTTGCACCAGCACCTCCGGCGCCGAGGCCCCGGCGGTGACACCGACGCTCTGGGCGCCTTGCAGCCACGACGCCTGGATGTCCTCGGCGCCATCGATCAGGTAGGCGCGCGTGCCCATGCGCTGCGCCACCTCACGCAGACGGTTGCTGTTCGAGGACGTGACCGAGCCGACCACCAGCAGCAGATCGCACTGCTGCGCCAGGGTGCGCACGGCGTCCTGACGATTTTGGGTGGCATAGCAGATGTCGTCCTTGCGCGGTCCGGCAATGGCGGGAAAGCGTCGCTTCAGGGCAGCGATGACCCGCGCGGCATCATCCACCGACAAGGTGGTCTGGGTGACGAAAGCCAGACGCTGTGGATCACGCACCTGCAGGCGCTCGACATCTTCTTCATCTTCAATCAGATAGATGGCGCCACCGTAGCCGGTATCGTACTGTCCCATGGTGCCTTCGACCTCGGGATGACCGGCGTGACCGATCAGCAGGCTCTCCATGCCGGCACGCGCGTAGCGCGCCACCTCGAGGTGCACCTTGGTCACCAACGGACAAGTCGCATCGAAGACCCGCAAACCCCGTGCGACCGCCTCGTCCTGCACCGCACGCGACACCCCATGGGCGCTGAAGATGACGATGCCGGCGTCAGGCACCTGTGCCAGCTCATCGACAAAGACGGCGCCACGACGGCGCAGATCATCGACCACGAAGCGGTTGTGCACCACCTCATGGCGTACGTAGATAGGCGGCCCGAAGACCTCGAGGGCCCGGTTGACGATTTCGATGGCACGATCGACCCCGGCACAAAAGCCGCGTGGGTTGGCCAGCAGGATACGCATCAGTGAGCCCCCATCCATTGCACCGCCTGCACATCAGCGGCTTGCACACGCAGGATGTCAACCTCAAAGACCACCTCGCGGCCGGCCAGCGGATGGTTGAAATCGACCTCGACCTGGTCGTCGATCACCCGCCGCACGACCCCCGGCAGTTCGGTACGCCCGGGGTCGACAAAGGACACCACGGCGCCCGGCTCGGTCGGTAGATCGACAAAACGCGCGCGATCGAAGCGCTGGACATTGGCAGGGTTCCAGGTCCCGAAGGCGTCCTCCGCCGGCAAGATCACCGAACGCCGGTCGCCTGCACGCAGGCCGATGAGCACCGCATCGAAACCGGGCAACAGGCTGCCGTCCCCGATCGTCAAGGAAGGGGCCTGCGCGCGCTGTCGGGTGCTGTCGATGAGCTGGCCATCGGCCAGGCTGAGCGTGAAATGCAAAGTCACCCGACTGCCTGCAGCGATCACCTCAGTCATGGCGATGAGCCTCCAGAAAAAGCATGTCGATCAACAGCAGGATGGCGCCCAAGGTGATGGCGGAGTCCGCCAGATTGAACGCCGGAAAATGCCAGCTGCCATGGTAGACGTGAATGAAATCGACCACATAGCCGAGACGCAAGCGATCGAGCAGATTGCCCAAAGCCCCGCCCAGCACCAGGCTGATCGCCACCCCCAGCAACTCCATGCCGGGGCGCAAGCGGGCGATCCACACCAGCAAACCGCTGCTGACCAGCAGCGCGATGCCGGCAAACAGCCAGCGCTGCCAGCCGCTGGCGCTGTAGAGCAGGCTGAAGGCAGCTCCGGTGTTGTGCAACAGCGTCAAGGCGAGCAGATGCGGGATCACATCGATGCTCTGGTAAAGCGCCATGTGATGGACGATCCAGGACTTGCTCCAGGCATCGAGCACCAGCACCAGCAGGGCGATGCCCAGAAAAACCGCCTTGGCGAAGCTCATGCCCACCTCCGCGACTCACCGGGTCCCTGCAGATTGCTCAGGCAACGCGGACACAGCTCGGGATGCTGAGGATCCTGGCCCAGCTGCGCACTCATATGCCAGCAACGCACACACTTGCCACCGCCATGCGCCTTGATCTGCACCCGTACGCCCGCCAGCTCAGTGGGCACACCGCCCTCCCCCGGGTGCAGATTGACCTGCGAGCAGATGAGGACAAAGCGCAGCTCCGCACCGATCAGGGCCAGCGACTGCAGCCAGTCGGCGTCGAGATAGAGATCCACCTCGGCGGTCAGGGTCGAGCCCAGCTCACCACGTTGCCGGGCCGCTTCGATCTCACGGTTGACGACGCCGCGCAGGCTCTGCAGACGCGACCAGAAACCGGCGCTCAGCACCCCCTCGGCGTCTGCAGGCAAGCGCTGCAGGTCGGCGTACCAGGTCTGCAGATGCACCGACGGCGAGCTCACCCCGGGCAGATACGACCAGATCTCCTCGGCGGTGTAGCAGAGGATGGGGGCCATCCAGCGCACCATGGCCTGCGCGATATGCCATTGCACCGTCTGCGCCGAACGCCGCGGCTGCGAGGCCGCCGGCAGGGTGTACTGACGGTCCTTGATGATGTCCAGGTAAAAGCCGCTCAGTTCGACGACACAGAAGTTGTGCAGACGATGGTAGATCTGGTGAAACTGAAACTCGTCGAAAGCGGCGATGACCGCCTCTTGCACCTGCGCCGTCTGATCGAGGATCCAGCGATCGAGGGCGAGCAGATCGGAGCTCGCCACGGCGTCGCGGGCGGGATCAAAATCATGCAGATTGGCGAGCAGGTAGCGCAGGGTGTTACGAATGCGCCGATAGGCGTCGGCGGTGCGACTGAGGATCTCGTCGCTGACCGACATCTCGCTACGGTAGTCGGTGCTCGCCACCCACAGACGCAGAACGTCAGCGCCGAGTTTGTCGATCACCTTCTGCGGCGGCACGACATTGCCCAAAGACTTGGCCATTTTGCGGCCCTGCCCGTCGACGGTGAAGCCGTGCGTGAGCACCGTCCGAAAGGGTGCCGCGCCGGTCATGCCGACCGCCGTCAGCAGCGACGACTGAAACCAGCCACGATGCTGGTCGGAGCCTTCCAGATAGACATCGGCGGGCCGCGCCAGCTCAGGTCGACGCGTCAGCACACAGGCATGGGTGACGCCGGAGTCGAACCAGACATCGAGCGTATCGCGCACCATCTCGTAGTCATCCGCCTCGGCACCCAGCCAGTCGGCTGGCGTGGACGCAAACCAGGCCTCAAGGTCAGCGTTTTCGATGGCCGTCGCGATCTTTTCGATCAGGGCCGGGGTCTGCGGATGCAGGTCGCCACGCTGGCGGTGCACCAGCAGCGGCAGCGGCACCCCCCAGGTCCGCTGCCTGGAGATGCACCAGTCAGGGCGACCGGCGACCATCATACGGATACGCTCCTGCCCCCACTCCGGTACCCAGTGGACGGCGTCGATGGCCTGCAGGGCCGCTTGCCGCAGACCCGCCGCCTGCATGCTGATGAACCATTGCGCCGTGGCACGGAAGATGACCGGCGTCTTGTGTCGCCAGCAGTGCGGATAGCTATGCTCGATACGGTGCTCGGCGAGCAGGCGCCGGCGCTGGCGCAGCAGATCGAGGATCACCGCGTTGGCAGCGAAGACCTGCAAGCCGCTCAGCTCACCGAGCTCGCCACGAAAGCAGCCCTGGGCATCGACCAGATCGTCCACCGGCAAGCCATAGCGCAGGCCGACGACATAGTCATCCTGACCATGCGCCGGGGCGGTGTGCACGCACCCGGTCCCGGCCTCAGCGGTCACGTGCTCACCGAGGATGAGCGGCACCGTCCGTGACGCATAGAAAGGATGCTCGAGCATCAGGCCTTCAAGCTGACGTCCACTCAGTTCGGCGAGCACCCGGCTGCGGGTCACCCCATAACGCTCTAAAGCCGCGGTTTCCAGATCACGCGCCAGGATCAGGATCTCGGCGCCCAGTTCGCGCTCGATCTCGATCAGCACATAGTTGAGGTCCGGATGCAGACAGACGGCACGATTGGCCGGCAGGGTCCACGGGGTGGTCGTCCAGATGACCACGCCGACCGGCAGATCCAGGCTGATGCCGGCGCGCCGCGCCAGCTCCTCGCGCTGCTGCAGCGGAAAGATGACGTCGATGGCCGGTGAGTGCCGGTTCTGGTACTCAACCTCAGCCTCGGCCAGGGCCGAGCCACAGTCCATGCACCAGTGCACGGGCTTACGTCCCTTCTGCAGATGCCCGCGCTCGGCCAGGACGCCGATGGCGCGCACGATGTCCGCCTCCTGCCCCGGATTCATGGTCAGATAGGGTTGTTGCCAGTCGCCGAGGACGCCCAGACGCTGAAAGTCGACGCTCTGCCGGTCCACCTGCGTCGCGGCGTAGTCACGGCAATGGCGACGAAACTCGGCGGCGCTGACCTTGATACCGGGTTTGCCGACTTTCTTCTCGACATTGAGCTCGATCGGCAAGCCATGACAGTCCCAGCCCGGTACGTAGGGTGCATCGTAACCTGACATCGAGCGTGAGCGTACGATGATGTCCTTGAGCACCTTGTTGACGGCATGACCGATGTGGATGTCGCCATTGGCATAGGGCGGCCCATCGTGGAGCACGAACAAGGGGGCGCCACGGCGCGCTTGGCGCAACTCGGCGTACAGGTTCATGGCCTGCCAGCGCGCCAGTGTTTGTGGCTCACGCGTCGGCAGTGCAGCCTTCATGGGAAACTCGGTGTGCGGCAGATTCAGGCTCGCCTTGTAATCCTGGCTCATACATTCTCATCGGGCGCCGCAGCGGCGCAGTTGGAAAAATACTCCCGGGCCTGTTCCACGTCCCGGCCTATGGCCTCCACCAACTGGGGCAAACCGGCAAACTTGCGCTCATCACGCAGCTTGGCCAAAAAACTCACGCGCAGACGGCGACCATAGAGATCGCCTTGAAAATCGAGCAGATGAACCTCCAGGCGCGGCTGCAGACCGGCGACGGTGGGCCGTGCCCCGATATTGGCCACCCCCTGCCACCGCGGCTCTGCGGCCAGGGCTGCTCGCACCACGTAGACCCCACTCAAAGGCAGGACCTGACGCCGCAATTCGATATTGGCGGTCGGAAAACCCAGTTGCCGGCCCAGTTGATCGCCGCGGGTCACCCGACCACTGATGCAAAAATCGTGGCCCAGATAGGCGCGCACCCGGGCAAAGTCAGCCTGCGCCAAGGCCTCACGCAAGCGTGTCGAACTGACGCGCTCGCCTTGCACCTGGATGGTCGCCGAATCCTGCACGGTGAAGCCGGCACGCACGCCTGCCGCCTGCAAAAAGGCGAAGTCACCCTGGCGATCACAGCCAAAACGGAAATCATCGCCGACGATCAAGCCTTTGCAGGCGACGCGCTGCAGCACTTGGCTGACAAAGGCATCGGCGCTGAGAGCGCGCATCGCCGCATCAAAGCGTAGCACCAGCACCTCGTCGACGCCCATGGCGCGCATCGCCTCAAATTTGTCATGCCAGCGCATCAGCCTGGCCGGGGCTTGATCGGCGCGAAAAAACTCCAGCGGCTGGGGCTCAAACAGCAGCACGGTCGCCAGCCAGCCCTGCGCCCTGGCCCAAGCGACCAGCCGTGACAGCAAGGCACGATGACCGAGGTGCACACCATCGAAATTACCGATACTGAGGACCCTGCCCTGGGCGGCCGGCAAGTTGTATAGACCACGTATCAGTCGCATGTGCACCCACCTGAGATCGACGAAACGGCAGTATATAAGAAAGCCGACCCTTGCACGATGTGCCGCAGCTCAAGCGCCATGGTGATGGAGGTGACGTGGACGCAGGCCCAACACCCACAAGGCCAGGAAATAGCTGCTCGCACCCACCACGATCAGGCCGAGCAAAAAGCCCAGCTTGTGAGAAAGATGGCCCGCCTGCAGCCAAAAGCCACGCCCAGGATCGAGAGCATGGATCACCCCGCCCATGCCCAGATTGGCCAGGGCAAAGCGCAGCGTCTGCAGCCGCCAGTGCGCAGCGAAGCGAAAAATACCTCGACGGTGCAGCCCGTGGTAGAGCAAACCGGCATTGACGAAAGCCGCCAGCGTGCTCGCCATCGCCAAACCGACATGCCGCCAGTGCCAGACCAGGATCAGGTTGAACAGCATATTGGCGATCATGGCGATGATGCCTATGCGCACCGGCGTACGCGTATCCTGACGCGCATAGTAGCCCGGAGCCAGGACCTTGATGAGCATGAAGGCGAGTATGCCACCGGACAGGGCGCGCAGCGCAGCGGCCGACATCGCCAGGGCATGCACCCCGAATTGGCCATGCAAAAAGAGTGTCGCCAGCATAGGCTCGGCCAGCAGGAACATCGCCAGTGAAGCCGGCGCCCCGACCATCACCACCACCGTCAAGGCCCAGTCCAGGGTTTGCGCAAAACCCTCGTGATGTGAGCTGGCGTGCTTGCTCGACAAGGTCGGCAGGATGACCGTACCGATGGCGATACCGATCAGGCCCAGGGGCAGTTCGGTGAGCCGCTCTGCGGTGTACAGCCAGGACACCGAGCCGGCCGGCAAAAAGGTCGCCAGGATGGTGTCGAGCAGCAGGTTGATCTGGCTGACCGACACCCCAAACAGGGCCGGCACCATCAGCGTCAGTACCCGCCGCACGCCAGGGTCTGACCAGTCCAGATGCCAGCGTGGCAGCTTGCCGATACGCCACAGAAAAGGCACCTGAAAACCAAGCTGCACGAGACCGGCGATCAACACCCCATAGGCCAGCCCCGTGATCGGCAGATGCAGGTGCGGCGCCAACCACAAGGCGCTGGCGATCATGCACAGGTTGAGCAGCACCGGGGTAAAGCCGGCCACCCAGAAACGGTGGTAGCTGTTGAGGATGGCGCCCGCAAAAGCGGTCAAGGAAATCAGGGGTAGATAAGGCACCGTCAGGCGCAGCATCTGCGTCGCCAGGGCATGGCGCAGGGGATCATGCCGGTACCCTGGGGCAAAGACATCGATCACCCAGGGTGCGGCCAACATGGCCAGCAAAGCCACCCCGCCGAGGACCAGGCTGAGCGCGCTGGCGACCTTGTTGATCAGGTCCTGCACCGCGGCCTCACCCTGCTTGAGCTGGTACTCGCTCAAAACCGGCACAAAAGCCTGCGCAAACGCGCCTTCGGCAAACAGCCGGCGGAGAAAGTTGGGAATACGGAAGGCGACCAGGAAGGCGTCCATGGCGGCATGCGCGCCGAACAGATCCAGATAGACCATGTCGCGCAGCATACCGACGATGCGCGATAGCATGGTCATGCTGCTGAGAATCAGCGTCGAACGCCACAGGCGTGAGCCTTGCGCCGCGGCAGGTGTTGGCGTGGACACATCGATACCCCAGGGCCAATCAGCCCGCCATGGTAATCATCACCTCGGGAACTGGCAACCCACAGAGCCGCCGGCGAGCAAATATTCGCCACAAAATTCTTGACAAGACCGGGCGCAAGCCAGAGAATGACCGCCCTATTTGTTGAGTGCTTGTCCTGCCCACTTTGGACGGCAAGCCACATTGATGATCTGACGAACCCCTGATTGAAGGAGCCATACCTTGGCCAACACGAAGCAAGCAAAAAAGCGTGCTCGTCAGAACGACAAGCAGCGGCAGCATAACGCCAGCTTGCGTTCGATGGTGCGTACTTACATCAAGAAGACCTATGCGGCCATCGCCAGTGGCGATCTCGCTGCCGCGCAAGCCGCTTTTGCGGCCTGCGTGCCGGTGGTTGACCGTATGGCCGACAAGGGCATCATCCACAAGAACAAGGCGGCTCGCCACAAGAGCCGCCTCAACGATCACATCAAGCAGATGGCCCAGGCCGCCTGAGATGTGCATCGGCTAAAAAACCCTCCTCGCGAGGGTTTTTTATTGTGATCTATTTTGTTGCTCAGCTGCAGGCCAACCGGCACGCCCAGACGATGATGGACCGCATTTCGTCCATCAGCCAGGCGTGTTCTCCTCCCCCCCCCCCCGCAGGAGCAGGCCTTGAGCAGCCACTGCGCTTAAGCCGCCTCTTGCCCACACAGCGGACTCAAGGTTTCCTCAAGGATCAAGGCCGCCAAAGCCTCACGCATCATCAGCTCCATA
>JAJZHK010000060.1 GCA_021804565.1 Pseudomonadota bacterium | reverse complement strand
CTGGAGTGGGTGCGCGTCGGTTGCGCCGACGGCGAGCTTGAGCTGCGTGCGCCTTTGCTGGTCGCCGCCGATGGTGCGCAATCGAGCCTGCGGGCCGCCATGCAGATCAACAGCGACAGCTTCGATTACCGGCAATGTGCGCTGGTCTGTAATGTTGAAACCTCGCAGGACCATGACGATCGCGCCTATGAGCGTTTCGTGCCCGGGGAGGTGCTTGCCCTGCTGCCGCGTGTCGATGGCTCCCGGGCGCTGATTTGGACCCTGGCACCGGCTCGGGCGCGTGAGCTGGAGCGAGCCCAGGAAGCCGAGTTCTTGCGCCAGCTGGCGATGCGCCTGGGGCCGGTGGTCGGCCGCCTGCGCGCACGGACGGCGCCGGTCAGCTACGCCTTGCAGCGCATCATCGCCCAGCAGCAGGTGCAGCCCGGGCGGGTGCTGCTGGGTAATGCGGCGCACTTTCTGCACCCGGTCGCCGGCCAGGGTTTCAATCTCTGTGTGCGCGATGCCCTCGCCTTGAGCCGTCTGGTGGGTGAACAGCGAGCGCAGGGGCGCGATCTCGGCGAGCTGGCCGCTTTGCAGCGTTACCAGCAGGGCCGCCGGCGCGATCAGGACATCATCACCGGCTTCTCCGATCGCCTGGTACGCCTCTTTGCCATCGACCATCCGCTGTTCAGTCATCTGCGCAGTCTGGGTATGGGCCTGTTTGAGCTCACCCCGGGCAGCAAAACCTTGCTGGCGCGCATGAGCATGGGGGCCCTATGAGCGTATCCTCGGTCGTTGTCGTCGGCGGTGGTCCGGCGGGACTGGCCCTGGCCGCCCATCTGCACCGCGCCGGTATCGCAGTCGCCCTGGTCGAGCCGCGACCGGCACGCCAGCTGCCGGCTGAGTATGATCTGCGGACTGTGGCGCTGACGCCGAGCTCTCTGGACCTGCTGGCCCCCCTCGCCATCGACTGGTCGCGTTGGCGACACGTCGACTATCGCCGGGTACGGGTTGAGGATGCCGATGCCAGCGCCCAGGTGAATTTCGATGCGGCGCAGATGGGGGTGCCGCGACTCGGGCGCCTGATCGAGAATGCGGTCTTGCAGGCGGCCTTGCAGTCCTGCGTCGACGCTCTGGCGATACCGCAGTATGAACAGCGCGTTGTGGCAACAGCCTTGGAGCGCGGCCGGCGCTGCCTGTATCTGGACCAGCAGGTGTGTCTGCAGGCCGATCTGGTCATCGCCTGTGATGGCGTGCACTCGCCCATGCGCACCCTGCTCGCGATAGAGTCGAGCCGCCATGACTATGCTCAGTCGGCCCTGGTGGCCTGTGTGCAGCACAGCGGATCAGCGGCGGACCTGGCCTGGCAACGCTTCGAGCGCTCTTATCCCCTGGCCATGCTGCCCTTGCCGGAGCTCGGACAGGGACCGAGCAGCAATGTGGTCTGGTCTTTGCCGCGTCACCAGGCCGAGACCCTGGCTGAGCTGGAGGCTGCGGATTTTCTGGATCTCCTGCAGCGGCAACTGCCCCCGGAGTACGGCCGTTTGCAGGGGCTCAGCGGGCGCGCCCTGTATCCCCTGGTGGCCCGCCATGCGCAGACTTACATCGCCGAACGGGCGGTGCTGGTGGGCGATGCCGCCCACGCCATCCACCCGCTCGCCGGGCAGGGTCTCAACCTCGGCTTCGCCGACGTCCGCGTCCTCGGCGAAGAACTGCTGCGTCTGCACGGGCGCGGTTTGTCCCTGGCCGAGCCTTTGGGCCTGCGTCGTTACGAGCGGCGCCGTCGTCCGGCCAATGCGCGCATGCAAAAAGGCATGGAGTGGATACAGCTGGCTTTTGCCGAACATGGCCCGGGCTGGAGCCTGCTCAGGGCGGAGGGCCTGCGCTGGCTGGAGCGCTATGCCGGTCTGCGCCACCCGCTGGGGCGTCAGGCCTGGGGCTGAAACCGGGCAGACATTTCATGTCTTGCGCTGATTTAGGTTAGACTATGCGCCATCATTCGCCCTCGTCAGGTTCTTGACCCATGCTCTTGCGTACCCCGCTTCATGAACTGCATCTGCAACACGGCGCACGCATGGTCGACTTTGGTGGCTGGGCGATGCCTGTGCAGTACACCTCGGTGCTCGATGAGCACCATGCCGTGCGTCGGCATGCCGGTGTTTTTGACGTCTCGCACATGACCCAGCTGGAGCTGGATGCGGCGACGGCCCGTCCCGCCCTGCGTCGCCTGTTTGCCAATGACATCGAGCGCTTGGCGCCTGGTCAAGCCCTGTACAGCGCCATGCTCAACGAGCAAGGCGGCATCCTCGACGACGTGATCATCTACGCGCCCTTGCCGGAAACCCCGAACCTTTGGCGCATCGTCGTCAATTGCGCAACGCATGACAAGGACATCGCCTGGATGCAAAAGCATCTGTCGGCGTCGGGTCTGGAACTGCGCGAGCGTCGCGATCTGGCCATGCTGGCGGTGCAGGGTCCGGCGGCGCGTGAGCTGCTCGCCGGCCTGCTGGACGCCGAGTCGGCAGCGGTCGTCCGTGGCCTGGCGCCTTTTTACGGGCGGTTTTTGCCGCAGCTGGGCTTTGTGGCACGCACCGGCTACACCGGTGAGGATGGCGTCGAGCTCATGCTGCCGGCGCCTGCAGCCTGCGAGCTGTTTCCGCGTCTGCTGGCCGCCGGGGTGCAGGCCTGCGGTCTGGCGGCGCGTGACACTTTGCGCCTGGAAGCCGGCATGAACCTCTATGGCAGCGACATGGGCGAGCAGGACACGCCGCTCAGCTCGAACATGGCCTGGACTTTGCGCTTTGACCACGAATTCATCGGCCGTGCGGCGCTCCTGGCCGCCCAGGCGGCGGGGCCGAGCGAGACTCTGACCGGCTTGCTGCTCGAGGATCGCGGGGTGCTGCGTGCCCATATGCGTGTCGCGCTCGCCGATGGCCGTTCGGGCATCACCACCAGCGGCAGCTTTTCCCCAACCCTGCAGCGCTCCATCGCGCTGGCCCGCCTGCCTTTGCCGCTGCCCGAAACGGTGATGGTCGAGGTGCGTGGTCGCTGGCTGCGGGCGCGCGTCGTGCAGCCCCCTTTCGTGCGCCAGGGCAAGGCGCGTTACTGAATTTTATCGACCCGTGAGAGCTGCTATGAGCGATACCCCTAAAGATCTTTACTATGCCGCCACCCATGAGTGGGTGCGTATCGAAGGCGACGAGGCGGTCATAGGCATCACCGACCATGCCCAGGATGCCCTGGGTGATCTGGTTTTTGTCGAGTTGCCGGAGGTTGGCGATGTCCTCCATGCCGGCGACGAAGCTGGCGTCGTCGAGTCGGTCAAAGCCGCTTCTGACATCTACGCCCCGATCAGCGGCCAGGTGGTGGCGGTCAATGAAGACCTCGCCGACAGTCCGGAGCTGGTCAACAGCAACCCCTACCATGACGGCTGGATGTTTCGCCTGCGGATCAGCGACCAGGCCGAGCTGCAAGAACTGTTGAACGCTGCCGAGTACAACGAGCAGTGTGCCGCCGAAGAACATTGAGACGAGTCTGAGCGCCCATGCCTTTTATTCCCCATACCGCCGAAGACGAACGGCGCATGCTCGCGGCCATGGGCCTGAGTGATCGCGCCGCTTTGTTCGCTGAAATCCCTGCCGACCTGCTGGCGCCGCCTTTGCAGCTGCCGGAAGGAGAAAGCGAGATGCAGGTGCGCCGCCACATGGCCGCCTGCGCGCGCCGGGACGAAGTCGAGCTGTGTTTCCTGGGTGCTGGTGCCTACGACCACCATATCCCTGCGGCGGTCTGGGAGTTGGCCGGGCGCGGCGAGTTCATGACCGCCTACACCCCCTACCAGGCGGAAGCCTCGCAGGGCACCCTGCAGGTCATCTACGAGTTTCAGTCGATGATGGCGCAGCTGGTGGCGCTCGATGTCTGCAATGCGTCCGTCTACGACGCCGGTTCCGGACTGGCCGAGGCGGTGCTGATGGCGATACGCGCACAACGCCGCGGCGGCGCGCGACAGGTCTTGATGCCGCGCAGTGTGCATCCTCTTTATCGCGAGGCGGTCGCCTCGATCGTCGGCGTGCAAGGCATCACCCTGATCGACGTGGCCGTGGATGCCGAGGGTCGTATCGACCAGGCTGCCCTCGATCGTCAGCGGACCTCCCAGGCCGCCGCCCTGGTGCTGCCGCAACCCAATTACTGGGGGGTCATCGATGAGGTGGATGCGCTGACCGACTGGGCGCACGAGGCCGGCATGCTGGTGATCGCGCAAGTCAATCCGCTCGCTCTCAGCCTGCT
Source organism: Pseudomonadota bacterium (assembly GCA_021804565.1). GTDB lineage: Bacteria > Pseudomonadota > Gammaproteobacteria > Pseudomonadales > Moraxellaceae > JAJZHK01. The sequence continues at coordinate 7,823 of JAJZHK010000060.1, read as the reverse complement.
CAGCCCGCCTGGGGACTGGGGCCAGCGCGGGGCCGATATCTGTGTCGGTGAAGCGCAAGTCTTCGGTATACCGCTGTCCAGTGGCGGACCCTATTGCGGCTTCATCGCCTGCCGTATGGACCTGGTGCGTCAGCTGCCTGGCCGCCTGATCGGGCGCACCCTCGATCTCGACGGCAAGCCCGGCTTCACCCTGACGCTGCAGGCCCGTGAGCAGCATATACGCCGTGCCAAGGCGACCTCCAACATCTGCACCAACCAGGGTCTGGCGATGACTGCGGCGACGATCCACGTCAGCCTGCTCGGCAGCGAAGGGCTACGCCGGGTCGCGGCCAGTTGCCATCAGCGGCTGCAACAGCTGCTGCAGCTCCTGCAGGCTTACGGTGTGCTGCCCGTGCATGCGGCGCCCCATTTTCATGAGTGCGCTCTGCGTTTGCCGGTGGCCGCCGCCGCGGTGATCGAGCGTATGGCCGCCCGTGGCATCCTGGCCGGTGCCGATATGAGCCCGGACTACCCTGAACTCGGTCATGCCCTGCTGGTCTGCACGACCGAAAAGCATGAACTGGCTGATCTGCAAACCTATGCCGCGACGCTGGCGGTGGCGATCGAGGAGTGCCGCGCATGACCCTGATCTTTGAACGTTCTGCGACCGGTCGCCGGGCCGCCGCCCAGGCACCTCAAGAGCTGCCCGAGGTGAGCGACATCCCCTTGCATTTGCGGCGCAAACACCCGCCGCTGCTGCCTGAGGTCGGTGAGCTGCAGGTGGTCAGGCACTACACCCAGCTGTCGCGCAAGAACTTCTCCATCGATACCCATATGTATCCGCTCGGCTCCTGCACGATGAAGTACAACCCGCGCGGGGCGCACCAGGCGGCGATGCTGCCGGGTTTTCTGGCGCGCCATCCGCTGGCGCCGCTCAGTCATTCACAGGGGGTGCTCAGTTGTTTTTATGAGCTGCAGGAGATCCTCAAGGAAGTGACCGGCATGCAGGGAGTCAGTCTGACCCCGGCTGCCGGTGCTCAGGGTGAGTTCGCGGGTGTCGCCATGATACGCGCCTATCATCACAGTCGCGGTGATGACGCCCGTCAGGAAATGCTGGTGCCTGCGGCGGCGCACGGCACCAATCCGGCCACCGCCGTGATGTGCGGCTATCGGGTGCGCGAAGTCGCGGTGCTGGCCAATGGCGACGTCGACATCGACGACCTCAAGGCCGCCCTCGGTCCACAGACGGCGGGCCTGATGATGACCAATCCGTCGACCCTGGGCGTGTTCGAACGGCAGATCGCCGAGATCGCGCAAGCGGTACACGCCGCCGGTGGGCTTTTGTACTACGACGGTGCCAACCTGAATGCCATCCTGGGCAAGGTGCGCCCGGGCGATATGGGCTTTGATGTCTTGCACATGAACCTGCACAAGACCTTCGCCACCCCGCATGGCGGTGGTGGCCCGGGGGCAGGTCCGGTCGGTGTCGGCGACAAGCTGCTGCCCTTCTTGCCCATTCCCCTGGTCGGCTGTGATGAGCAAGGCCGCTACCATTGGCTGGGGCGCCGTGAACGCCCACAGACCATAGGCCGCATGTCCGCCTTTATGGGCAATGCCGGGGTGCTTCTGCGCGCCTACTTTTATGCCCGTTCGCTGGGGCGTGAGGGGATGCACCGTGTCGCTGAGTACTCCAGTCTCAACGCCAACTACCTCATGCACAAGCTGCAGCAGGCGGGTTTTGAGCTGGCCTATCCACAGCGCCGGGCTTCGCATGAGTTCATCATCACCCTGGCGCGCGAGGCCAAGACCTGGGGCGTCAGCGCCATGGATGTCGCCAAGCGACTGCTCGATTACGGCTTTCATGCGCCGACAACCTATTTCCCGCTGCTGGTGCCGGAGTGCCTGCTGGTCGAGCCGACAGAAACCGAGACGCTCGAGGATCTCGATGCCTTCGTCGAGGCGATGGTGCGTATCCGTGAGGAGGCGCAGCGTGACCCGCAGCTTCTCCATGGCGCACCGCACACCATGCCGGTACGGCGTCTCGACGATGTGCGCGCAGCGCGTGAGCCCGATCTGCGCTACGGCATGCGTCAGGCGCTGAGCTGACCGGCATCGATCAGATCATCACGCAGGTTCTCCAGCTGGTCCGGGCTCAGGCCCATGTAAGCGAGCAGGGGCAGCTCGATACGCTCCCACTCGTAGTCGTGGGCTTGCCGGCCGAGCAGCTGGTGGTTGCCGCAGAGGTGCTCGGCGATTTTGAGCACGGCGAGCAGGCGTTTCTTGTCATGGCTGTAGGGTTCGTCGGCGATGAAGATGGACTCGACGTTGTGATGCTCGGCGATGACCTCGCTGAGGTGCGCCGGCAAGTGCCAGGAACGTGCGACGTAGTAGCCGACGACGGCGTGGTTGGTGTTGAGCAGGCGGTTTTCGACGTCGATGATGCGATCCTCGTGCATGGCGTAGGAGTTTTCCATCACCTCGACATACTGCGGGAAGCGCTGCATCAGCAGAGGAATGCCACAATTGTGGAACAGGCCGAGAGCGTAGCCTTCGTCGGGGTTGCGCAGACCCAGCTGGGCAGCCAGGGCGGCACAGGTCTGGGCGATGTCGATGGCGGTATCCCAGAACCGGTTGAGCTGGACGATGGTGTCGTCATCCATCTCGCTCTTGATGCTGATACCGTTGAGGATGTTGATCACCGTCGACAGGCCGAGCAGCTGCACCGCCTGATGGACCGAGCTGATATGGTTTTTCAGGCCAAAAGCCGACGAATTGACGATCTTGAGAACGCTACCGGCCAGGCCGGGATCTTTACTGATCAACTGGCTGATACGGCGCAGATCCGGATTGGGCATGACCTGCTCCATTTGCAGGTCGACAAGGATCTGTGGTTGCGGCGGAATACTGATACCGTGTAGGACTTGGCGTATATCTTCGGCGCTGAGCTGATGATTCATGATGGCACATCCTCTGATGTGAACATTGTAGACCGTATGGGTGAAAAAGGAGCCCGATTGATGACGAATATACAGCGGCCACGCCTGCGTTTGCGGGCCCAGGAAGAGCGCCGCCTGGCCCAGGGGCATCTATGGGTCTACAGCAATGAGGTGGACATCGCGGTCACCCCGCTCAAAGGCCTGCAGGCAGGAGAGCAGGTGCTCGTCGAAAGCCATAGCGGCAAAGCCCTGGGGATGGCCTTTGTGCAGCCGAACAGCCTGATCTGTGCGCGTCTGTTCAGCCGCAGCGCCGATCAGCTCATGGACCGAGGCCTGCTGCGGGCACGCCTACAGCGCGCCCTGGATCTGCGCCAGAAGTGGTACACGCGGCCCTGGTACCGCTGGGTTTATGGCGATAGCGATCTGCTGCCGGGCTTGGTCATCGACCGTTTCGATGACGTTCTGGTCGTGCAGATCAGCAGCGCCGGCATGGAGCTGCTGCGTCATGAGATCGTCGAGGTGTTGCGCGATCTCCTCCCCTTGCGCGGCATTTTGTTCAAGAATGACGCCGCCAGCCGTGTCGTCGAAGGGCTGGACGCCTACGTCGAGGTGGCCTGGGGCGAGGTGCCGGAGTTCGTGACGGTCGAAGAGAACGGCTGCGAGTTCCTCATCAACCCCCGTCAGGGTCAAAAGACCGGCTGGTTCTATGATCACCGTCCAAACCGACAGTACCTGCTGCCGCATGTGCGCGGCCTGCGCGTGCTCGACGTGTTTTCCTATGTCGGTGCCTGGGGCTTGGCGGCGGCGCAGCAGGGCGCAGCCGAAGTTCTCGCCATCGATGCATCCGCCGACGCGCTGGCGATCCTGCAGATGCAGGCGCAGCAGCTCGGCGTGCATGAACGCGTCCAGACCCTCTGCGCCGATGCCTTCGAGGCCCTGACCCAGCTGCGACAGCAGGGCCAGATCTTCGATGTCGTCATCATCGACCCGCCGGCCTTCATCAAGCGGCGCAAGGACCACAAAAATGGCCTCATCGCCTATCGCCGTCTGAACGAACTGGCCATGCGCCTGCTCGGACGTGAGGGCATCCTGGTGTCCTGCTCCTGTTCCATGCATCTGGAGCGTCAGGAGCTGGTCGACATCTTGCGTGCTTCATCACGGCATATCGACCGCCATCTGCAGATCCTGCACCAGGGTCACCAGGGCGCTGACCACCCCATCCATCCAGCCATCGCCGAGACCGAGTATCTCAAGGCCATCGTGGCACGGGTCGTGATCAACGACTGAAGTCGGGGCATCGCTCAGCGCAGGCTGATCTGCCGCCAGCCGCGCAGCTGCGCCTGTGCGCGCAGCTTGGCGTCACCATCGACGACCACCGCCTCATCGACCCACTCCAGCAAAGGCAGGTCGTTGTGCGAGTCGGAGTAGAAGATGCTGGCTTGCGCCGGTAGCGCCTGCGCCTGCAGCCACAGCTTGAGGCGTTCAACCTTGCCCTCCCGGTAGCAGGGTATGCCGCTGACGCGGCCGCTGTAGCGGCCGTCGATGAGCTCGCCCTCGGTCGCCAGCAGGTGGGGGACCTGCATGTAGCGGGCGATGGGGGCGGTGATGAAGCTGTTGGTGGCGGTGATGATGAGCAGGGTGTCGCCGCGCTGCCGGTGCTCGTCGAGCAGGGCCTGGCCGGCCGGCAGGATCATGGGCAGGATCACCTCGTGCAGATAGGTCTGCTGCAGTTCGGCCAGCTGCTCAGGGCTGCGTCCTTTCAGGGTGCTGAGGACAAACTCGCTGTAGGCGCGGATGTCCAGGGTGCCCGCCAGGTAATCAGCATAGAAGGCATCATTACGGGCACGATGGGCCGCAGCATCGACCTCGCCACGGGCGGCAAGAAAATCGCCGAAGGCATGGTCAGAGTCGCCCTGCAAAAGGGTGTTGTCGAGGTCGAATAAAGCTAACATGGTCTCTCCTGGTTCATGGGGGCGCTGGACGTCACACTTATAACAAATATTATCGTCATGTCGGTCATGAATGACTTGCCCGATATGCACGCATAGCGTATTTATAAAACAATGATTTGGATAAGGTGAGCTGCTTGTGATCGATGCAGAAGGATACCGGCCCAATGTGGGGATTATCGTCGCCAATCGTGATGGCGACGTGCTCTGGGCTCGACGGACAGGCCATGAGGCCTGGCAGTTTCCACAAGGCGGTATCGCCGATGGCGAGACGCCCGAGCAGGCCATGTTTCGCGAACTGGAAGAAGAGGTGGGTTTGCGTGAAGGCCAGGTCAAGGTGTTGGCGCAGACCCGTGGCTGGCTGCGTTATCGCCTGCCGCAGCGTTACGTGCGCCAGGACCGACAACCGCGTTGCATCGGTCAGAAACAGAAATGGTTCTTGTTGCAGATGACCGGCAGCGAGGAGGATATCCGCCTGGATCGCATGCAGCCGGCCGAGTTCGACCGCTGGTGCTGGGTGAGCTATTGGTATCCTTTGATGCAGGTCGTCAGCTTCAAGCGCGAAGTCTATCGCAAGGCGCTCAAGGAACTGGTCTTGCGTTTGCCGACGCCCGCAGGAGGCTGATGGATGCTCGATGTTCTGCGTCGCATCGTACAGGATGTCAACTCGGCACCGAATTTGCAGTCGGCACTCGATGTGCTGGTCTCGAGTGTGCGCAGCACCATGGGCACCGAGGTGTGTTCGGTCTATTTGCTCGATGAGGTCAGCAGCCGCTACGTGCTGATGGCGACCGAAGGCCTCAATGCCGAGGCGATAGGTCATGTCAGCCTGGGTCTGACCGAAGGTCTGGTCGGCCAGGTCGGTCTGCGTGAAGAGCCGCTCAACCTCGATGACGCCGCTTCGCATCCGAAGTTCCGTTACCTGCCGGAAACCGGAGAGGAGCGTTATAACTCCTTTCTCGGGGTGCCGATCATGCACCGGCGCAAGATCCTCGGTGTTCTGGTCGTCCAGCAGCAGGACAAAAGAAAGTTTGATGCCTCGGAAGAGGCTTTTCTGGTCACCGTGTCGGCCCAGTTGTCCGGTGTCGTCGCCCATGCCAAGGTGGTCGGCGGTCTCGACACCCTGCGTGGTAACAAGGCCAGCGCCGTTTCTATCTTCAAAGGGGTGCCCGGGGCTCCTGGCGTGGCTCTCGGGCGGGTGCTGGTCATCTATCCGCCGGCCGACCTGGAGTCGATTCCTGACCGCAGCTGTGAGGATATTGAGCACGAAATCGGGCTGTTCGAGGAGGCGGTGGCGGCGGTACGGGTTTCCATCAACGAGCTCGATCGCAAGATGGCCGGCAGCCTCATGGCTGAAGAACGGGCACTGTTCGAGGTCTATTTGCGCATGCTCGACGACCAGGGTCTGGTCGGTGAGATCATCGAGCGCATCCGTGCCGGCAACTGGGCGCAAGGCGCCTTGCGTGCGGTGATCGAAGAGCATGTGCAGGCTTTCAAAAGCATGGACGATCCCTATCTGCGTGAACGCATGGCCGATATCAAGGATCTCGGTCTGCGCATGCTGGCACAGCTGCAAAAGCAGAGAGACGTCCGTCAACCGGACTATCAGGACAACACCATCCTGGTGGGCGAAGAGATCCCGACCTCGGTCCTGGTCGAGCAGCCCCTGGAGAAGATCGCCGGCATCTGTACGGTGCAGGGTTCGAGCAATGCCCATATGGCGATCGTGGCCCGTGCCCTGGGCATTCCAACGGTGGTTGGAGTCAATGAGTTGCCGGTGACCTCGCTGGATGCCATGGAGGTGGTGGTCGATGGCTACCAGGGGCGGCTTTATATCAACCCCAGCAAACAGCTGCGCAAGCGCTACAAGGACATCATCCGCGACGAGAAGCAGTACTCTGCCGGCCTCGAAGCTTATCGCGACCTGCCGGCGCAGACGCCGGATGGTCATCGCCTGAGCATCTACGTCAACACCGGCTTGATGGTCGACGTGGCGCGCTCCAAGGATAGAGGCGCTGAGGGGGTCGGGCTGTACCGCTCGGAGATACCGTTCATGATGCGCGAGCGCTTTCCCTCCGAAGAGGAGCAGTGCGCCATCTACCGTTACCAGCTGGAATCCTTTGCGCCACGGCCGGTGACCATGCGCACCCTGGATATCGGCGGCGACAAGGACCTCCCCTACTTTCCCATCGAGGAAGAGAATCCGGCCTTGGGCTGGCGCGGTATACGCGTCACCCTCGACCATCCCGAGCTCTTCATGGTGCAGGTGCGGGCGATGCTCAAGGCCTCGATAGGCCTGAACAATCTGCAGATCATGCTGCCCATGGTGTCTTCGGTCTTTGAGATCGAGGAGGCGCAGCACCTCATCCACAGGGCGGTGCTCGAAGTCGAGGAGGAGCTGAGCGAGACGGTGCCCTACCCGCGGGTCGGTATTATGGTGGAGGTGCCGGCCGCCATGCTGCAGGTGCGCGATATGGCGCAGCTGGTCGATTTTGTTTCGGTGGGGTCCAACGACCTCATCCAGTACCTGCTCGCCGTCGACCGCAACAACCCGCGCGTCGCCGATATCTACAACGCCTACCACCCGTCGGTGCTGCGCAGCATCAAGCACATGGTCGATGAGGTGCACGCCGAAGGCAAGCCGGTCGGCATCTGCGGCGAGATGGCCGGTGATCCCTGCACAGCGACACTCTTGCTGGCGATGGGTTTTGACTCCCTGTCGATGAGCTCGAGCAATCTGCTGCGCATCAAAAAGCTGGTCTGCGAGATGCCCTTGGCGCGGGCGCGGGCCTTGCTCGATCGCGTTCTGGTGGTCGACAGCGGCGCGGTGATACGCTCCCTGGTCGAGTATGAGCTCGAAGACATGGGCCTCGGGGACCTCATCCGCCGTCCTGGGCGCGGTCCGGCCAGCACCTAGCTGCGGCCGGCCCTCTCTTCGAGCTGACGCAGCCGGCTTTCC
>JAJZHK010000059.1 GCA_021804565.1 Pseudomonadota bacterium | reverse complement strand
CCGCCTGTGCCGGCCGCACCTGCGGGAGCTGGCCGGCCCGTCCGCCCGCCCGCTGGCCGTGGCTTACGCCCCGGCCGGCGACCGGGTGCTGGCGGTCGGCCCGGACGCCCGGGCGTGGGGCTGGGAGGCGGTGACCGGCCGGCCGCTGCCCGACGACGGAGAAGGCCGGGTGCCGCAATCCGGGCTGGCATTTCCCGAGTACCCTGCCGCCTGCCGCATTGGTTCAGACAGCGTGAGCAGGCTGAGGACAGCGAGAGAGGCGCGATGTTTCATGGCAGGGTCTTGCGAAAAGGTCGCAGGGTGACCCGGGCATAAACCCCGTGGACCAGATAGGGCTCTGCATCCAGCCAAGCCTGCGCTTGCTGGCGGTCAGCAAACTCGGCGACGATCAGGCTGCCAAGAAAGCCGGCCTCACCGGGTTCTTCCAGATCGATGGCCGGCAAGGGGCCGGCCAGCATCAGCCGGCCGGCATCGCGCAAGGCGTGCAAACGTGACAAATGCTCGGGTCGGTGCTGTTTGCGCAAAGCCAAAGTATCTGCATGATCTTCCGCCCAGATGGCATACCACATTTTAGGATTCTCCTTGCTCTTGAGAGATCAGGTAAGGGCGCAGTAACCAGAACTGCGCCAGGCTAAACATCAGGGTCATGCTCAGTGAGCCAAAGACCTTGAAACTCACCCAATGCTGTGGAAAGTGGAAGGCGATGTAAAGATTGCTGGCGCCGAGCACCCCCATAAATACCGCCCAGCTCAGGTTCAGTCGCACCCACAGCGGGCGGGGCATGCTGAAGATATGACCGAGGAGCTTTTCGATGAGCAGCTGTCGTCCGATGACGTGGCTGCCGAGAAAGGCCAGCGCCGTGATCCAGGCGATGAGCGGCGCTTTCCATTTGATGAAAGTCTCGCTGTGCAAGGCCAAGGTCAGACTACCGAGGACGAGGGTGAGCACGAGGGTGCTGGCCTGGGTGGTGTCCAGGGTGCGGCTATGCCAGTAAATACCGGCATAGATCACGACGGTACTGACCAGCAGCACTGCGGTGGCTGCATAAATGCCCAGGGCTTTAAAGCTGGCAAAGAACAGCAGCAAGGGAACGAAATCGAGGAATTGTTTCATGGTGAGGGTCGGTCGTATATCATAGGGTGATCTTGTGGGCATTGTAGCCCCTTTGGAGTAGCATGGCCACGATAGACCTGCATAGTCATAGTCTGCATTCAGATGGTGAGCTGAGTCCGCAGGATTTGGTACGCCGTGCTGCGCAGCGGGGCGTGAGGGTTTTGGCGCTGACCGATCATGACAGCCTGGCGGGACTGGATGCGGCGGCTGCGGAGGCCGCGCTGTGTGGTGTGCAGCTGATCCGCGGCGTGGAGCTGTCGACCCAGTGGCAGGGCGTCAATGTGCATGTCCTCGGTTTGTGTCTGGATACGGGCTCAGCCTCCCTGCAGTCTTTGATAGCCTCACAAAAACAGGTGCGTGCGCGGCGTGCACGGGCCATCGCCGAACGGCTGCAGGCGCTCGGTTTCGCCGGTATGTATGAGGCGGCTCTGGCGCGCAGTGAAAGCGCTGACAGTGTTGGACGCCTGCACTTTGCCCAGGAGTTGCAGGCGCGTGGGGTGGTGCGCACCCTGCAACAGGCTTTTGATCGCTACCTGGGTAGCGGGCGCAAGGCGGCGGTGCCGCTGGACTGGGTCGACATGGACGCCGGTCTGGCCTGTTTGCGTGATGCGGCGGCCTGTACCGTGCTGGCGCATCCACTGCGTTATGGTTTGTCGCGTACACGCCTGACGCGGCTCATCACGGACTTTGCTGCCGCTGGCGGCCAGGCCCTGGAGGTGTCGACGCCGGTACAAGCGGTCGGTGAGTGGCCCTGGCTGCAGATGCAGGCACAAAAACATGCCTTGCTCTGCTCACAGGGCAGTGATTTTCATGGCCCATCCTCACCTTGGGCTGAGTTGGGTGCTTTTGTGGAGCTTCCCGCGCATCTGTTGCCCAGGGAACAGATGTCTATCGATGATCAGGCCGCTTGAGTAGACTGCGATGAGTCAATGCTTTCACATACACCCGCTGAATCCACAGCTCCGGCTGGTGCGTCAGGCGGTTCAGATTCTGCGTGAAGGCGGCTTGATGGCCTATCCGACCGACTCGGCCTATGCCTTGGGTTGTCGTCTCGATGATAAGGATGCTCTCGATCGCCTGCGCCGTCTGCGCGGCCTCGATGACAAGCACCTGCTGACGCTGTTGTGTCGGGACCTTTCCGACTTATCGACCTATGCCAAGGTCGATAATCGTGTCTACCGCATACTCAAGGCGCATACGCCAGGCCCTTATACCTTTGTCTTGCTGGCCAGCTCGGAAGTGCCGCGCCGCCTGCATCATCCTAAACGGCGCACCATAGGCTTGCGCATTCCTGATCATTTGATCTGTCAGGCCCTGCTGGCTGAATTGGGCGAACCTTTGCTGACGACCACCTTGCTCTTGCCTGGTGCCGAGGAACCTGTCGCGGATGCGGAGGATCTTGAGTCGATTTTGCATGGGCAGGTGGACCTGATCATCGATGGCGGTCATACCGGCGTCAGGCCCACCAGCGTCATCGATCTCAGCGAAGGGGTTGAAGTCTTGCGTGAGGGTGCTGGCGATGTCAGTCATTTTATCGCCTGATAGGGCGATCGCTGTGGGTAGCTTGCGCTATAATGGCGCCATCGTTTCAGGGAGCCTAAGGTTTTGAGCAGCACAGCCGACAAACGGGTTTTATCCGGTATGCGTCCGACCGGGCGTCTGCATCTGGGGCACTACCACGGTGTGCTGAAAAACTGGGTGAGACTGCAGCATGAGTACGAATGCTTCTTTTTCGTCGCAGATTGGCACGCCCTGACCACACACTACGAAGATGTGCGCGGTATCGAGCACAGTGTCTGGGAAATGCTGACCGATTGGCTGGCCGCTGGCGTCGATCCTGCGCATGCCGTACTTTTCGTGCAGTCGCGCATGCCCCAGCACGCTGAACTGCACCTGCTGCTGTCGATGATGACCCCCTTGCCCTGGCTGGAGCGGGTGCCGACCTACAAGGATCAACAAGAACAGCTCAAGGAAAAGGATCTCGCCACCTACGGTTTTCTCGGCTATCCCTTGTTGCAGTCGGCTGACATTCTTTTGTATAAGGCGCGTCATGTACCGGTCGGTGCCGACCAACTTGCCCATGTTGAATTGACCCGTGAGCTGGCCCGTCGCTTCAATCATCTGTTTGGGCGTGAACCAGGCTTCGCGGAAGCTGTCGATCAGGCGATCGATAAGATGGGCAAGAAAAGTGCTCGCGTCTATGTCGATTTGCGCCGCCGTTACCAGGAACTGGGTGATAGCGATGCCCTGGCCATCGCCCAGGCTTTGGTGCGTGATCAGTCCAATATGACCTTGGGTGATAAGGAGCGCTTGCTTGGGGCACTTGAAGGCATGGGCAAGATCATCCTGCCCGAACCGCAGGCCTTGTTGACGCCGGCCTCGCGCATGCCCGGCCTGGACGGTCGAAAAATGGCCAAATCCTACGGTAATGCCATCAGTCTGCGTGATGATAGCGACACGGTCGCCGACAAAGTGCGCAAGATGCCGACGGATACGGCGCGTGTCCGGCGCAGTGACCCTGGCGAGCCAACGCGTTGTCCGGTATGGGCTTTGCATGAAATCTACAGTGATGATGCAAGGCGTGATTGGGTGGCCCAGGGTTGTCGCTCTGCCGGTATCGGTTGTTTAGAGTGCAAAAAACCTATCATCGATGCGATCAATGATGAACTCGAGCCCATGCGCAGGCGTGCCGCCGAGATCGAACGTAATCCCGACATGTTGCGCAGCATCATCGCCGAGGGCTGCGCTCGTGCACGTGAGGTGGCCGAAGACACCATGGATGAGGTCAGAGAGGCGATGGGCCTCAGTTATCGCTGAGCAGCAGAAACCTAGGTGCCAGGCGCATCGTGTCGAGATGATACCATGCAAAATATGAGCTCTACGCCGCAGACCGAGATGCCTTTCGCTCTCGTCCATGGGCGGGCCATGACCGAGTTGCCCGAGGACCTTTATATTCCTCCGGATGCCCTCGAGGTTTTTCTTGAAGCCTTCGAAGGTCCGCTCGACCTGCTTTTATACCTCATACGTCGCCAAAATCTCGATATTCTCGACATCCCTGTGGCCGAGATCACGCGCCAGTACTTGAGCTATATGGAGATGATGCAGTCTTTGCGCATCGAGCTGGCTGCCGAATACCTGGTCATGGCGGCTGTTCTGAGCGAGATCAAGTCACGCTGTTTGCTGCCACGTCTTCATCATGACAGCGCGGAAGAGGGTGAGGATCCGCGTGCAGAGCTGGTGCGCCGCTTGCAGGAGTATGAGCGTTACAAGCAGGCCGCCTTGGATCTTGACGCACTGCCTGTGGAAGGTCGCGACGTGTTTCAGGCGCAGGTGGACGTCCATGACATCCATCCCGCCCGGCGTTGGCCGGATGTCGATTTGGCGGAACTGCTTTTGGCTTTGCAGGATGTCCTGCGTCGCTCGGAGTTATTTGAAAGTCATACCATAGGTGCTGAGGGTCTGAGTCTGCGTGAGCGCATGGCCGATATCGTGCAACGCCTTCAGGAGGACGTGCTGCTTTCATTCGCGGCCTTGTTTCGTCTCGACGAGGGACGTCAAGGGATCGTGGTCAGCTTCATGGCCATTCTCGAACTGGTCAAAGAAGGCTTGATCGATCTGCTGCAGGCTGAACCGGCCGGACCTATCCATGTGCGCCGTCGACAGACGCAGCGCCTGCCGGTGGGGGAATAAACATCATGCAGGAAGCCCGCTTGTGCGCTATTCTGGAGGCCGCTCTATTTGCCCAGGCCAAGCCTCTGGCGCTTGAGCAAATGCAGGAACTCTTTTCTATCGATGAAAATATCAGCCGCGACTCCATCGAGGCGGCCCTGCGCCAGTTGCAGGCTTTTTACCAGGGCCGTGGCGTCGAACTGGTGCGCATCGCCTCAGGCTATCGCTTTCAGGTGCCGTTCAGCTATGCGCCTTGGGTGAGCCGCCTGATGGAAGAAAAGCCACAGCGCTATTCGCGAGCCTTGCTGGAAACCCTGGCCCTGATCGCCTACAGGCAACCTGTGACCCGCGGAGACATCGAAGAGATACGTGGTGTTGCAGTCAGTACCCAGATTTTGCGTACACTGATGGAAAGAGACTGGATACGGGTGGCCGGCCATAGGGACGTGCCCGGGCGTCCGGCTTTGTATGTGACGACGCGCCAGTTTCTCGACAGCTTTCAACTGACGCGTTTGGCTGATTTGCCGCCGCTGTCAGCTTTGCGCGACCTCGAGCAGATCAATGCCGAACTCGAGCTGCTCGATGTGGGGCAGGAAACCAAGACTAATGATGTGGATGAAGTCAACGATGATGAGTGAGAAGTTACAGAAAGTATTGGCGCGTGCTGGTGTCGGTTCGCGGCGGCATATGGAAGTTGCCATCAGCGAAGGACGCGTCAGCGTCAACGGCCGGATCGCTCAGTTGGGTGATCGAGTCGAGGTCGGTGACCAGGTGCGCGTGGATGGCCGGCTGGTGACTTTGCTCGCCGAGGAAGAGCAGCGGCGGCGGGTGCTGATTTATTACAAGCCGGAAGGAGAGATCTGCACGCGTGCCGATCCTGAGGGCCGTCCTACCGTCTTTGATCATCTGCCGCCGGTGCACCAGGAGCGCTGGATCCTCGTCGGCCGCCTCGACGTTAACAGTTCGGGCCTGCTGCTTTTTACCACCGATGGTGAACTGGCCAATCGCCTGATGCATCCCTCCAGCCATATCGAGCGCGAGTACGCCGTGCGCGTTCTTGGGGAGATCGACGCCGAGAAGCGACAGGCCCTCATCGACGGCATCATGCTCGACGACGGCCTGGCCAAGTTTGAAAGTCTCAGCAGTGTCGGTGGTGAAGGGGCCAATAAATGGTTCCAGGTGGTGATTTGTGAGGGGCGTAACCGTGAAGTGCGCCGTATGTTCGAGGCGGTCGGCCTCAAGGTCAGTCGCCTGATACGCATCCGCTATGGTTGCGTCACTTTACCTAAACACCTCAAAACCGGCCGCTGGCTGGAGCTGGACACCCCGCAGATCGATGAAGTTTCGCACTTGGTCGAACTCAAGCCGCGGCGTGGTACCGGTCTTTACGGTCTGCAAAAGCGTCGCACCGAACGCATGCTCTCCAAGTTGCCAGCCCGACTACCGGCCGCTGACCCAACGTTGCGTAGCAAGCGACGCCTGCAAGAAGGCGAGGACTGAGTCCGCAGCCTGCTCAAGGCTGCGGCGTTGCGCCAGGCGCCGATGCTGCCGTGGTGGCATTGCTGGCGCGCGTCGCCAGGGTGCACAGGCGCAGCCTGAGTTCCTGCGTGCTCTTGCCCTTGGCTTGGCTGAGCACGTAAGCGTAAGCCGCGTAGCGGCTGGCGCTGCTCATGTCGCCATAGCTGGCCGCGTGCTCGGCCTTTTTCTGATCGCGTATTTCACTATCCCCCAGCTCAGGCAGCAGCTTGTCGACGATGGCTTGGGCCAGACCTTCGGTCAGCTTGTCATCGATTTCAGCATCGGAGGGCAGGCTGGGCAGTTTGAATGGCAGATGGAACTGACCGAGCTCCATGCCCTCGTTGCCGGTGTCTTCGACATCGACACTGAAGCTCGGGCTTTGGGTATCAATAATCTTGTTGTTGCGTGCATCGATCAGCCGGTAGGAGGCCGTGGCGGTGCCGATCTTGCGTACCCGCGACATCTTGATGGTGACCGTCTGCTCTTGCTTGATTGTGATCGTGGCGGCCGGTTGCGGCGTCTTTTTCTGTTCACGACTGGAAAGTTGCTGCCACTTGCTGTAAGCAGGATTGGGCTGTTCGCTGCTGTCGGTGGTCACGCGCAGGGTTTTCTCGCCATTTTCTTCTGAGGTGTCGATGTGCGCCTGTAGCAGCTTGCCTTCGATCACGCTATCGACCGGGCGGTGATCGCCACTGTTACTACCTTTGAGCAGGGCCATGAACTGGTCGTGGTCGATGATGCGCACATCATGGGGAATGCGATGAAACAGCTCCTGTGCTATGCGTATGGACAGCGCGGCGCCCATCGCCTCCTGCCCTGGCTGGCTGGAGAAGGTGGGGACACTGAGCGTGCGTTGTGCGTGCGAGAGAACCTGCGTGTGCTCCTGGTGCTCCAGGGCATGCAGATTGGGGTATTGCGGCATGAACTCATCGATGGCCAGGAGCAGACCCAAGGCCTGACCATGCTGGCCACTTCGGCTCGCCAGGCTGTAGCGCTCCATCATGCGATCGGCAAAATTCTTCTCTTCCGGTAAGGTGCCGCTGTCGAGGCCGGCCCACAGGCGCATATTGCGTGCCCGGTGCAGGTTCTCATAGGCGCTGTCGGCCCGCTGTGCACTGAGGGCGGCATTGGCTTGGGCGAGAAAATAGCTGACCATCTCGGCACCACCTTGCGGCAGAAGCGCAGCAAAGCTTTTGAAGTCCGGCATTTTGGCCGCCATCTCGAACTTGTCATAGGCGTTTTGCAGCTGGCCGGCGTTGATCTCGCCCCAGAACTGGTGGTTGAACAGCCGGGCTTGAGCCGCATTGAGCTGATGCCGGAATTCATCATTATGGGTATCGATTTGACTCAGCGGCTGCAAGGCGGCTATGGCTGCGGCGTCATTGCGGTGTTCAATGGCGCTATGGGCCTGATCCTGCAAGCTGGCGACGAGATCGGAACGTTCGCGGCTGAAACCTGCGTCATCGGTCAGATCCATCAACTCGCTGAGCACCTTGTAGCGTTGCAGATAGGCATTGCTATCCAAGGTGGCACGCAGGTTTTGCAAGCGGTCGATACGGCTTTGCGTACGCTGACGCTGTTGATCGAGCTGCTCATCGACGTGGTTGGCGATCACCACATCGTAGCGATGCAGGGCGCTGGCCTTGCGTTGGGCAGCGTCGAGTATGGGCAGGGGTACGAGCCCTGAAGACAGGGTGTGTAGGGCCAGCTCATGCGACAGCCGGTCCTCGAGGTGCTGTGCCAGATCATGCCCGAGAATCTGCAAGTTTTTCTGTGATAGCTGCCTTCTTTTGCCATGGATGGCTGGCGTGATACGGGCAGCGAGTCGTTCATAGTCTTGATCGGGTTGTGCGGCTGACAGGGCTTGACGGACGTCGGCAAGACTGACCACCGGGGGCTTGCTGACACAGCCCTGCAGCCCCAGCGTGATCAGCAAGAAGCCGCACAAGATTTTTTGACGCATGTTCAAAGACTCAAGGATCGACAGTCGCCCTATCATACACAAGCGCCGACAGCCTAGCCTAGTCTTGCCGAGCTGGCAGGCTCCGATTTAAGTCGAGAGACGCCCGCGATGAGGCTCAGAATCAGCAGACTCTTGGCGATGGCCAAGTCACCACGCCAACCCGGCGCGAAGCTGGCCATGCCTTGATAAAGCAGGCAGAGACTCAACCCTGTCGCCCAGACCAGAAGCGCACCAGGACGCGGCTTGCCGGTCTGCAGGAAGAGCAGGCCGGGCAAGATCAGCGCTTCAGCACACAGGCTTAAAAGCAGATCCCAGGCACTGCCGCCCTGCAGGGGTATCAGTTCCACGATGGCGAGCAGGTAGAGCAACCATCGCAATTGCTGGGCGCTACACCTCATGATGGCCGCACCTGTGCCCAGCGAGCCAGCCTCAGGCCCAGGGCGTGGGCTAAACGCGCTTCGTCCGCACTCAGTCGAGGGCGGTCGCCGATATGACCTGCCCCATAAGGGCCGCCACCATCATGACTGTGCAGCAAGGCGGGCTGGTCATAGGGCAGGCCAAGGATCAGCATGCCATGATGCAGCAAAGGCAGCATCATCGAGAGCAGGGTGGCTTCTTGACCGCCATGTGCGCTTTGGCTGCTGGTAAAAACGACGGCAGGTTTGTCGATGAGCGCGCCTTGCAGCCAGAGTGAACTGCTCGATTCGAGAAAAGCCTTGAGCGGGGCGGCCATGGTGCCAAAACGGGTCGGGCTACCGAGCGCCAGTCCGGCGCAGCCGGCCAGGTCATCGAGAGAGCAGTGCAGATCCTTCCCCTCAGCGCTTGCATCAGCTTCGGCCGACAGCGCCGGCACACTGCGCAGGCGCACGGCCATGCCGCCCGCTTCGACGCCGCGGGCGATACGACGGGCGAGTTCGCGTGTGGCGCCGTGACGACTATAGTAAAGAACGAGAACATAGGCGCTCATGGGGCAGTCTCCGCTTCTGCAGGCCCCGGCGATTCTAAGCTATGATCAGCCGTCTTGATACAGCGGATTGATGCGCATGTCTTCGCTCTGGCTTGTGGTGCGGCTTTCCTGGCGCTCCTTCTTTCGTGATCGTACGGCGCAGCTGGCGTCAGCTCTGACATTGACCACCTTGTTCGCGGTGGTGCCCTTGATGACGGTGACCCTGGCGGTGTTGCAGAGTTTGCCGCACATGGATGCTCTGGCTCTGCAACTGCAGTCCTGGGTCCTGGCGCATCTCCTGCCGTCGACCAGCGTACAGTTGCAAAGCCATCTGCAGGCTTTCTCCCAGCAGGCGCATCGCCTGACCTGGCTGGGCCTGTGCATGCTCCTGCTGACCTCGGTGCTGATGCTGATGAAGGTGGAGGCGGCGTTCAACCTGATTTGGCGGGTGCCCGTCCGGCGGGCTGGCGTCCATACCTATGCGCGCTACTGGGCCTTGATCAGCCTCGGTCCCATCCTGCTGGCGGCCCTGTTTGCCCTGAGCTCTTATCTGACCACGCTGTCCTTGTGGTCGACGACTTGGCATCTGCTCGATCACCTTTTGCCGGGCCTGGCGCTCTTGCAGTTGACCTTGAGCTGCCTGGCTTTTACCTTGCTTTATGCCATCGTTCCCAATTGCAAGGTGCCTTGGGCAGCGGCGGCCTGCGGTGGGGTGCTGGCCGGTTTTTTATTTGAGCTGGCCAAACAGGCTTTCGCCTTGTTCATCCACTCGTTTGGAACTTACACCCTGATCTATGGCGCTTTCGCCATCTTTCCCGTCTTTCTGCTCTGGTTACAGCTGTCCTGGATGATCGTTCTGCTCGGTGTGCATGCCAGCCGGGCCTGGGCCTTGCCCTATTCTGTCGCTGATGAGACGGTTCCGCTGCAGATGTTCTTTGAGCTCCTCGCGGTCTTGCAGGTACGCCAGCGTCACGGCGAGGGCTTGCCCGAGATCGAGGCGATGCAGCTGGCTCATGCCGCCCATCATGATGAGTGGCAGCCTGTGCTGACGGCCCTGCTGCGTTTGCACATGGTCAGCCGCGATGAAGCCGGGATGCTTTATCTGGTGCGCGATTTGCGCCATATCAGCCTGGCTGAACTCATCATCCAGCTGCCTTGGCCCTGGCCGCCGGTACAGGCTTTGCGGCGTCCAGGGGCGCCTGCCTGGGCTCTTCGTTTGGCGCAGATGGTGGCCGCCCTGCGTGCCTACGAGGCGCAGCACCTAGCCATCTCGCTGGCTGAACTCTTGGACGATGAAGCCGATGCGCCTTATACTGATGCGCTTTCCAGCCCATGCGAGTAGCTTCTATGACCCTCATCAAGCGTGACGATCTGGTCCACAGCATCGCCGATGCCCTGCAGTACATTTCTTACTATCATCCGCTTGATTTCATTCAAGCCGTGCATCGAGCCTACGAGAAAGAAGCCAACCCGGCAGCGCGTGATGCGATGGCGCAGATCTTGATCAATTCGCGGATGTGTGCCATGGGGCACCGTCCGATCTGTCAGGATACCGGTGTCGTCAACGTTTTTGTCGAAGTGGGCATGCAGGTTCGCTGGGATTTTGATGACCTTGAGGCGGCGATCAACGAAGGTGTACGCCAAGCCTACCAACACCCTGACAATGTGCTGCGTGCTTCCATCGTCAGCGATCCGGCAGGGGCGCGTCAAAATACTCGCGACAATACGCCAGCGGTCATCCACGTCAAGCTGGTGCCCGGTGACAAGGTCAGCGTTGATGTGGCAGCCAAAGGCGGTGGCTCAGAAAATAAATCCAAGATGGCCATGCTCAACCCTTCCGACTCCATCGTGGACTGGGTGCTGAAGACGGTGCCGACCATGGGTGCTGGCTGGTGTCCGCCGGGCATGTTGGGTATAGGCATAGGCGGTACCGCCGAGAAAGCGGTGTTGTTGGCCAAGGAGTCGCTCATGGATCCTGTGGATATTCAGGATTTGATCGAGCGCGGTCCCAGCAATCGTATCGAAGAGCTGCGCCTCGAGTTGTTTGAAAAGGTCAATGCTTTGGGTATAGGGGCTCAGGGCTTGGGTGGCCTGACCACGGTGGTCGACATCAAAATACGCGACTATCCGACCCATGCCGCCTCACTGCCGGTGGCGATCATTCCTAACTGTGCGGCCACCCGGCATGCACACTTCATGCTGGACGGCTCCGGCCCGGCGGAGCTGAAACCGCCGCGCCTGGAAGACTGGCCACAGATCAGCTGGAACCAGCAGAGTGCTCGTCGGGTCAATCTGGATCAGATCCGTGCGGAGGAGATCCAGGGCTGGAAGACGGGTGAAACCCTGCTGCTATCGGGGACCTTGCTCACCGGGCGTGATGCTGCGCACAAGCGTATGGTGGACATGCTGGCGCGCGGTGAGAATCTGCCCGTCGATCTGCGCGGCAAGTTCATCTATTACGTGGGGCCGGTCGATCCGGTGCGTGATGAGGTGGTCGGACCGGCGGGCCCGACGACAGCGACACGTATGGACAAGTTCACCGAAACCATACTCGCGCAGACCGGCTTGATCGGTATGATCGGCAAGTCGGAGCGTGGTCCCGTGGCGGTCGAGGCCATACGTCGTCATCAAGCGGTCTATCTGATGGCGGTGGGGGGCGCGGCTTACCTGGTTTCCAAGGCTATACGCAAGGCTCGGGTGCTGGCTTTTGCCGATCTTGGTATGGAAGCGATCTATGAGTTTGTGGTTGAAGACATGCCGGTCACCGTGGCGGTCGACAGCCAGGGCGAGTCCATACACCAAAGTGCTCCCCGGCTGTGGCAGGCGAAGATCGGCAAGATTCCGCTGAGCGACGCCGACCCGCATTGAAACTGCAGGGCTCGAACTGCTCGCTGGATAGTTGCGCAAAATTGCGCACTCCTTTGCAATAGGAGCATGTCTAAAAAGCTCGTCCCGAGCCATGAAGCTGCCGAAGCGCTCGGCGTGTCGGCACAGACCTTGCCGCCGATGGGAGCGCGAAGGGTGGCTTTTGCCTGACGAACGCACGGCGGGCGGGCGACGGCGTTATGACCTAGCCCGACTCAAGCCGGAAATGTTTCGAGCGCAAGCTGATGCTGCACGCAAGACCGTTGCGTATGCGCGCGTCTCCAGTCACGATCAAAAGGACGTTCTGGAGATCATCACTGTGTTCTCGGCACGCTTGTAGGGCAGCCGTTCACGCAAGAACCAGAAGTTGATCGACGCCATGATCCTCGCCCACAAGATCGCGCTCGATCCGAACAATGCGCAGGCGACGTATTGTTCCCGTGCGTGCGGGGTTCAAACAGTTTGCTTGCAATCTGTCCATATCTAATCTATGCTCCCCGTTATGGATAGATATGTAGCGATAGGCGAAGCCTCCGAAGCGTTGGGCGTGTCGATCACGACACTGCGACGCTGGGAGGCAGAAGGCAAGCTGA
>JAJZHK010000020.1 GCA_021804565.1 Pseudomonadota bacterium | reverse complement strand
CGATCTTTCTCGGCGCGGATGGCAGCAGCCTCGTCATCGCCGGCCTGCACGCCGGTGACGTCGTCGTCTCTGCGGGCACCCACGTCCTCACCGAGGGCGAGTTGGTGACGCGCGTCCATGATCTGGATCGTCAATGAGTTCTGATATGCGCCGAGCACCCAAGGGCTTCAACATCTCGCGCTGGGCCATCGAACAGCCGCAGCTGACTCTCTATTTCCTCATCGTCCTGCTCCTGACCGGCATCGCCAGCTACTTTCAGCTCGGTCAGGATGAGGATCCGCCCTTCACCTTCCGCGCTATGGTGATTCAGGAGCGCTGGCCAGGCGCCACCGCCTTGCAGATGTCCGAGCAGGTGGCCGATCGTATCGAGCGCACCCTCCAGGAAGTGCCTTACGTCGACGCCATACGCAGCTACACCCTGCCCGGCGAGGCCACCACCTTTCTGATCCTCAAAGACAGCACGCCACCGGCCGAGGTGGCGGGCATCTGGTACACGGCGCGCAAAAAAATCGGCGACATGAGCTACAAGCTGCCTGCCGGGGTGCAGGGGCCTTTCTTCAATGACGAATTTGGCGATGTCTTCGGCATTTTGCTGACCCTGTCGGGCCCTGGCTACAGCCTGGCCCAGCTGCACGATCAGGCCGACCAGGTCCGTCAGCAGCTGCTGCGCGTGCCCGACGTCGCCAAGGTCGAGCTTTATGGCGTCCAGCATGAGGTGCTCAATGTCGAGATCTCGCAAAAACGCCTGGCCCTGATGGGTCTCGACATCCAGCAGCTGGTCGCCCAGCTCGGCCAGCAAAATGCCGTGACCGACGCCGGGGTCGTCCACACCGCCGGCGATGACATCCAGGTGCGTATCAGCGGCCAGCTCGACGGCGTCAGCGCCCTGCGCGCGCTGCCTTTGCGCGTCGGCGGGCGCAATTTCCGTCTCGGCGACATCGCCCGTATCCAGCGTGGCTACGAGGACCCACCAGCGCCTGCCGTCGACGCCCAGGGTCACCAGGTCATCGCCCTCGGCCTGTCCATGGCGCGTGGTGGCGACATCATCCGCCTCGGCCAGGAGCTGCAAAAGCAGCTGACCGGAATACGCGAGCAGCTGCCTGCCGGCATGGTGCTCAACGAGATCGAGGACCAGCCGCACACCGTCGCCCACTCGGTGCATGAGTTCGTCCATGTCCTCAGCGAAGCCCTGATCATCGTGCTCGCGGTCAGTTTTCTCAGCCTCGGCTTGCACACCCGGCCCCTGCGCATCGACATCCGGCCTGGGCTGGTGGTCGCCCTGGCCATCCCGCTGGTGCTGGCCGTCACCTTTCTGATCATGGACATGGCCCACATCGATCTGCACAAGATCTCGCTGGGCTCGCTGATCATCGCTCTCGGCCTGCTGGTCGACGACGCCATCATCGTCGTCGAGATGATGGTGCGCAAACTCGAGGAAGGCTACGACCGCCTGCGCGCGAGCACCGCCGCTTACGAGCTCACCGCCATGCCCATGCTGACCGGCACCCTGATCACCGCCACCGGCTTTTTGCCGATCGGGCTGGCCCGCTCCGCCGTCGGCGAGTACACCTTCGCCATTTTCGCCGTCACCTCGAGCGCCCTGCTGGTCTCCTGGGTGGTCTCGGTGTATTTCGTGCCCTACCTCGGCTTTCATCTCCTGAAGCAGCCGCGCAGCCTGCTCCAGGAGTCCTTTGACAGCGCTTTTTACCGCCGCTTTCGCAGCTGGGTGAACTGGTGTGTACGTTACCGCTACCGCACGCTGGCGCTCACCTTGCTGGCCCTGCTGCTCGGCTTGGTCGGCATGGCGCACGTCGAACAGCAGTTTTTCCCGGACTCCAACCGCCCGGAGATCCTGGTCGATCTGTGGTTGCCGGAAGGCAGCTCCATCGCCCAGACCACCGCCAGCGCACACCGCTTCGAACACCTGCTGGCGCAACAGCCTGAGGTCGACCGCTACACCGCCTTCATAGGCTCCGGTGCGCCACGCTTTTTTCTGACCATCGACGAACAGCTGCCGCACAGCAACCTGGCCGAGTTCATCATCACGCCACGCCAGGACTCGCAACGCGATGCGCTACGTCTCAGCCTGATGAACCTCACCCGCACGCAGATGCCGGAGGTGCGTGGGCGCGTCAAACTCTTGCCCAACGGCCCACCGATCAGCTATCCGGTCGCCTTTCGCGTCATCGGCGACAACCCCATCGTCCTGCGCGGCATCGCCGACCTGGTCAAGCAGCACATGCTCGAGGCCCCCTACTTGCGCGGCGTCAATGACAACTGGAATGAGTCGGTGAAGGTGCTCAAGCTGATCGTCGACCAGGATCGCGCACGCGCCCTGGGGGTGTCCAGCGAGTCCATCGCCGAGGCCGCCCACGCCCTGCTCGCCGGCCAGCTCATCGGTCAGTATCGCGAGGCCCACCATCTGATCGCCATCCGCCTGCGTCAGCCGGCCGATGAGCGCGATACCCTGACCGCCCTCGGCAATGCCTACGTCCCCTCCAGCCATGGCGGCTCCCTACCGCTGCGCCAGGTGGTGCGTCTGGGCATAGGCTGGGAACCCGGCATCGTCTGGCGGGAAAACCGTGACTACTGCATCACCGTACAGGCGGACGTCAGGGGCGACCTGCAGGCGGCGACCGCCTCGGCGCGGATCAAAGCCGGCCTGGCCGACATCGTGCGCCTGCTGCCTGCCGCTTATCGCATCGAGGAGGCCGGCACGGTGGCCGAGAGTCGCAAGGGCCAGGGGTCGATCTTCGCCATCATGCCGCTGATGCTGTTCATCATGTTCACCCTGCTCATGCTGCAGCTGCGTAGCCTGGGCCGGGCGCTGCTGGTGTTTTTCACCGGTCCGCTGGGCCTGATCGGGGCCGCCATGGCCCTGCTCATCCTGCACCGTCCTTTCGGCTTCGTGGCCATGCTCGGGGTGATCGCCCTCAATGGCATGATCATCCGCAATTCGGTCATCCTCATCGACCAGATCGAGCAGGACCGCCGTCAGGGTGTGGACGCCTGGACCGCCGTCGTCGAGTCCGCCGTACGGCGCTGCCGGCCCATCCTGCTCACCGCCGCCGCCGCCGTGCTGGCGATGATCCCGCTGTCGCGCAGCGTCTTCTGGGGACCGATGGCCGTCGCTATCATGGGCGGCCTGGTCCTCGCCACCGCGCTGACGCTGCTCGCCCTGCCGGCGCTCTACGCCATCTTCTTTGGCGTCGAGAAAGAACCCCGCTAGGCCAGCCGCACTCAGGCCGGCTTTTTACGGCGCCGCTCGCTCGCCTCGGGGCGCGGCGGCAGGCCGGTGTGCTGGGTCAACAGGCGACCCTTGGCCGCGCGTGGCGAAACCCCAGCACCGGTGGTGCTGTTCTTGCGCACCGGGCTGCTGTACTGCGCCTGCACCGGCTGATGACGCGGCACCAGATGCTGCTTGCCCGGACCGATCAGATCGGCGCGCCCCATGCTCTTGAGCGCCTCACGCAAGAGCGGCCAGTTGGCCGGGTCATGGTAACGCAGGAAGGCCTTGTGCAGACGCCGCCGGCGCTCACCACGGACGATATCGACCTTTTCACTGTCGCGGCGTATACGTCGTAGCGGATTGCGTCCGCTGTGGTACATCGCCGTCGCAGTGGCCATCGGCGAGGGATAGAACGTCTGCACCTGATCGGCACGAAAACCATGCTTTTTCAGCCAGAGCGCCAGCTCCAGCATGTCTTCATCGCTGGTCCCCGGATGGGCGGCGATGAAATAGGGGATCAGGTACTGCTCCTTGCCGACCTCGCGCGAAAAGCGATCGAACATCGCCTTGAAGGTGTCGTAGGTGCCGATGCCAGGCTTCATCATCTTGCTCAAGGGGCCAGGCTGGGTGTGTTCCGGGGCGATTTTCAGATAGCCGCCGACATGGTGCTGAACCAGCTCACGCACGTACTCCGGCGAGCGCACCGCCAGATCGTAACGCAGGCCGGAGCCGATGAGGATGCGCCGCACCCCGGGCAAGGCGCGGGCGCGTCGATAGAGGCGGATGAGCGGACCATGATCGGTACCGAGGTTGTCGCAGATCGCCGGGTAGACGCAGCTCGGCTTGCGGCAGGCCGCCTCGATCTCCCGGCTGCGGCAGGCCAGCCGGTACATATTCGCGGTCGGCCCGCCGAGGTCGGAGACGATGCCGCTGAAGCCTGGCACCTGATCACGCATGGTCTCGATCTCGCGGATGATGGAGTCCTCGGAGCGGCTCTGAATGATGCGTCCCTCGTGCTCGGTGATCGAACAGAAGGTGCAGCCGCCGAAGCAGCCACGCATGATATTGACCGAGAAGCGGATCATCTCGTAGGCCGGAATCTTGGCGCCACCATAGGCCGGGTGCGGCACCCGCGCGTAGGGCAGGTCGTAGACGTAGTCCATCTCCTCGGTCGACAGGGGGATGGGCGGCGGATTCAGCCACAGCTCACGATCGCCGTGTTTTTGTATCAGGGCGCGGGCATTGCCAGGATTGGTCTCGAGATGGAGCACACGATTGGCGTGGGCGTAGAGCACCGGGTCCTGACGCACCGCCTCGTAAGCCGGCAGGCGCAGCACGCTGCGCTCACGCGGTGGCCGCCAGCCGCCGCCCTTGCGCTGGCGCGGCTTCCAGACCACCGCGTCGGTGCTGTCGAGCTGTTTGTCCTTGTCCAGCTCACACTGGGGCAGATCACGGGTGTCGACATAAGGGTTGATGATGGGATCGACCTGACCGGGCTCATCGACGCAGCTGGCGTCTTCTTCATACCAGCCGGCCGGCGCTGCAGCGCACAGGTAGGCGGTGCCACGTACATCACGAATATCGCCGATGGCCTCGCCGCCAGCGAGGCGGTGGGCGATGTCGATGATCGCGCGTTCACCATTGCCATAGATCAGCAGGTCGGCCTTGGCATCGACCAGGATAGAGCGACGTACCTTGTCCTGCCAGTAGTCGTAGTGGGCGATGCGGCGTAGCGAAGCCTCGATGCCACCCATGACGATGGGCGCTTGCGGATAAGCTTCACGCACCCGCTGCGCATAGACCAAAGAACAGCGGTCGGGACGCAGACCGCCCTGGCCGCCCGGTGAATAGGCGTCGTCCGAACGGATGCGCCGGTCGGCGGTATAACGGTTGATCATCGAATCCATATTGCCTGCGGTGACGCCGAAGAACAGGCGGGGCTCGCCGAGGCCGGTGAAGGCCGCCGCCGATCGCCAGTCTGGCTGGGCGATGATGCCGACCCGAAAACCCTGGGCCTCGAGCAGACGGCCGATGATGGCCATGCCGAAGCTGGGATGATCGACATAGGCGTCACCGGTGACCAGGATGACGTCGCAGGCGTCCCAGCCGAGGACATCCATCTCGGCCCGGCTCATGGGCAGGAAAGGCGCCGCGCCAAAGCAGGCCGCCCAATAGTGCGGGTAGTCGAAGATTTGCCGGGCATAGCGTGTATCGGCATCGATACGGGCGGTAGCGATCATGCAAACAGGTCTCGAAAAGGAATGGCCTATTCTAACAGACTCACCACGCATCCCCGCAGTGAGCGACGAGTGGATAGCGGTCTCCCCGTATCGGCGCCAGTTGCGCTAGACTAAGGGCTGGCCTTGTGAGATCACATCGTGTCCCAACTTGACACTTACATTCCACCGCAGCTTGAGCTTGAACAGATCAACTACGTGCGCAGCCTGCTGGCCGACCGGCAAGCCCCGCTGCGCTTCAGGCACGATCTGGAACCCATCTACGCTCTGCGCTGCGCCGGTGAATACCAGCGCATGAGTCGTGAAGGCGGCCCCTGGCTGGTGCTGCTGTTCGTCGCCATCGGCCTCTACTCGCGCCTGTTCATGCAACCGCAAGGCCAGGACCTGCAGTGGTGGATGACGATTTTTGCCGGCTCAGGCCTCGCCCTGATGGTTGGTCTGGCGGCCGGCACCTTGCCCGTCCTGCTCCGCCAGCACGCCTGGTTGCCCGGTCTGTGCGGCGCCATCGTTGTCTATCTGACCGGTTGCGGATCGCTCCTCTACACCAGCCACGAGCTCCAGCAGCACGCCAGCTATCTGGTCATCTTTGCCTTTTTCGTCAGCACCCTGGGTATGCGCCTGCGCTTTGCCACACTGATTTTCTGCAATCTCGGTGCAATCATCGCCATCCTTCTCACTGCCTGGGCCAGCGACGCCAACATCGACGGGACGATGGTCGCCCACTACCTGTTCCTGGCACCCGGCCTGATCCTCGCCATCGCCCTCATCCTCGAACGCGTCGACCGGCTGTCCTTCCTGCAATCGGTGATGCTCACCTGGGAAGGTCAGCAGTTGGACACCGTCAACCGGCAGCTCAACGACCTCTCCCGCCGCGACGCACTGACCCAGATCAGCAACCGCCGCCACCTCGATGAAAGCATGCACAGCGAATGGGAAAGAGCCCGCCGGGAAGCCTATCCCCTGAGCCTGCTCTTCGTCGACATCGACCACTTCAAGGCCTACAACGACCACTACGGCCATAGCGCCGGTGATGAAGTGCTGACGCAGATCGCGCGCATCCTCAACGAAGCCCTCAAGCGCCCCGGCGATATGGCCGCCCGTTACGGCGGCGAGGAGTTCGTGCTGCTGTTGCCCAACACCGACGAAGAGGGTGCGCGCAAGGTCGCCGAACGCCTGCTGCGCCGCGTCGATCAGCAGCGCATCGCTCACCTGCACTCGCGGACGGCCCACCACCTGACGATCAGCATCGGCATCGCCACCAGCCCAGCGCAGTCACAAGCCTCTGCCGAGGATCTGCTCAAACGTGCCGACGACGCCCTCTACGCGGCCAAAAATGCGGGCCGCCATCGCCTCCATCAGGCGCCGCCCGAGGTGTCCGCGCAGGCTTCATAAAGCGCGACGATCAAGCCTGCGGGCAGCAGGTGCCCAGGTCCGGTGACAGCGCTGCTATGGATCGCCTCGGCGCGCAGGCCGCTGGCCTGTTGCCGGAGGATCTCCCGGACCTGTCTGACAGAGGCCTTGCCGCGGGCCATGAACAAGGCCCGCCCGTCATCGACCCAGACCCTTTCCTGGCCGGCTTGCCGGCTTTCATACCAATGCCCGTACCCGTCACGCCGGGCCATGATCCAGCCCAGCGGCTCGTCGCGCAGGCTGCGGATATCGGCGTTGAAGGGCAGCCCGCGCCTGTCGGCACGCTGCAGGTGCAGGCCCAGCTCATCGATATCCTCCATCACCTGCCACTCCAGCTGTCTTTCACGAAAGATCAAAAGATGAAACTGCTGTCCGGTACGCAGCAGGTACATGCCTTGCCGGCTGCTGTGCATAAACACGACGATGTGACGCAGCACGCTCGCCACCCGGCTCGGCATGCTGCCCGGGGTGACCCCGGGGGCCGCCTGTATCACCTGCAGATCAAAGTCGAGGGGCAGATGCGGCAGCAGGTGCAAGAGGCAGCGGATCAACGCCTGCTCGCCACGAAAGGTGCTGAGCTCGAGCTCGCACCAGCTGTTGACGCTGACGACATCGATCGTGCGCAAGAGATCGCGCTTGAGTCCGCCATAGGCCAGCACATCCCCCTCATCGGCGATGCGCGTCAGGCCCCGTCGGCTCAGGGGGTCGGAGGCCTGCTGCACATGGTTGATGATGAGCACCAGTCGCCGCAGTACGGGGGGCTGCGCCATCTGCTCGTCATCGGCGCCTTCTTGCAGGCCGACCGTCAGACCGGCCAGACGATAGGCGAGAAGCTCGAATTCGGCACGCCGCACCCGGCTCGAGGCCAGCTGCCAGTGCGTGCGGGCGTCCGCCAGACCGTTGCCCAAGGCCCAGACCAGCGCCTCGAGGGCGCTGCGGGAGGTGTACAAGGGCGGCATGTCGGCATGCTCGGTGAGCTGCCACAAACCGGCGCTGACTTCGCGCAGGTACAGGCTTTCTTCAAGAAAATCACCGGCCATATAGGGTTGCCGCCAGGAGATCTTGTCGGGCCTCGGGCTGTAGGTGGCGGCCATGCGCCGCCTGAGCAGCTCGAGATCATGGCCGAGCGCAGCCGACGGAGCGCGGCCGGTCGCCGCAAACTGACGCTCGAGCAGGTGATAGGCCTTCTGCATCTCTTGCACCAGACGCTCATGCAAGCCGAGCAGCGGCCGAAAACGCCAGTGCTCGCGGCTGTCGAGCAAAGCCAGATCCGCCTGCGCCCAGCCCCAGGACTGCACCATGCGCTGCAACAGCTGATGGCGCCAGCTGAGATCGGCCGGTTCGCGACTGAGATGGACATTGGCTTTCAGGTAGAAGCACTGGCGGACCAGATGCAGGCGATCGTATTCGTCACGCGCCTGCAGATAGGCGGCCACCTTCTCATAGAGCAGGACGTAAGGGTCGAGCTCATCGTCGAGCGCCGATCGATAGAGACGCTGCTTGAGCTCCAGACTGAGCAAGGCCAGCTGCGGCTGCTCGGCGGCATAGACCTCGGCGAGGATGATCTTGAGCACCGCCTTGATCGGCTGGCCCATGCCCTTGAACAGCTGCCACATCCCGGCACCGAGAAACTCTTCATCGGGAACCCTGGCGACGTCACCCAGATCGATCACCTGCTCGGCGCGCAGGTAACGGCCATGCAGCAGCCGCTGGGCGTGATGGGCATAAGAGGCCTCCTCCTCGGCGGGGATGAACCACCACAGCGGCCAGGCGCCGGCCAGCCACAAAGCGCTGCGATAGAACTCGTCGAGCAGAAGCACGTGCTGGGTGGCGCCGCAGTCCTCGTGGCTGAGGCTGAGCCGCTCACCCTGACGAAAAGCTTGCGCGCGCATCTGAAAAAAATGCGCCTCGATCCCCTGCTGGCGCGCATAGGCGCTGATGCGCTCGAGCTTGCCCTGCAGGCGCGCAGCGGCCTCGCTGCCGATGTGGTCATCGACGCAGACCCAGATGTCGAGGTCGGACTGCGTGGTCTGGGCAATGCTGCCAGAGCTGCCCATCAGATAGAGGGCCTTGATGGCCGCTTCACCGCGGCCCGGCCGCCAGCGAAAAGAGCGCGCCTGCCCCTGCAACAACTGCAGGGCGGTCGCCGAGGGCGTGTAATCCTGCACCCGCTGCGGGCAGTCGGCACCGACGTAACCCGGCAGCAGCGCATGGTTGACGTCGAGCAGCAGCGGCAGGATCTCAAGAAACTGCCTTTGTCGCTCGCTGGCCAGGCTGGCCCAGCGCAGCCGGCGCAGTTCGGCCAAGCCTTGCAGACGGTCACGCAGACGCGACAGCGCCTTGCGGTCGACGCCATCGAGAAAAGGCTGCAGGGGTTGATGATCACGCATGGCCGCAAGTATAGGCCATGCCCCCGCAGCCGCCAGCGCTCAGTCGTTCAGGCTGAGCAGGCGCTGGCGTGCCTGGGCGACGGCGCGCAAAACCTGCTGCGGCGCCGTACCGCCGCGATGCGCACGTTGCGCCACCGAGCCTTCCAGCGAGAGCACGGCAAAAACGTCATCCTCGATCTGCGCGGAAAAAGACTGCAGCTGCGCCAAGGGCATCTGCGACAGGTCGACACCCTGTTCGATGCCGGCGCGCACCGCCTGTCCGACGATTTCATGGGCATCGCGAAAAGGCGTGCCCTTGCGGACCAGGTAGTCCGCCAGATCGGTCGCCGTCGCGTAGCCGTCCAGGGCCGCCTGACGCATGCGTTCACGCTGCGGCTGCAGGTGCACGACCATGTCGGCGAAGGCGCGCAGGCTGCCGCCCACCGTATCGACCGTATCGAACAAGGGCTCCTTGTCTTCCTGGTTGTCCTTGTTGTAGGCCAGGGGCTGCGCCTTCATCAGGGTCAGCAAGGCCATCAGGTGACCGTAGACGCGTCCGGTCTTGCCGCGCACCAGCTCAGGCACGTCCGGGTTCTTCTTCTGCGGCATGATCGACGAACCGGTGCAGAAACGGTCCGGCAGATCGATGAAACGAAACTGCATGGAGGCCCATAGCACCAGCTCTTCAGAAAAGCGCGACAGATGCATCATGATCAGGCTGGCCGCCGCACAGAACTCGATGGCGAAATCGCGATCGGAGACGGCATCGAGCGAATTCTCGCAGATCCCTTCAAAACCCAGCAGCCGTGCCGTCAGCTCACGATCGATGGGGTAGCTGGTGCCGGCCAGCGCCGCCGCCCCCAGCGGCAGGCGATTGAGACGGTGGCGGGTGTCGCGCAGACGCTCATGGTCGCGCCAGAGCATCTCGAACCAGGCCAGCAGATGATGGCCGAAGGTGATCGGTTGCGCCGTCTGCAGATGGGTAAAACCGGGCATGATGGTGGCGTGCTCGCGCTCGGCGAGATCGACCAGCCCCTGCATCAGGCGGCGCAGCTCGCGGCCGAGATCATCGACGGCGTCGCGCAGGTAGAGACGGGTTGCGGTCGCCACCTGATCGTTGCGCGAACGACCGGTGTGCAGACGCTTGCCGGCGTCACCGATACGCGCGGTCAAGCGCGCTTCGATATTCATGTGCACGTCTTCGAGATCGACCCGCCATTCGAAACGGCCGGCCTCGATGTCGGCGAGGATGGCCTCCAGCCCTTCCTGGATGAGCCGACCGTCCTCGGCACTGAGCACGCCGACCTCGACGAGCATGCGCGCATGCGCCTGTGAGCCGCGAATGTCGTGGCGATAAAGGCGACGATCGAAGCTCACCGAGGCGGTAAAGGTCTCGACGAACTGATCGGTCGCCTCGGCAAAGCGCCCACCCCAGAGCTTGTCCTGCTGGCTCATGCTGCATACCTCGACAACGAAGGAAAGCGCCATTATACCGGCACGACCGCTCGACTGTCGCGCCGGTGTTTGCCTTTCCGGACGTAGCTTGCCAGAATGCCCCCATCGCAGGCGAAGGAGCCGCCATGCCCACCCCCGATTCTGAGGACTTTTTTCTGCCCGACTGGCGTCAGCCGCGTCCGCTCCTGCGCCTCTTGCTGATCGGCCTGCTGCTCGCTCTCGCCCTGGTGCTCGCCGGTAGCGAGCGCGCCTGGCCGCTGCCGATCAGCGAGCTTGAGCACAGCGCCTTGTTCATCACCGGCTGCCTGATCTGGTGCGCCTGCCTGCTGCAACTGGCCCGGCGGCGCCTGCAGGGTCTCGGCACGCGCTGGGCGCTGTGCATCGCAGCCTGTCTCATCCTCGCGGTCGTGGCGCTGTTCAGCACCGTCGTCCTGCTCTGCATCGACGGCCGTGGCGGCCTGGCCTGGGCTTTGCGCAACGAAATCATCGCCGCCATCCTCGGCGGCATCCTGCTCCACTACCTGTCGCTGTCGCACAGCCTGCGTCGCCGCCAGCAGGCGGCGCTGAGCGCCCGCCTGCAAGCCCTGCAAAGCCGCATACGCCCGCATTTTCTGTTCAACAGCATGAACCTGATCGCCGAGCTGGTGCACAGCGATCCCGACAAGGCGGAAACCGCCATCGAGAATCTCAGCCAGCTGTTCCGTGCCACCTTGCGCGAAGCGGTGGACGTGCCCCTGGGTGAAGAGATCCAGCTCTGCCAGGACTATATCGATATCGAAATGCTGCGTCTGGGCGCCCGCCTGCAGGTGCGCTGGCAGATCGACAGCATCCCTGACGAGCTGTGCATCCCCCTGCTCAGCCTACAGCCGCTGATCGAAAACGCCATCTACCACGGCGTCGAGCAGCGTACGCAAGCCAGCGAACTGCGCATCAGCGTCCACTACGACGGCCACCGTGTCAGCATCGTCGTCGTCAATCCCATGCCCCCGGACAGCACCCAGCAACGCCGGGGACGCGGCCACCAGATGGCTCTGGACAACATCCGTGAGCGTCTGCAGGCACGCTATGGGGAAACAGCTAAACTGACTACTAGCGCTGACCGGGAACTATTCATCTGTTATCTGAGCTACCCTTATGAGCTCGCCCGGCATGCCTGAGGAGGATCATGACGATGCGCGTATTGATTTGCGATGATGAGCGTCCCGCACGGGAAAGGCTGATGCGCCTGCTCGGCGAGCTGCCCGATGTCGAAGTGATAGGCGAAGCCGAGAATGGCCTGGAATGCCTGCAGAAGTCGCACCAGTTGCAACCCTCGGTCGTTCTGCTCGATATGCGCATGCCACTGATGGATGGCTTGGCCACCGCCGAGCAGCTGGCCCGCCAGACGACGCCGCCGGCGGTGGTTTTTTGCACCGCCTACGACGAGCATGCCCTGGCCGCGTTTGACGTCCAGGCGGCCGGCTATCTGCTCAAGCCGGTCACCAAAGAGCGGCTGCGTGAGGCCTTGCAGCGTGCGCAGGTCATCCACCATGCGCAACAGCAGCACCGTGAAGGACAGGCGCCGGCCGCGTCGCGTCGCACCCACATCAGCGCCCGCACCCATCGCGGCGTCGAGCTCATCGCCCTGGAAGACATCCGTTACTTCATGGCCGACCAGAAATACGTCACCGTCAGGCACAGCCAGGGCGAAATTCTGATCGATGAAACGCTCAAGGATCTTGAAAATGAGTTCACCGGCAGTTTCATACGCATCCACCGCAACGCGCTGCTCTCCCTGCGCTACCTCGACGGCCTCGAGCTGGTGTCCCCCGGCCAGTACCAGGTGCGCATACGCGGCATCGACGACCGCCTGGCGGTTTCCCGCCGTCATCTCGCCGAGCTGCGAGAAACCATGCAAAAACTCTAGGACGATGCGATGAGCCAGCCCTTCAAAGAACATGGCGAGACCCGGATCATCGACTGCAGCCTGCCCGGCATCGTCCACCTGCAGATGCAAGGCCCCTGGAATGCCGAGCTCATCGCCCACAGCGATCGCCTGATCGATGGCCAGAAAGCGCTGCTGGATGAGAACCAGGCCTGGGCGCTGTTGGTCGAGGTGGTCGGTTCGGCGCTGTGCACGCAGGAAGCCCTGCAGGCCATGCACCTGCACGCCAGCCTGGCGCAGCGGCGTGTCGCCACCGCCTGGGTGCTGGCGCCCAGTGTCGAAGGTCATCGCATCATGGCCTTCATGCTGCGCGAGACCTACGCCCACCTGCATGGCGCCATGGATATCTTTGCCGACTGCCCGACGGCCCTCCTCTGGCTGCAGTCGCAGCTGGCGAAGACCGGCGCTCCGTGAAGAAAAGACCCATCGTTTACACCCTCACAACACAAATACGCCGATCCCGGCCTTCTGCGTGCTAGCCAAGCTTGCCGGCCTTACCCTACAATCGTCTGTCATAACAAGAACATGCCCAAGGATACGGGAGACCTCTAGATGCCAAGACGCTGGCTGCTGACCCGCCTGGCCCTGCTCGCCGCCCTGCTTTGCCTGAGCGCCTGTCTTGCCACCCCTGTACGCCATGCCATGAGCGCGCATCCGCAGGCCAGCCCCGGCGCGCAGCCGACCGCCTATATGAGCAGCGATGGCGTCCAGCTGTTCGGACAGTGGTGGAATCTGCCCAATCCGCAGGCGGTGGTGCTGATCGTCCACGGCACCGCTCTGAACAGCGGCTTTTATGCCCCTTTCGCCCAGCATCTCAATGAAGCCGGCTACGCCGTCGGCGCCATCGACCTGCGCGACTGGGGGCAATCTGGCGGCGAAGGCCGCCGCCTTGGCTTTGTGCGCGACTACGACGAGTACGTGCTCGACGTGCAGCAGCTGGCTGCCGACGCCCGCTTGCGCTATCCGGGCAAACCCGTCTACCTGCTCGGTGAGAGCATGGGCGGCACGGTCGTTCTGCTCTCGCAGATCGAGCATGCGATCCCGGTCGACGGCCTCATCCTCAACGCTCCGGCGGTCTGGGCCAACCCCGGCCTGATGGGCTGGCATCTGCCTCACGCCCTGGTGGCGCCGGGGATGTGGTCGGCCAAGGTGCTCGGCGAGACCTTCCCCAACCTGCCGGTCATTCCCCTCTGGCGGCCGGTGATCGACGAGGTGTTTTTTGATCCCGACGCCCAGCAGCGCTTCGTCGACGACCCCTACAACGCCCACCAGTGGCTGCCCGGCGCCTATATCGACGCCATCTATCGCGCCATGTTCGAGGTGCGCAGCCACCTCGCCGCGGTGCAGGCGCCGATGCTCATCCTGCAAGGCACGCGCGACAATCTGGTCCCGGTCGATTCCAGCCAGTACCTGTGCCAGCACAGCGGCAGCAAGGACCGCACCATCATCATCTACGACGGCATCTCGCACACCACCTTGCATGACTATGGACGCGAGTCGGTGTGGGGCGATATCGTGCACTGGCTCAACGACCACACCCAGCATCCGGGGGCCAGTTTCGATGGCTGCCCACGCCTGGTCGATGCCCTGCATCCGCCCTCACTGCCGCATCCGCACGCGCCCAGCTGGCTGAGCGGCTTGCACGTTCCGCATCTATTCTCCGGGGCCAAGGCGGCGCCGGCGACGACTTCACCTCAGGAGTAAAACCTTCATGAACGCAAGACTGCTCGTTCTCTTCGCCTGTGCCGCGGCCTTGTCCGGCTGTGTCGCCCTGTCGGTCACCCCGGTGGGGGTCACCGGCTTCGCCTACAGCCACACCCGCACCCCCCTGATCGCGACGGGTAGCCCGGAACGCCCCAACAAGGTCGGACGCGCGACCATGCGTTCCATTTTTGGCTGGTACGCCCAAGGCGACGCCAGCATCGAGGCCGCGGCCGAGAACGGCGGCATCACCCATATCCATCATGTCGATGTGGAAAGCACCAGCGTGCTCGGCGTGATCACCGACGTGACCACCATCGTCTACGGCAACTGAGCCGGCGCGTCCCCCGTCTGCAGCAGCTGCTCGAGCGCGCGCAGCACCTGATCGGGTGTCAGCGCGGCCATGCAGGGCGGCCAGGCCTGCCCGGCCTCGGCGCGTGGCTGCAGCCGGCAGCGTTCCTGCAGGCAGGGCTGACACGGCAGGCCGGCGCTGAGGTGCCTGACCTGCTCACCGTAGATGCCGGTACGTTCACGGTCGGTGGCGCCGAACAAAGCCAGAACCGGCCGATCGAGCGCCGCGGCAAGGTGGCTGAGGCCGGTATCGACACCGACCACGGCACGCGCCCCGGCCAGGGCTCCGGCCAGCTCGGACAGGCGGCCGGCCGGCCACAGTCGCGCGCCTGGCAGACCGTCGATGATGGCCTGCGCGCGCTCGTGTTCAGCCGCATCGCCATAAGGCAGGAGCAGCTCATGGCCACGCTCGCTGAGCTTGGCGGCGAGCGCTCGCCAGCTCGCCAGCGGCCAGAGCTTGGTCGGCCAGGTGCTGCCGTGCAGGAGCCAGATGGCGCCGAGATATGCCGGCTGCACCGGCACCTGCAGGCCGTAGCGACCACGCCCCTGGCGTTCATAGGACAAGGCCTGGGCCAGCAGCTGGCGGGTGCGCTCGACCGCATGCATCGACCTGGCGACGCTGTAATGGCGCTGGTAGAACAGCGCCGCCAGCGGCTCACGCAGGCTGCCGCGGTCGTAACCCATCCGGACCGCCGGCTGCGGCACCTGGCACATGAGGAAGGCGCTCTTGAGCAGGCCCTGGGCATCGATGACCCGGTCGTAAGGCTGACGGCGCAAGGCCTGCCGATACGCCGCCCAGGCCTGCCGGGTCGACGCCGACCAGGGCTGGCGACGCCAGCGCCGTAAAGCAACCGGAATGACCTGATCGACCGCCGGGTGCAAAGCCGCCAGATCGGCGTAGGCCTCTTCCACCACCCAGTCGATGCGCAGCTCAGGCCAGGCCTGCCGGGCATCACTCAGCGCCGGGAAGGTATGGATGACGTCCCCCAAGGAGGAGGTCTTGATCAATAGCAGACGCACGCCAGTGCCTCCAGAACCTGCTCGGGCGCCAGCTTCTCCATGCAGTCATGATGGCCCAGGGGGCAGTCGCGGGCGAAGCAAGGCGAGCAATCGACGGCAAAACGCAGCACGCGTGAAGCCGGCGCCAAAGGCGGCGTAAACAGCGGCGAGGTCGAGCCATAGAGGGCGATGAGCAGGCGCTGCGGATCGACGGCCGCAGCAACGTGCATGAGCCCCGAGTCGTTGCTGAGCACCGCACGCGGCAGGATCAGCAGGTCGACCGCCTGTTCGAGACGGGTACGCCCGGTCAGGCGATGCACGTGGGTCTGCTGCTCAGGCCGCAGCCGCTGGGTGATGTCGTCGGCGATGCCCTGGTCGGCGGCCGAGCCGAGGATCCAGGCCTGCCAGCCGCGATCGATCATCTGCGCCAGAACACGGGCATGATGACGCGCCGGCCATTGCTTGGACGGACCGAACTCGGCGCCTGGACAGACCGCCAGCACCGGCCGGTCGAGCGGCAGATGCAGTTGCACGGCGGTCGCCAGAGCCTGTTCGCGCCGCACCCTAAGCCGCGGCACCGGCGCCGTGGGGAGCGCCTCGCCAGGGGCGAAGGCGAGGGCATGAAAACGGTCGATCATACGCGGGTAGCGGACAGGATCGAGCTTGCGCAGGTCATTGAGCAGACCATAACGCCACTCGCCGCGCCAGCCGGTTCTTTGCGGTATGGCCGCCGCCCAGGGCAACAGCGCCGACTTCCAGGAATTGGGCAGAACGAAGGCCTGCTGGTAGCCGGCGTCGCGCAAGGCCCGCCCCTGCTGCCAGCGTTGCTGCAAGCCGAGACGGCCGTGACCCAGCGGCTGGGCGATGGCCCGCGCCACCTCGGGCATACGCTCGAGCAGGGGCAAACTCCAGGCCGGCGCCAGGACGTCGATCCGCCTATGCGGAAAACGCTCGTGCAAGGTCGCCAGCAAAGACTGCGCCATCACCATGTCGCCGACCCACGCCGGGCCGACGACCAGGATGCCTTCGCTCAGCGAACCGTGCTCAGCCATTCGACAAAACGCGGATCGCGCCCGTGCACCACATCGAAGTAGAGTTTTTGCAGGGCTTCGGTGACCGGACCACGACGCCCGGCACCGATGATGCGGCCGTCGAGCTCGCGGATCGGCGTCACTTCGGCAGCCGTACCGGAGAAGAAGGCTTCATCGGCGATATAGACCTCGTCGCGGGTGATGCGCTTTTCAACGACCGGAATCTGCAGGGTCTGCGCCAGCGCGATGATGGACTTGCGGGTGATGCCGTTGAGGCAGGCGGTCAGCTCCGGGGTGTAGAGCACGCCGTCACGGACGATGAAGACGTTCTCCCCCGAGCCTTCGGCGACATAGCCTTCGGGATCGAGCAGCAGCGCCTCGTCAGCACCTCCGCTCAGCGCCTCTTGCAAGGCGAGCATGGAGTTGATGTAGTGGCCGTTGGCCTTGGCCCGGGTCATCGAGATATTGACGTGATGGCGGGTGTAGCTGCTGGTACGCACCTTGATCCCGCGCTCGAGCGCCTCCGCCCCCATGTAGGCGCCCCACTCCCAGGCAGCGACGATGACGTGCACCTGCAAATTGCTGGCACGCAGACCCATGCCTTCGCTGCCGTAGAACACCATGGGGCGAATATAAGCGGCCGGCAGATGGTTCTCACGCACCACCGCTTTTTGTGCAGCGTCGATGTCGTCGCGGCTGTAAGGCATTTTCATGCCCATGATGTGGGCCGAATCGAACAGCCGGGAGGTATGATCCTGCAAGCGAAAGATCGCCGTGCCCTGCTCCGCCTCATAGGCGCGCACGCCTTCGAACACCCC
This sequence comes from Pseudomonadota bacterium, assembly GCA_021804565.1. GTDB lineage: Bacteria > Pseudomonadota > Gammaproteobacteria > Pseudomonadales > Moraxellaceae > JAJZHK01. The sequence goes on along the minus strand of JAJZHK010000020.1, from coordinate 29,898 downwards.
CATGCCGTAGTGCAGGGTGTGGGTCAACACATGGGTGGTGGCCTCACGCCAGGGCACCATTTTGCCGTCATACCAGATCAGACCGTCACGATCAGACATACTCATCGCTACACATCTCCATTCTTGCTCAGGTGCCGCGCGGCACGCTGTTCGATCAATGCATCCCAGAGCTGCCGTATGTGTGCGCGCCGCTCTAGCCAGGGTTCGGCGTCGACACAATCAGGCTCCTGGGCCAGAGCCTGCCGATGCTGCAGCGCACGATAAGCCAGATAGGTCTCGTGCAGGAAACGGGCATCTTGCTCTCGTAAGAATTGTTGGGTGGCCAATCTTTCGAGGAGGCGAACATTATCCGTGTACCAGGTCAATTGCGGATCGCGCCAGGACCAGGCCAGAACGCTATATTGCACCATAAATTCGATGTCGACGATACCTCCAGGATCGTGCTTGATAAAAAAGCGTTGATCGCCATCGCTGTGACGCGGGCGATGCTCGCCCTCATGGAGCATCTTCTCGCGCATATGGGCCACCGTGTAGGCCAGCTCGTCCTCATCGCGCCGGCGCATCAGCAGCTCCTGACGCAGGCTGGCAAAACGGCTGCGCAGGGCCGCACTGCCGCCGAGGGGACGCGCACGGACCAGCGCCTGATGCTCCCACACCCAAGCCTGCTCGCTCTGGTAGTGGGCGTAGGCCGGCCAGCGCGTCACCAGCAAACCGGCATGGCCGGAGGGCCGCAGGCGGACATCGACGTCGTAGAGCCGACCCCCGGCCATGGGGGCATTGAGGACCGAGATCAGCTTCTGCGCCCAGCGCACCACATAGGTCGAGGCGTCGATACGGATCTCACCCTCGCTTTGCGCATCAGCGGGCAGATCGTGCACGAAGACGAGATCGAGGTCGCTGGCGTAGCTGAGCTCGAGACCGCCCAGCTTGCCGTAAGCGAGGATCAGGACCTGCTCTTGCAGATGACCGCAAGCTCCGTAACGCTCCTGCATCTCGGCTGCGGCCATGATCGCCGCCTGCTCGATCACCTCCTCCGCCAGCCAGGTCAAGGCGTCGCTGACCTGCATCAGCGTCAGGGTCTGCTCCTGGTCGGCGCGGGCGATCTGCAGGACCTGGCTTTTCTTGAAAGCACGCAGCGCTTCCATGCGCGCCTCGAGGTCGGCCACCGGCAGACGCAGCAGGGTCTCCTGCAGCTCCTGGCGCAATTGCGCACGCGTCGGCGCCTGACGCAGGGGCGGCGAGGCGAGAAACTCGTCGAGCAGCGCCGGGTAGCGCGCCAGTTCTTCGGCAATCCACGGGCTGGCCACACAGATGGCGCACAGGCGCTGCAGGTGGCCGGGCACCTCGAGCAGCATCGCCAGATAAACGCTACGCCGCAAAACCGACTCGACCAGGGGCAGCAAGCGCAGCACGGCCAGATCCGGTGCGCTGCTCTGCTGCGCCGCCTGCAGCAGCGCCGGCAAAAAAGCCTGCAGCCGCTCACGCGCCTCGCGCGCCAGGAGCATGACGCTGCGGCTTTGCAGCAAGGCGTTGAAACGCTGATCGAGGGTCTGCACGTCGCTAAAGCCGAAGGCGCGCAGGCCCTCGGCGCCGGCGGTCTGGGTCCCCTGGAAATAGGCACTGAAACGTTCATCAACCTGACCGGGTTCGATGGGCTGCTGCACCAGAGCATTGAAAATGGCCTGCACCCCGGCGCGCCGAGCCGCCACCGCCGCCTGCATCTGTGCGCCATCGGCGTAGCCGAGCACAGCGGCCAGCTGCTCACGCAGTGGTCCCGCCGCCGGCAGTGTTTGCGTCTGCTGATCCTCGCGCGCCTGTAAAATATGCTCCAGCCGGCGCCAGTAGCGATAGGTCGAGCGCAGCCGTTCGACCTGCTCGGCGTCCAGCAGTCCTAAACGTGCCACTTCCTGCAAAGCCGACATCGCCGAGTTCTGTTGCAGACGCTTGTCGATACCGCCGTGCAGCAGCTGAAACAGCTGAATGATGAACTCGATCTCGCGGATGCCCCCCGGCCCCAGCTTGATGTCCTCGGCGAGCCCGCGGCGATGCTCTTCGCGCTGGATCAGCGCCTTCATCTGGCGCAAGGCGGCGTAGGCGCCGTAGTCGCGGTAGCGACGATAGATGAAGGGACGCAGATCGCGCAGAAGAGCGGCCCCCAGGTCCAGATCGCCGGCGACCGTGCGCGCCTTGACCAGGGCGTAGCGCTCCCAGTCGCGACCATGCTGCTCGTAGTAGCTCTCCATGGCCGAGACCGTACTGAGCAGAGCGCTGCCCTCGCCCCAGGGGCGCAAACGCATGTCGATACGAAAGACCTGGCCTTCGTCGGTGTAGGCGTCGAGCAGACGTATCAAGGTCTGCCCCTGGCGTATGCAGGCACCGAGATCGGCGTCGTCGGCAGCGATGAAGATCAGATCGATATCCGAGGACAGGTTGAGCTCGCCTCCGCCCAGTTTACCCAGCCCCCAGATCGCCCAGGACTGGGCACCCTGCCAGTTTTGCACGCACCGGTAGGCGTACTGCAGACAGGCCTCGGCAAAGGCGGAGATCTCGGCGTAGCTGTGCTCGATGTCGACCCGTCCACTCAGCTCACGAAAGATGAAGCGGGCCTGGGCGCGCTGGCGCACCCTGCGCAGGGCTCGCGCCACCGAAGCTTCGTCGCCCGCATCGACGCCCTCCTCCTGCATCGCCTGCTCCAGCCAGGCGCACCAGTCCGCAGGCGGTCGCGGCGTATCCCAGTCAGCACAGCCCTGCGTCCAGCCGCGCCGCTCACAGAGCTGGGCAAAATAGCTGGACCAGGCCGCCACCCGGGCCCCGTCGGAGCTGAACGCTGCGGTCAACGCTGCCATAGTCATCCCTAAGCCCATACGCTTCAGTCGCTCAGCTTAAGCGCCACCGCCACCAGCGTCCAGCGCCACGGTGGACATCCCTGCCGGAGCGATGCACACTAGGCGCCGTGTCGCTGTAGAAACCCGGACTCTCACGATCACAGCCAGAACAAACACAAGAGTGCCCCTTGAACCGCTACGATCCCAGCGTCGCAAAACTCTGTTTTGAGCGCTACGCAGAGGTCCTCTCTGCCGCCACCGTCCTCATTCTGGCCAGCTACGCCTACCGCCATAGCTGGTTTCAGATCGAGGACATCGGTCACTTCAACGACTGGCGCCAGCTCGGGCCATGGGCGGCCCTCCAGGTCCCTATCGACGCCTACCGGCTGCCCTTGCACCAGCTCTGCTCCGGCCTCTTCTATCAGGTGTTCGGACTGCATTTTGGCAGCGCCGAGCTGCTGCTGACGGCGCTGCTGGGCGTCGATATCTGGGCCATGAACCGGGTCCTTAAAAAACTCGGCGTCGCCCGCCTGTGGCGCGCCTGGGTCATCTTGTTCTTAAGCACCAATGTCTATTATCTCGATTTGCTCACCTGGTGGAGTGCCGCCTTGCACAGGCTGCCCTTCATCGGCCTGTCCCTGTGGGCCTGCTCGACATGGCTGGACTTTCGTGGCGGTCGCCGGCCGGCCTACCTCGGCCTCAGCCTGCTCGCCTTTTTCCTGGCGCTAGGCTTTTACGCCAAGGCCATCCTCATCCCGGGCCTGCTAGTTCTGCTCGAACTCACGCTCAAGCGGCTCGATCGCCAGGCGCAGCGCCCCGTGCTCCTGCCGCTGCTGGCCTTGCTCGGCCTCGACCTCCTCGACATCGCGGCGAGCCTGTACTGGCCGGTCAGTGCCAGCCTCCATATCGTCATCAGCACGGCGACCCCCCGTATCGTCTGGGTCGCCGTGCAGCACAGCATCGCCGCCTTCCTGCCGTGGACCGCTCACCTCACCCAGATGCCTCGCACTATGGCGGAGGCCTTGTCCATTTTCGCCGACTCCATGATCGGCTGCACGCGCAGTTGCCAGGGGCTCTTCGCGCTCCTCGTGCTCGCCGCAGGCAGCCTCCTCGCGCGACGCAAGCCGGCAACGGCGCCCGCCCTGCAAGCGGCGCTGGTCTGGCTCGTCGTCAACGCCATCCTGATCAGCATCTCGGTCCAGATAGGCCGCTTTGGCGGCGCTCCGGTGCTTGCCGACCGCTACTACTTTGAAGTGATCCCGGGCACCCTGATCTTCCTGGCCCTGGCCGTGCAGGCCTGCTGCCCCGAACCTGGCGGGATCAGGCCGGTCTGGCTGCTCGGCGCCGGCCTGTTCGCCCTGATCCTCGCCGTCTCGGCGATCAAGGTGGCGCTGCAAGAGTATCAGCGCACCACCTATCCGCTCTACAACACGACAGCGCAGGTCTTGCCGCAGGTGCTGCGTCAGGTCAGCAGCGCGCCGGCGCGCTGCTTTCAGGACCAAGTCTTGCCGGAGTTTTTTGTGCCCAAGATCTACGGCAGGCAGCTCAACTGGTCTATCGTCCTCGATCTCTTGCCGCAGCCACCACAGCTGGCACAGCGGGCCGACTGTCAGCGACTTAAGGTGACGCCAGCACCGTAAAGCCCGGCACGCCTCAATGCGGATGCACCAAGGCCGAGGTCTGGCGCACGAAAAAGGTGACGCTGGCGCTGGCCAGGAGTTTTTGGTGCAGGTCATAGACCTGCACCTGGACCCCATGCTGACCACGCTCGAGGCGGCCCAAGCTGTGCTCGGCAGGCGACAGAGGCTGACCATCCAGGGTCCAGACCATACGCTCCCCGGCATTCAGGCCCGGCTCCACCCGCGCGGCCAGCGCGATAGGCTGCGCGTAGTTGTAGGTCTGCTGATCGACCGGCGAGCTGATGCTCACCGTGTAGGTCGACGCTGCGCCGGGCTTGCCGGCACTCTCCATCACCTGTGCCTCGCTGCTGTCAGCCGGCACGGTGTTCAGGGGGCTCAACTCGATCTTCTCGGCGCCATCGAAAGGATGATCGGAAAAGATGACCTGGCCGTTTTCCACTTTACGGTAAATATCCGCCTGCGCCGCGCCCAGCGTGACCACGCCGACGATGAGCACCCATACCTTGACATCCATGATGAACCTCGCTTGTCCATGACCTGTGCTCAGCATAGAGCGCTCATCGCGCAGCGTCTATGCGTTGCAGATGACCCTCAGCATTCAGCCGCCAATCTGCTTCGGCGGCGGGCACAAACATGAGTTGCGGATCAGACAGCGCCAGAACATCGGCCAGCCGTGGCGGCATGGCCAGGCAACAATAGGCTCGCCGCCCCAAAGTGGTCTCCTCAAGGCGTAAAGGACCGGGGTGGGCGGCCAGGTCCTGACGCAGATTCTGCAGATAATCGTGCGCCGACTGCATCCTCTGCCCTTCTTCTGAGCGCAGGAAGGTGGTCTCGGCGTGCGTCAGCGAGGCGCCGCTGTAGGCCAAGGCGAGGCCGTAGATCAGCAGGAGCGCGGGCAAACCCGGCAGCTCCCAGCTGTCCGCGGCCGGCGACCAAAGCATGCGCCCAAAAATGGCGACAAGAAACTGCAGGTCCCAGTAATAGCGCGAGGCGTACGCCAGTTGCGTACCAAAAATCTGGGTTCTCGGCTGCACGGCGACACTGAAAAGATTGACCAGCAAGGTCAAGATCAGCATCAGCGCCGGGATCAGCGCCCGCCACAGGCGGCGGCGCCCCCAGCCGGCGAGCAGGAGCACGCCTGGCAGGGCGAGGTCGAGCGGAACACGCGCCACCGCAAAAGTCCACAGCCCACTCCAGAGTATCTTCAGGTTGATGGTGACAATGGCCAGCGTCAAGGCCCAATGGCTGGGGGCGGCGACGTGCAGGACCGGCGCATAGAACTCATACCAGAGGATGTAGATCAGCGACCACGGTGTCAGCAGCAGGAGTGGGTAGAGCCGGCGGCTGAACAGCTTTTGCTGCTGGCGCCAGCTCAGCGCCATCTCCAGGGCGAGCAGGTAGAAGGGCAAGAACACGCCTTTCTCGAAGAAGCTGGTGGCGAGCACCACGAGCAGGGCTTGCTGGACCAGATAAGCCCTGTCGATCCGGTCGCGATCGCGCAGGTGCCTGTCGAAGGCCAGCAGGCAGATCAGCACATAGGGCATACGATGCAGGCTGGCGGCCCACCAGTTCATGGTGCCGAGCAGAAAAACCTGCGCACCGTAGTAGAAGAGCATGACCTGGCTGGGCCAGCCGCCGCCGAGGCGACGCAGGATCCGCGCCATCAGCAAGAGCGACAGCAGCTCCAGCAAGGCGATTTCAGCGATCGCCCAGGGAAAATTGAGTGGCGCATAGCGACAGCTGAGATAGGCCAGCGCCTTGAAGCCGGGCACCTCATGGACGTCGACCGGCACCCACAGCGCCTGCCAGAAGCTGCTGTGCGCAGCTTCCACCATACGGTCGAAATCGTCGGTATAAAAGCCGCTGTGCTGGAGTATGAAAACGTAGAGCAGGCTGGCATAGACGATGGCCAAGGCCAGGGCCGGGCGATAGAGCGCGTGCTGCCACGCCGAGCCTTTCATCCGTCCGACCGCAGCGGGCGGCGGCCCGCACCATAGCTTTGCGCCCAGCGTAGGGCCGGTCTCTCGACAAAATGCCAGGACCAGCCGGCCAGCGTCCAGGTTGCCGGCAGCACGAGGATGAGGCTGAGCCAGTGATTGAGGTGGGGGCTCAGGCAGGCGAGCATCTGCTGGACCGGGAAGGCATAGAGATAGACACCATAGGAGCGGTCCTCGGCGGGCGCCCAGCGCCGCAAGGCCGGCCATGCGGCCAGCCAGAGCAGCAGCAGCAGCCAGGTCGACAACCACAGCGCTTCGCCGAACACGCTATCACGCAGCATGTAGGCGGCGATCCCGAGCAGCGGCACCGGCCAGGCGTGTATCGGCACCTGCCGCCGCCAGCGATAAAGCAGGATGCCGACGAGAAAGAGCAGAATCGGCGGGGCGGTGTATCCAATCGCCCGACGGCCCCAGTCAGCCCAGAAGGCGATCGCGGAAGGGTGCAGGGTCATCTGCCCGAGGCCTGCCAGCGCCAGCGCCAGCGCCAGCCAGAAGCGCCAGGCGTGGTCACGGCTGCCGATCAGGCCGAGGACCAGGACGAAGAGGTAGGCCTTGAGCTCGATCGGCAGGGTCCAGACCACCGGATTGGGATAGTAAGGCAGGTGTGAGGAGACGAAGCTATGCGGCACCGCAAGCACCTCGGCATTGCCCAAAAGCACGACGTGCAGCAGCCAGCGCCACAACTGGGGCAGGCCGAGCATCTGCCCGTAGCTGCGGTCACTATCCCAGAGCGGCACGATGAGCAAGGCCAACAGCAGGGTGTTGACCAGCAAGGCCGGCCACAGCCGGGCCGCACGGTGTAAAAGATAGCGCCAGACCACCGGATCGCGTTCCCAGCTGGCCGAGACCAGCATGCCGCTGATCAGGAAAAAGCTGAAGACCGCAAAGGAGCCGGCGCTTTCATGATGGGTCAGGACCAGCAAGGGATCCCAGCCGCTGTGCGGATAAAAAGCGTAGGAGTGGCCGATGACCACCATCCAGGCGGCGATCAGACGGAGCAGGTCGAAGTTGTTTCGGCCACGCTGTAGAACATCCTCCAACAACATCAAAAACCCCCGCGCCATCCGTCCAAGCTGCAGCCGGCCATCCTAGCATGCTTTCCGGCCCGAGCACGATCGGCCGGCGTCGATGCGAACCGCCTTGACGGCAGGCAGGTAGGCTGTCAAAGTAAACGGAATGAACATTCATTCCTTATCGATGACGATCAGCCAGGACGAGAAGCCGTGACGATGAAAGCCCCAGCCGGCAAGCCCGAGGACAAGCCTGCACGCATTTTGCAGGCTGCGCTGACCCTGTTTGCCGAGCGCGGCTACGCGGGCACGGCGATGCCCGACCTGGCCAGGCACGCCGGGGTGGGCGCAGGAACGATCTACCGCCACTTCAGCAGCAAGGAAGTTTTGGTCAATGCCGTCTTTCAGCACGCCAAAAACCTGCTCCGCGAACAGCTGCTGCGTGAACTCCATCTGGAATTGCCGACGCGCGCCCTGTTCACCCAGCTCTGGCAGCAGCTCGCCCGCTTCGCCCGCGAGCATCCGCTCGAGTTTCGCTTTCTCGAGCTGCACCACCACCAGCCCTATCTCGACGAGGACAGCCGCGCCATCGAACGCCAGGTTCTGGTGCCGATCTGGGCCTACTGCGTCGCCAGCCGACAGGCCGGGGTCGCCCGGGACATGCCGGCAGAGGCGCTGATGGCGCTGATCTGGGGCGCCTTCGTCGGCCTCTTCAAGGCTGAATACAGCGGCTACCTGCAGATCAGCGAGCACCTGCTGATGCAGGCCGAGGAAGCCTGCTGGGCCAGTTTTTCACCATCAAGCACAGGAGTCGGACCATGAGTCAGGATCAGCATCCCGCACACGCGCTCAGAGCAGCCCCGCGACGCCGGGTTTTATCCCTGCCGCCACCGGTCTACGACCTGACACAGCTGCTGTTTTTTCCTATCAACTATGCCATCGGTGGTTTGTGCTACCTGCAGCCCCAGACCGGCCGCCGCTCCGCAGGGGAGCCGAGCCCGTCCGTCGAGACGCTCAAACAGGCGATTTTGAGCGGCGCCGATATCGCCTACGCCGAACAGGACCTGCTGCGGCTTTATGACACCCTGGAGCCGGTCAGCGCGGCCGACGACATGATCGGCCACACCTGGCGTGGTCGTATCCTGCGCACCCGCAGCTCGGTGCTCGACCTGGCCGAGTGGGCCATCGTGCGTCCGCTCGGCAAGCTGGGCATCCACTGGGGCAAGCGCTATCGCAGCGCCGATAAGGGCGATCCCCTGCTGCTCAACTGGCGTCGTCGCCTCTATATCCCCGTGCCACTCTGGGGCAATGTCGGGATGACCGACATCCGCTTTCGCGGCGTGCCGACGGCGACGATGAACTACGACCACCAGCCCTGGAAAGACTACTTCAAGTGGCTCGAGAACCAAGCGGGTCAGCGCGTCCTGCTCGGCGTCTGGACCCACAAGCATATCGCTGGCGGCTGGTTCACCCTGACCCTGGATGAGCAGGTGCCGACGCCTCCTTGAGGCAGGCCTCAGTGAGACCGCTCGTACTGTGCGCGCCAACGGCGACGGCGACGCAGAACCGGGCGTTCGAGCAGCCGGTAGGTGGCGGCCGACATGGCCAGGGCCGGGAGCAAGACCAGCACAACCCTGTCCAGGACCGTCGCCCCGGTCAGCCAGGCCTGGACGATCCATAGGCCGAGGAAGTGGTTCAGATAAAGCCCGTAGCTGAGGTCACCGGCGTAGCGGCTGAACGCCGTCTCGGGTCGTCCGCTCAGCCCGTAAACCAGCGGCAGGCCGACGAGGATACCGACCAGGACCGATGGATTGTTGGGCACCGCCAGGTAAGGATGCAGGCGCATGGCGATGTAGAGGGCCCCTGCGCCCAGCCAGACCGCCAGCAGGAAGGCGTGCAGCAGCACAGCCGGCTGGCCGGCCTTGCGCAGATCGTACATGGCACTGCCGCTGAGAAAGATGAACAAGGTTCCCGGCAAGAGGCGGTAGCCATAGACATCGGTCGCCAGGTGACCTGACCAGGCGGCGATAAAAACCAGCACCGACAGGGCGCCGGCGAACAGCTTGCGGCGCCCGCCGATGAGCAAGGGAAAGACGGCATAAAAGCAAAGCTCCAGACCCAAAGTCCAGCTCTGCGGCAAAACCAGCGCCCGGTCCATGCCGAGAAACATGTAAAAGCCATTGGGCAGCATAAGAAAATTGCCGAGGAACTTGAGCCAGCTGGTGTCCGCCACCCAAAAAGGCTGCGGCAAGAGGCCGCTGCGCACGCAGCAGCCGGCGAGCAGGGTGTAGAAAAGAAACTGCGGAAAAAGTCGGGCACAACGATCGAGCAGGAAGGCGCCCATCGCACTGAGGCGGGTGTAGTGGACGTGCAGCAGCGCCGTCATGACATAGCCGCTGATCATGAAGAAGATCACCACGGCACTGACGCCGGGATTGACGTCACCGAGACGCCATCCCGCGTGTGAGGCCATGACCAGCACCGCCAGCAGGCAACGCAACAAACCCACAATAACGTCTCCTGCGTGATGCGCCGTTCAGCTCGGCGTCAATGCACCGAAGCGCAATCGGCCGACAGCCACTGCCCCTGCATGTCCATGGTGGTCTGGGTGGTGGTGGCGACGGCGCCGCTCGTCGTCATATTCATCAGCCAGTGCGCGCTCATGCTTTTGCCGGAACTGGCGATCCAGCCGGTTTGGGTCACCCGCGCCTGCGGCACCGTGCAGGTGATGCTCCAGTTCTCCTTGCCTGGACCGGCCGGCGTGTGCTGGGTGTCACACTGGACATGATGCGCCGGCAGGAAAGACTCGACGCTGGACTGCCCGGCCTTGATGCAGACCTGGCGGGTGCTGTGCAGCGGGCTATCGATCGGTGGCATGGCGATATGGATATTGCCCTGCATCTGCATGGACCACAGGCCGGCCTGCATGGCCCCCTCTTCTGCCCAGCCGGCCATCATCATCGAGCCGCCCAACAGGATGCATCCTAGACGTTGGATCATGAGATCTGTGACTCCCTTCGGTAAGATCAGCCTCACCATACTGCAAGGACGACGCACGCTCAACACAAGAACCGGCGTTCGGCAAAATCACGCAGGCGACTGGCCATGCGCTGGCCGAGGACCGCCGACGAGAGCTGGGCTTCGATGCTGGCGCGGGCACGGGCACCCATGGTGCGACGCCGCTCGGCATCCTTGCACAGCTCGCGCAGGGCGTGCGCGGCGTGCTCAATGTCAGCTTCCGCCCAGCGCGGCCCGGCTTCGTAGACCCCCAGCGGCTGCTCGAGGGGGCGCAGCTCATAGGCCACCGGCACCGAGTTCTGGCGGTCCATGAACTGCATATTGCCGGACCAGCCGGTGGCGATGACCGGTTTACCCAGGTACATCATCTCGGCGATATTGAGGCCAAAGCCCTCCGCCCGGTGCAGCGACAGCAAGATGTCACAGCAGGCCTGCAAGGCATGCGCCTGGGCGCGATCGAGATAGCGGTCGATGATGATGACCCGGTCGCTGAGGTCGGCCAGCGCTGCCCGCAGCTCCTGCATCGCCTCGGCGTGCATGCTGCCGGCCGAGGTCTTGATGACCAGGACGGCCTGGGCTAGGCCGGCCTGGCGGAAGGCGGCGATGGCCGCCTGTGGATTCTTGCGATAGGTGTAGGAGTTGAAGTCGTACATGACGAGCACCAGCAGCTTGTCCTCAGGCAGGCCAAAGCGCCGCCGCTCATCACCCGCCGGCCGTGCAAACTCGACACAGTAAGGCTGGACGAAGACCGGACAAGGACTGCGCTCCGACACCGCCGCCTGAACGAAGGCGGAAGGCACCCAGATCTCGGCCAGACCGGCAAAGGCGGCGTCGAACTTGGCCGGCCAGCTCTCCTGCTCCCAGACCCAGTGCGCGATGCGATGCGGACTGACCGCTTTCTGGTCGAGGTAGTTCTGGGTCGCTGCCGACTGGTCGGCGTTCACCACCAGCAAGGCGATGCTCTGCGCCTGCTGCACGGCACCGCCATCGACGCTATGGTCGGTCTGCGGATAAGACGTCTGGAAACCCATGTCGATCAGTCGGTACGGCAGTGGACCGGCCGCTGCCGCGCGCGCCATGGAGCGTGCAGCTTCGCCGACGCCATGGGCAGAATGGACGTAACCGACGATATCGATCCCCGGTGCCGGCAGCTGCTGCCGGCGCTCGAGCCGTATCGGGCTGCGCTGGCTATCGACGGGGACGTCCGCCCCCAGACGCAGACGCTGCAAACGCCAGCTCAGGCGGCGCAGGTCGGCGCCCAAACCGCTCATGGCAGGGATGAAGGACTGCGTACAGTGCAGGCTCAGCCGCCCCCAGCCGCTGATGCCGTGGAGCTCGGTATGCAGATGAAAGCGGCCCTCGGGCATAGCCAGGCTGGCCAGCTGTCGACCCTCCCAGAGGATACGCAGCTCGCCACCGGCCTGCGGGGCCTGTCCCTCGATGTGCAATGAGGACGCTGCCGCGGCGACCACCGTGAAGCAGGGGCCCACCCAGATGCCCTGTTCCCGGCTGTCGGCGTCATCCAGCCAGTAGGTGCAAGGCTCGCTCACCACCGTCGGCGCCGCTGTACGCTGCAGCCACTGGCGCCAGCGCTGCCGCCAGCCGGGCCGCCGTCCCTCGGCGCTCAGAATGACATAGACCGCCAGCAGCAGCGCCCCCGGACGGGTCCTGCAGAGGCGTGTGGCCAGGCGCATTTTTCCGGCGCTGGGCAGACGGCCGAGCAGACTCATGAACAGCCGTTCAGCGCGCAACTGGGCCGGCTGCGCTGGGGCCAGACCGGGTGCATCCAGGTCGAGGATGGCGGCCGGAAAACCGGCGGGCGTATCCTGACGCAGATGCTGCAGCAGCTGGCGACAGCCGCTCGCCTGGCTGATAGCGAAGGCCCGCTGCAGGTCCGGGCGCGACTCCCACAAGGCGCGCACCGCGACCGGCAGCTCGAGGGCGGGAGCGGCCGGATCCAGCCAGGGCTGATGGTAGGGCCGGGCGCTGGCAAAAGGCCGGGCGCCGAGCAGCGCCTGCCAAGCCGGATTGCGGCGATAGAAGGCCCGGTAGGCGTCGAGAACACGCTCACCATCGTCGAAAAAGCCGTAGCCATAGGGCAGCTGGCGAAAACCCTGATCGAGACTGCAGACGCGCGCCGCGTAGGCGCGTACCAAGGCGGCCAGCGCCGGCAGATCGGCCAGGGTGTAGCGATTTTGGTGCTTGGACAAAGGCTCGGGATGCTGTGGATCGAGGCCGCTGAAATGAAAAAATACCAGCGGCTGACCGAGCACCTCACCGCCGTCGGCGTCAGCCTTGAGCGGACGTTGCGCGAGATTCCAGTAGGCGACGTTATAACCCGGGTGACGCAGGATGGCGACGTCAGCGAAGAGGCCGGGCACCAGGTCCATCCAGCTCTGATCGACAAAGATGCCACGCTGGGCGTCATTGACACAGTCATAACGCAACTTGCCCTGCCACCAGTGCAGCATGGCGCGCGTCGCCGGGTGCTCGGCGAGGGCGATGAAGCCGAGGTTGTAGCTGCCGGCGCGACGTATCTCGAGCTCACCGGGCAAGCTGTCATCGCTGACCGGGGCCAGCAAATGCGGGGTCAGCACCATGCTGGCCCGCGCCTCCAGCAGGTCCATCACCTCCTGCAGGGGATGGTAGAGCGCGATGTCAGGATCGATGTAGCAGACCCGCTGGTAACCCTGGTCGAGCAGGTGCTGCAAACCCCAGGGCTTGACCGCCGTGTTGGCCTCAAGAATGGTGTAACGAAAAAAGAAGGCCTCGCCGTCAGGGACACCGACGTCGGCGCTGCTGAGCACGGTGAAGTCCTCAGAACAGCGGCGCGCCGGCTCGAGGTCACGATCGACGATCAGGGTGTAGCGATCGGCCTCGGGATGTTGGCGGGCGACGCTCTGCATCAGCGTCCGGGCGTAGGCCAGATAATTGTTGGAGACGATGGTCAGTATGGCGAGTCGGCCGGGCCGCTCAGACGGGGCGGGCTGCATGGGCAGACACCTCCTGTAAAAATGGAGCGAGGACGGCAGCCGCACTGGCCTGCGAACAATGCCCCTGCAGACGCAGGACAGCGGCCTGCGCCAGCGCCTGGTAGGCGGCTGTACCCGGTTTGCAGGCGTAGCTGTCGCGCAGGGCCTGGCACAGTGAGGACCAGTCGATGCGGGCGGCGTGGGTGTGCAGGCGCTGCAGAGGATCGTGCTGCCAGCAGGCCGGCACCGCATGGCTGCGCACGACGAATCCGACGCTGGCGTCCATGTAGTCGCGCATCGCCGAATGATCGGGGGCCACCGCCGGCACCCCGGCCGACATGAACTCCATCAGGGGCAGGCACTGCCCCTCGGCGAGTGAGGTGTTGAGGGCATAGCTGCTGCCGGCGACCATCTGGGCATAGTCTTCGGCCTCGAGAAAGCCATGGATGGCGACGACCCGGCAGCGAAAAGGCGGCAGCCGCAGGAGAAAGTCGTGCAACACCGCCATCGCCTCATCGATGTCCTGATGGGTGAGCTTGAGCAAGAGGCAGGCGTCCTCGTGCTCACCGAGCGCCGCACAAAAAGCGGAGACCATATCGCGCCAGTTCTTGCGTCCATCGTAGGGATTGAACACCGCGGTGTAGACGACGCTGCGCTCGATCTTCAGCTCGCAAAAACCTGCCGCCGGCCCCGCTGTCGGGACATGGTCGAGCGCCGCGGGCGCCTCAGCCAAGCGGCACGGCTCGGCCGCGGCCTGCCCCTGTGGCGTGGGCACTGCCGGCAAGAAGCGCTGCCGGCTGCTCCAGGCACGGAGGCCGAGCCAGATCCATCGACCGAAAAGGCGCTGCTGCCAATGCGCCGCCTCGGTCTCCATCGCTTGCCGGTAGGCTTCCAGGGAGCGCACGTAGTCCTGCAGCGAACGCGCGTAGGCCTGGGCATGCTCGAGATGCTCACGCAAGGACAGGACGTACTCATCGGTCTGGCGCACGGACTCGCGTCGGGCGGCGCGTTCGCGCTCGAGCAGCTGGCGCAGCCAGCTCAGGCTGCGGGTGTCCATGTCTTCCGCCTGGGCCGGCCCGACATGGGCCTTTTCCTGCTCGTGAAGCTGCGCAAATCCAGGCATGGCGCTGTCCAGCAATCGACCTTGGAAACGCAGCTGCAAAACCGTCGGCGGCGTACGTCGCGCCTGTCGCCAGGGCTCACAGCGATCCCACAGCGGCGCCGGCAGACTGCAGACCGGATAGGCCGCGCCCATGGTGCGGCGCACCGCCTGCACCGCGTACTGCGAGTGGGTGATGGCCCGCGGACAGGCGGCAAAAACCCGCCGCCAGTCGTGGCGGGGCTCATCGTCCCAGACCTGGTCGGGGATGCTGTCGAACTCCCAGGCGAAAACCGGCAGCACCGGACAGGACAGCTGCAGGGGGGTCTTCTGCGGTGGCACGAAGGCGAGCACGAGCACCTGGCCGGTGCCCGCCTGCAGGCGCGCCTCGAGGGCGCTGAGGCTATCGAAGACCTCCACCGTCGCCAGCGACTGCAAGAGCGGCAGAAACTCCTTGAGCACGAAATAGTAGCTGTAGTCAGCGAGACCCAGGCTGGTGCGAATGCTGCGTTCGTTGAGAGGGCAATAGCAGAGAATATTCATGGGGCGACCTGGGGCAGAACGCGTTGCAAGAAAGCACGCAGGGCGGCATCGACGACGGCATCCGAACTGTAGGCACAGAGGCTGCTGCGCGCGGCCTGCGACATTTGTGCGTAAGCCTGCGGATCTTGCGTGGCCAGCTGGAAGCTGTCACGGAAGGCCTGGGCGAGCTGGGCCCAGTCCATACGGTAGCGTTGCGTGCGTATCATAAAGCGCGGGTCATGCGGAAAGACGAAAGGTTCCGGGCTGCCGTGCAGGACAAAACCGGTCGCCGCACTCATATACTCGCTCATCGCGGTGTGGGCCGGCGCCAGGGCCGGGCAGCCGGCCGCCATGAACTCTGCCAGCGGCAGGCATAAACCTTCACCGACCGAGTCATTGACGATGTAGCTGCTGGCGCTGATCAGCTGCTCGAAGCTGTCCTGGTCGAGATAGCCGTGCAGGGCGACGACACGGCAACGGCGCGCCGGCAAACGGCGCAAGTAGCTGATCAGCTCAGGCCAGCCGACCTGCGGGTCGTGATGGGTGAATTTGAGCAGCAGCGTCGCCTGCTCTTCATCCTGCAAAGCCAGGCAGAAGGCACTGAGGATGTCGGTCCAGTTCTTGCGCCCATCGTAGGGATTGAACACCGCCGTATAGATCACCCCCTGCAGCTCGATCGAGCGCAAGCTTGGTGCGGCCCGCACGGGTGCGGGCGTGGTGGGCGGCGGGACCGGGGGCAACGCCGGCAGGGGGTCGACGGGCGCTGCGAGCACGGCAACACGAGCTTGCCGCCAACGCGCCAGCAGCTGCGTCAAGGCGTTCGCCAGGGGCGACGGCAGCAGCTCACGCACGACCTCACGGTACCAGGCCGCCGCGTACGCCGCCGTACGGCGCAGACGCCAGGCCACCCCGCGCGCCTGCGCCACGGCCACCGGCGGCGCTTCGAGCTCCGCGGCAGGCGGCGCTGGCGGTGGTGGCGCGGGCAGCAGACGGTCGGCAAAAGCCTGCAGATCGTCTGCTGCGCTGTCGTAGCTGCTGCCGCGAAAGCTGAGCGTGAAGCGGTTGATACCCTGGCGTGCCTGGCCGAGATGGGCGTAGCGGTCGTAGATCGGCGCGGTGATCGCCGCCAGGTGCGGCTGCGGTCCCAAGGTGCGCTCCACCGCCTCGACACCAAAACGTGAGCAGCTGATAGCGCCGGCAACGCGCGCGAAGACATAAGCCCAGTCCTGGCGCGGATCATCGTCCCAGACCTCGTGCGGCACCCGATCGAACTCCCAGGCGAAGACCGGAATGGTCGGACAACGCAGGCCCAGCGTGGTGTTCTGGGGCGCACTGAAAGACAGCAGGCAGCAGGCGATGCCGCGTGCCTGGCAGTCGTCATAGATGGCATCGGCCTGCGTCAGCGGCTGCTCGATGACACGCACTTCACCCAGTTTTTGCAAGGCCGGCAGAAACGCCTTGAGCAAAAAGTAGTAGCTATGCTCGGGCAGGCCGAGCCGACTTTCCAGGGAAGCTGCGGTGGTCTCGGAATAGACCAGTAGCATCATGAGAGCACCTCCTCTGTCGATATAAGCGGCGCCGCACGCGCCTGACGCCAGCGCAGCGGCCAACGCTCAAAAAACAGCCAGCTCAGATGCGCCATGAGCAGCATCAAGGGCAGGGCGAGCAGGTAAAGTCCGGGGTGCAAGGCGGCGCTGTGCGGACAAAAACGGAAGAAGGTCTCGCGCAGGCACCAGAAAGCCGCAAAATGGCTGAGGTAGAGCGAGTAGGAACGGTTGCCGACCCAATGCATCAAAGCGCCGCCCGGCAGGTTCACCAGGCCATCGTGCAGCCCGAGCACCAGGGCGAGCATGAGCATCGCTGACAAAGCCTGCAGATCGTAGCGCAAGGGCCAGGGCAAGCCCCACCAGGGTGAACTCAGCAACCAAAAGAGCGGCTGCAACAGCACGACCAGGCCGAGCAGCAGTGTGCGTGGATAGGCCTGCAGCCGGGCCTGCAGCCGCCAGCGCGCGTCGAGCAACGCCAGGGTCACGCCACAGACCAGACCGAGGCTGCGAAAGAAGGCCAGGCTGTAGAGCAGATGCCAGCCCAGCTGGCCGATGATCAGTCCGAGCAAGGTGGCGAGACGCCAGCGCACCGGCAGGATCCACAGCAGCAGCGGCAAAATCAGGTAAAACTGCTCTTCCAGGGACAAGCTCCAGTAGTGCGCGGCGCTGCCGCACTCGCTGTGCATGAAGCAGTGAGCAAAGCGGAAATCGGCGACCTGCAGGATCGCCGCCAGGCCACTGGCGCCAGCCGCATGCAGGCTGCCCCAGGCGCCCGAGCGGTTGTAAAAGGCGGCACCGAGACACATCAGCAGCACCCAGCCCCAGGCCGCCGGCCACAATCGCCAGATACGCCGCTGCCAGAAGCTGAGCATGCGCGCCCAGTCGTCCTCGCCGTTCATCGCCGGCAGCAGGGTGCGGGCGATGACATAACCGGAGATGACAAAAAACAGATCGACGCCGGCATCGCCACGGATAAAGTTCAGCGCCTGCTCAAAATCAGGGTGCCGGCCCGGGAACAGGTTGCCGCTGAGGATGTGGTGCAAGACCACCGCGAGCACGGCGATACCGCGCAGGACCTGGATGTCGGGGATACGTGCTGAGGTGGCAGCCATCAGTGCTGGACCCCTTGTGAACGCAGGACCCGCCAGAGGGTCAGCCATAAGATTTGCAGGTCCAGGCGCCAGCCCTGGCGGGCCAGGTACTGCGCATCGAATTCGACCTTGACCGGGATGGGCAGCTCGTCACGACCATTGACCTGCGCCCAGCCGGTCATCCCCGGCCGCAAGCGCTGCACACCGCGCGCCGTCCGCGCCGCGACCAGATCGTCCTGATTGTAAAGGGCCGGACGCGGACCCACCAGGCTCATTTGGCCACGCAGCACACACCACAGTTGCGGCAGCTCATCGAGGCTGCTGCGGCGCAGAAAAGGCCCCAGGGGGGTCAGCCACTGCTGGGCGTCGGTGAGCAGATGGGTGGCTACCTGCGGGGTGTCGATACGCATGGTGCGAAATTTGGGCATCGCAAAAAGGACATTGTCACGACCGACACGCTGCGACCAGTGCAGCGCCGGCCCAGGGCTGTCACGACGCACCGCCCAGCCGATCAGGAGCAGCAGCGGCAGGCTGAGCAGGAACAGCGGCAGCGCCAGCAGCAGATCGAAAAGACGCTTGCTCATGCCCCCACCTGCGCATAAAGCCGGGCGTAGGCGGCGCACATCTGCTCACTGTGCAGGGCGTCGAGGTAACGGGCACGAGCGGCCTGCCCCATGCGCTGGGCGAGGTCGGCGTCGCCGTCGAGACGCTGCATGGCCGCGAGCAGGTCGTCGCTGTCACCGGCCTTGACACTGAGGCCGGTCTGGCCATGGATGTTGATCCAGCGTGGGCCGCTGTCCATGTCGCTGGTGATCATGGCCTTGCCCATCATCGCCGCTTCCACCAGCGACAAGCCATAAGCCTCGGAGCGCAGATGCGAGGGGAAGACAAAAGCCCGCGCCAGGCTCAGCAGGGCGAACTTGTCGGCATCGTCGATGGCCCCCAGGAAGCGCAGCTGCGGGCAAGACCGCGCCTGGGCGCGCAGGCGCCCTTCCAGCGGCCCTTGTCCGGCGATCAGAACCTGCCGGTGCTGATAGCGGGCCGCGTCGATGAGCAGGTGCAGGCCCTTGTAATAGCGGAGGACGCCGACGAACAGGAAGAAATCCTCGCCGACTTCGGCACGCCAGTGACGCACCCGCTGCGCATCGACGCTGACGTCATCGAGGCCGAGCGGAATGATGTGCAGGCGATCCTGGTGCTGGGCCAGCCAGGGGCTTGAACGGGCGTAGACCGGGGTGCTGGCGACGACCGCGCTTGCGCCGGCGAGAAAGTGCTGACCGAGCGGTCGGTACAGCGGTTCGAGCAGCGTCTGACGGACGATGTCCGACTGGTAGCTGACGATATAAGGGCGTTTTTGCACCCCCAGACTCTGCGCCAGGTCCGCCATGGGCCAGGGAAACTGGTAGTGGACCAGGTCGGCCCAGCGGCTTTGCTCGCGCAGCCGGCTGATAAAGTCCAGGCTCAGTCCGGTCGAGGAGACCTCGAGCAGGCGCCGGGCGGCGACCACCGTGGTGCCCTCAACCTCGCGCACAAACGGTCCCTGCGGACTGACGGTGAGGATGCGTGACTCGTGCCCGAGACGGGCCAGGCCACGACAAAGCTGTCGCAGATGCTCTTCAATTCCACCCTGGGTTTCCGGGTAGTGGGTGCGATAGACATGCAGAATCTTGCTCACAGCAGCGTCCGGTATAGGCGATCCAGCGCCTGGTTCATGGCCTGGGCGGTCAGTACTTCAGCGCGCGCCCGACCGCGCAAGGCGCGTTCGCGACGCTCACCGGCATCCTCGAGCAGCGCCGTCATGCCCCGGCACAAGGCGGCGACATCGCGACCGTCGACCGCCAGCGCGGCACCGCCGGCCACCTCCGGCAGCGAGCTGCCGGCATGGATCAAAGCCGGCAGGCCGCTGGCGTAGGCTTCAAGCAGAGGCAGACCAAAACCTTCGTGCAGGGACGGCAAGGCAAACAGCGCGGCACCGGCATACAGCGCCCTGAGCTCCTGCAGGGAGGCGACATCGTGCAGCCAGCGCACCGTGCCGCCAGGCTCAGCCGCCTGCAGCTGGGCGACCAGCTCTGCACAGGCCCAGCCCGGCCGCCCGATCAGCAGCAGGGGATGCTGACGCTGCAGCGCCGGCGCCAGCCGTTGGTGCGCCTGCAGCAGGCGCAGAAAATTCTTGCGCGGCTGCAAGGTTCCGACCGCCAGCACATAACCCGGGCGCAGACCACGTTCCTGCACGACCGCCGCCACCAAGCCAGGATCCAGCGCCTGCAGCCACAGCTCGTCGATCCCGCAGGGAATGATGCTCAGGCGCTCAGCGCTGATTTTATAGTAGTGCTGCACCTCTTCGGCGGCAAAGGCGGAGATGCAGACGATGCGATCGGCGTAGCGTGTCACGTAGCGCATCACGGCATTTTTCAGGGCACGCCGGTGCTGACTGGCGAACTGCGGCTGAGCCATGGGGATGGCGTCATAGAGGGTGGCCACCACCGGACAGCGCCAGCGCTCAACGCGATAGTCGGTGACGTGCATGATATCGGCCGGAGCCTCGGCGGCGCGCCACAGGCCACGCCACAAGGCCTTCTCATACGCCGGCTGCAGATGCGGCTCGACCTGCCAGCCGAACGCCGGCATGCCGTGCAGAATCTGCCGGGTGTAAACGCTGCTGCCATCGAAGATGGGCGCCCCCGGGCGCAGCCGTTCTGTCGTCAAGCCCAGCTTCAAGGCGTCGACTCCTGCAGCATGTCGGCCAGGGTCTGGCGCAGCGGAATGCGTGCCTGCCAGCCGGTCCGCTGACGCAGGCGCGTCGCGTCGCCGCACAGACGGGGTATTTCGTCGTGACGCACGAGCGCAGGATCGACAAGGAGACGCGGCCGATGCGCACACAGCTCGACCAGGGTGTCCCAGATCGTCAGCAAAGGCGTCGCCGTGCCACTGGCGATATTGAACAGGCCGGTGTGGCGCCCCTCGACGAGCAGGGCCACGGCTGCCGCCACATCACGGACATCGCTGAAGTCACGCGCCACCTGCAGATTGCCGAGCGAGACCGCAGCCTCACGATGGGCAAAATGGTGCACCAGCTTGGCGACGAGAAAGTCGCGCGACTGGCCCGGGCCGGTGAAATTGAAAGGACGCACCACGGCGACAGGCAGACGATCGGTGTAGGCCTGCAGACGATACTCCATCGCCAGCTTGCTGATCGCATAGTGATTGATCGCTTGCACCGGGCAGGACTCATCGATGCAATCCACGGCGGCCCTGCCGTAGACATTGGCGCTGCTGCACACCAGCACATACGGGGCCTGCGGCAGCTGCAGTGCGGCCTTGAGCAGATGGTCGGTCGCCAGCACGTTGACGCGATAGAAGTCCTCCTCGCAGCCATGCCCGACAAAGGCCTGCGCCGCCAGATGGACAATGCACTGGGGTTGCCAGTCTGCGAGCAGCGCAGCGCAGGCGCTGGCGTCGCTGAGATCGAGCGCGACGACACCGGCGCGAGCCTGCAGCGAGGTCGTCAGCAGCTCGGCACCCTGGGCGGCCAGCCGGGGGCCGAGATAACGACCGAGAAAGCCGCCGCCACCGGTAAGCAGGATACGGGTCATGGCCGCCTCAGAAGGTCCAGCCGCTGGCCAGCCGACGCTGGTCGGCGGCGACCATCTGCCGGCACAGCTCGTCGAGGCTCATCTGCGCTTTCCAGCCGAGTTCACGTTCGGCCAGGCTGGCATCACCGAGCAACAGATCGACCTCGGCGGGACGATAAAAGCGCTCGTCGACACGCAGCACCAGCCGGCCGTCCGCCGTGTAGGCGCACTCCTCGCTGCCGCTGCCGGTAAAATGGACGTCGATGCCGGCGGCGGCAAAAGCCAGCTGGGCAAAGTGGCGTACGCGATGCGTCTGACCGGTCGCCAGCACATAGGTGCCCGGCGCGTCCTGCTGCAGCATGCGCCACATGCCTTGCACATAGTCGCCGGCATAGCCCCAGTCGCGCTGCGCGTCGAGGTTGCCGAGAGTCAGCACATGCGCATCACCGCGTGCGATACGCGCTACCGCGTGGCTGATCTTGCGGGTCACGAACTCCTGGCCGCGCAATGGCGATTCATGGTTGAAGAGCAGGCCACTGCTGGCGAAAATACCGTAGGACTCACGATAGTTGACGGTCATCCAGTGCGCGTAGAGCTTGGCCACGCCGTAGGGGCTGCGCGGGTAGAAAGGGGTGTCCTCACGCTGCGGCACGGCTTGTACCTTGCCGAACATTTCCGAGGTCGAGGCCTGATAGAAACGGATATCGGGGTCGATGATGCGTATCGCCTCGAGCAGGTGCAGCGCCCCCAGACCGGTGATCGCGGTGGTGCTGACGGGTTGCTCAAAGGAGACGCCGACAAAGCTCTGTGCGGCGAGGTTGTAGATCTCGTCGGGGCGCAGCCTGTCGACCAGACGCAAGACCCCGCCTGGATCGGTGAGGTCGAACTCGACCAGTTCGAGGTGCTCGTGCTCGAGCACCCCCAACTCGGCCAGCCGCCAGAAATTGACCGAACTGCTGCGCCGGTAGGTCCCCGCCACGCGATAGCCCTGCTGCAGCAGCCATGCTGCCAGATAGGCACCGTCCTGTCCTGTGATGCCGGTAATCAGAGCCGATTTCATAGCTTGGTGTTCTCCGCCAACTGTCGCCTACGTTCTTCATTTTGTTGATTTTCAAGGCCCTTGAGTCGGGCATCGAACTCTTCCAGACTGACGATTTCGATCTGTCCATGGTTCATCTGCATGACCCGCTTGCACAAAGCAGAAATCGTCATGAAATCGTGGGAAGCAAACACGAAAATCTCCGAGTTGGCGACCAGATGACGGATACGCGCTTGCGCCTTGATCTGGAAGGCCTGATCCCCGGCGGCGAACATCTCATCGACCAGCAGGATTTCCGGCTGCACCGCCGTCGCCACCGCGAACATCAGGCGCATGGTCATCCCCGAAGAGTAGGTGCGTACCGGCAGCGCCAGAAAATCGCCGAGATCGGTGAACTCCTCGATAAAGGGCAGCTGCTGCTTGGCCTGGCTACGCTTGAGTCCGGTCATCAGCAGCATGCGCACGATGTTTTCATAACCGCTGAGCTCGGGATCCATGCCGGCACCGATGTCGAACACCGTCGATACCCGGCCGCGCACGCGGATACGTCCATGGCTGGGGCTGTAGATACCGGCCATGGCCCGCAGGAGTGTACTCTTGCCGGCCCCGTTGTGCCCGACCAGACCGATGGCATCGCCCGGCTGCAAACGGAAGCTCACCTTCTCCAGGGCCTGGACCCACTGCACCTTGCCGGCTTCACCGGCCAGGACGCCGCCGGTACCGACGCGCAGGAGCTGGTTGCGCAAGGACATGCTGCGCTGGTTGTACAAGGGGTAGCCGAGGCTGACCTGATCAAAAACGATCTCACTCATGCCCTAGACCCAGTAAATCAGACGAGCCCGTCGCCAGGCAAACAGCGAAAAACTGAGTGCCCAGCCGAGCACCAGGGCGAGCACCGTGACCTCGTACTCGAAAGCAGCCGGCACCTCGCCGAGGAGGGGATCACGCAGGATGCACACCATATAGCTGAGCGGATTCCACCACACCATCCACTGATGCGTCGCCAGCGCCTGGGGCTTGAACATGATCGGGGTGAGGAAGAACAGCAGGGGCATCAGGTTTTGTACCAGGGGGCCGACGTCGCGCAGGCGGGCGCCGAGCAGCGCCAGCAGCAGCGACATCCACAGCAGATTGCCGAGCACCAGCAGGGCGCCGAGCAGGCTGAGCAGGAGGTGTGTGCTATGGCTGGACCAGGCCCAGAGCACAAAAACGATGACCACCGAGTTGTGCAAAAAGGTGATCAGCTGGCGCGCCATCAAGGCCAGGACATGATAAAAAACCGGGATACGCAGGTTGCGCATCAGCGTCGCCTGACTGACAAACAGGGTCGGCGACTCCACCAGAATGGCGGCGATGAACTGCCAGACGAGCAGGCCGACGGTGATCGTGGCGATGAAGTTCTCGCGATCGACATGGAACAGATAGCTCCACATGGTGCCCAGACCCAAGCCTCCGGCGGCGGCACCCAAGGTCATCCACAAGGGGCCGAGCAGGCTACGTCGATAACGGGCGACGGTGTCCCCCCAGGCCAGGTAGAGAATACGCGGCCAGGCCTGAAAGGCGGCGAGGACATCGGCCAGCGCCGAGCGCCAGATCGGCGCCGGCAGATCAAAGCCTGGCATCGGAGCGCCCATAGACGTCCTCCAGGCGCACGATGTCATCCTCACCCAGATAATCACCACATTGCACTTCGATGATCACCAGGTCCTCGTTGCCGGTATTGGCCAGGCGGTGTTGATCCCCGGCCGGAATGAAGGTCGACTCACCCGCGAGCAGGGCGATGCAGCGCTCAGCGTGGACGACCTGGGCCTGGCCGCTGACCACCACCCAGTGCTCACTGCGTCGCTGATGCCGCTGCAAAGACAGGATCCCGCCGGGGCGCACGACGATGCGCTTGATCTTGAACCCCACCCCTTCCTCGAGCACGGTGTAGCTGCCCCAGGGCCTGTGCACGGTACGGTGCAGGCGGTGCAGTTCGCCCCCCCGCAGCTTGAGGGTCTCGACGACACGTTTGACGTCCTGATCGTGGTCTTTGTGGGCAACCAGCAGGGCATCGGCGGTGTCGATCACGATCAGATCGCGCAGGCCGATCGCCGCCACCAGGCGGTTATCGGCCTGGATATAGCTGTGCGTGACATCCTCAAGCAAGACGTCGCCGCGCACGCGATTACCGTGCGCATCCGCCTCCTGCGTCAGCGCCATGGCCCGCCAGCTGCCGACGTCGCTCCAGCCGAGATCGCTGCGGATGACGGCGATCCTGTCGGAGTGCTCCATCAAAGCGTGATCGATGGAGATGGACGCCAAGGCGGCGAAGCTGTCGAGCGGGAAGGAACGCTGCAGCAGGCCCTCGCCCTGAATGACGCTGGACTGTGCGTAAGCCTGCTGCGCATCGGCCAGCAGCTTGGGGGCATGGCGGCCCAGTTCAGCGAGCAGGACGTCGGCGCGCCAGCAGAACATGCCGGCATTCCACAGATAGTCGCCGCTGGCGAGGAAGGCCTCGGCACGGGCTCGATCGGGTTTTTCGACGAAGCGCAGCACCTGCTCACCGCGATGCTGTATATAACCAAAGCCGGTCTCCGGGCCCTGTGCTGCCATGCCGAAGGTCACCAGATACGACTGCCGGGCCAGCTCGCAGGCACGCTCGACGAGGCTGGCCAAGCCTTCGTCACGCATCAAATGGTCGGCCGACAGAACCAGCAGTATGGACTCATCGCCACCGTGTTCACGGGCGTGCAAGGCGGCCATGGCGATCGCCGGGGCGGTGTTACGCCCCACCGGCTCGAGCAGAAACGACAGATGCGGCAGATCGCGCTGCAGGCGCTGGTACTCATCAAGCGTCTGAAAATAGAGATCGCGCTGGGTCACCGTGATGAGGTCCTGGACGTCCGCCAAAGCCAGGCTGCGCAACAAGGCCTTTTGCAAAAGCGACTGACCATCAGGCATGCGCATGAAGGGCTTAGGATGCAGTTCGCGCGACACCGGCCACAGCCGTGTGCCCGCCCCCCCCGACATGATCACCGGCCATAGGCTCATGCTGCGCCACCCTCCATGGCTCGCGCATTGAGGGTGATGACATTGTGCGCCGCCGCAGCCTCCTGCGCGCCATAGGCAAAACTGATCACAAAACGTGCCAGGGCCTGGTCCTCGCCGGCGCCCAGCAAGGTCTGCACTTTGTGCAGCGCCTGCTCGAGTTCGCGAGCGCCGATGGCGGTCTCCTGGGCGCGCAGGATACGCGGATGCACCGTACCGGCCACATCACCGCTGATCAGCAGTTCTTCGTAGAGTTTTTCGCCGGGGCGCAGGCCGGTGTAGTGAATTTCGATATCTCCCTCAGGACAGTTGGGCTCGCGCACACGCAAGCCGGCGAGGTGGATCATTTTACGCGCCAGTTCGGCGATGCGCACGGGCGCGCCCATATCGAGGAGAAAGACGTCGCCCCCACTCGCCAGGGCGCCGGCCTGTATCACCAGCTGCGCCGCTTCCGGAATGGTCATGAAAAAGCGTATCACCTCGGGATGGGTGACCGTCACCGGCCCGCCGAGGCGTATCTGCTCCATGAACAAAGGCACCACCGAACCGGAGGAGCCCAGCACATTGCCAAAACGGACGATGGCAAAACGCGTCGAGATCCCGATCCGCCTGGACATATCCTGGAGCACCATCTCCGCCATACGCTTGCTCGCCCCCATGACATTGGTCGGCCGAACCGCCTTGTCGGTGGAGATGAGCACAAAGGTCTCGACCGCTGCCTGCAGCGCAGCCTCAGCCAGGGTGCGGGTGCCGAAAAGATTGTTGCTGACGCCCTCGATGACATTGTTCTCGACCATGGGCACGTGCTTGTAGGCCGCCGTATGGTAGACCGTCTGCACCTGGTGGGTCATCAAGACCGACAACAGCCGGCGCTCATCGCGGATATTGCCGAGCACAGCGTGCAGATTGACCCCATGCGCCTGCGCCAAAGGCTGCAGCTCCATCTGCACGCGATAAAGCGCGTACTCACAGACCTCGTAAAGGATCAGGCTGCGCGGTCCCAGACGCACGATCTGCCGGCACAGCGCCGAGCCGATACTGCCACCGGCACCGGTGACCATCACCACCTTGCGCTTGAGGCAGGCCTCGAGCAGGTCCTGACGCGGCGGTACCGGTTCACGACCGAGCAGGTCGTCGATGGCGACGTCACGCACCTCGTCGATACGCAGATGCCCCGACACCACCTCCTCCATCGAGGGCAGGGTACGCACGCGCAGCGCCCAGGGCTCGAGGAAAGAGAGAATCTCGCGGCGCTGATCGCGTGTCGCCGAAGGCACCGCCAGGAAGATCTGTTTGACGCTATAGGTTTTCAGCAAGGCATCGATGTCTTGTCGCCGGTAGACACGCACCCCGTGGACGACCATACGATGCAGCTGCGGGTTGTCGTCGATATAGGCGACGACACAGTGACCCAGGCCCTGCGACAGCGCCTGTCCAAGTTGCGAGCCGGTTGAACCGGCCCCATAGATGATCACCGGTTCGACGAGACCGGCGGCAAAGCGACGCAGATAGACCTGGGCGAACAGACGCGCCCCACCGACCAGGGACAAGGCGATGAACCAGTACAGCAGGGGCACGGAGCGTGGCTGGGGCACCGCCGCCATCTGGCTGGCTGCCGCGAAAGCCAGGGTGCCCAGGGAAACGCCGGTCAACAAAATGCTGACCGCCGAGGCGTGCATATAACGCACCACGGTTTGATAGAGGCCGCGCTGCACGAACATCGCCAGGGTCACCGCAACGGCGACGAAAGGGGGGATCAGCTCATAGCCATTCGTCGGCCACCACAACAGGCCGAGGCGCAGGTCGAAGGCCAACCACACCGCCAGAGGCAGCAAACACAGGTCAACCAGAAAAAGGATGGCCTTCTTAAAGGGCCGTGGCAGTCCCAACAACCACAGGCGCACGCTGGGCGAGCGTCGGTCACGCCATATTTTCAGCATTATCGAATCCTATCGCACGAACGCATCCTGAACTTCAACCCCTTGGCAGCACGCACACCCTGTCTTGACAGGACAGGGTGTGCATTATGGCAGAATCCTTGCCATTTATCATTTTCAGCGGATGAGCCCGTCCGGCCCTAGCACCGTCAAGCCGATGGCCCGCGCGGTCAAGTCGGCACCGTGCAGGTCTTCTGAGTTGCTTCTCCTGTCGGCAATGATCAGCTCGAACCGTCACGGATGCGGCGCAGCACCCTCCTTGACCCCACGTGCCTCACACACGATGCAGGTCAGCGCATGGTCCTCGACTGCACCCTTCAGCCGCCGATAGCCGCACTCCCGCCGCAACGCCCGCACCAGGTGCTCTAGAGATACGCCGGTCCTGATAGCGGTCCTTGCAATTGCGCTTGTCTATGACCACAGCGACCCACTGAAAATCGGTAAGGCGCCAGCCTTACGGTTGAAGTAGAACTTCCACGAACCTAATGCTGACCCATTC
Organism: Pseudomonadota bacterium; assembly: GCA_021804565.1. Lineage (GTDB taxonomy): Bacteria > Pseudomonadota > Gammaproteobacteria > Pseudomonadales > Moraxellaceae > JAJZHK01. Next base: position 2,100 of record JAJZHK010000020.1, on the reverse strand, counting down.
TGACCTGATTCCAGGTCAGAATGCCTTATTGATCAGCACACCTAAACGCACCGACGAAGGGTCATGCAACTGCGTCGCGGTCGATCCTACCGGGGCCGCTGCAGCGTCTCGTTTTTGTGGTGAAAAAGAGACTCCTCCGAAGGGGGCTTTTAATCAAGCTCCCTGAGGGGGATTACCCATTGACCATCGCGCATCTTGATCAAAAACCCGCCTTAACCCATCAAAAAGCTTGGCTCTACTCATCAGCGCATCCTCCAAGGTGGCTTCCGCTGCCTTGGCGTTGCCGTTACGTGACAAACGTCAGCCCAGGATCTCCCGGGTATGGCAGTCCATCACCACGCTCAGTGCGCTCCAGCGATCATTCGGGCCACACCAGACTCGTGTCATATCGGTCGACCAACGCTCATTCGGTGACGCTGCCTCCGAAGGCATACTGCGCGCCCGGGGGCGAAAGCCAATGCTGCGCTGCCTGACCTGCCAGCCCTTGAGTTGGTTGATACGCTGCACCGTGTTCCGGTTCAGGCCCAGGTTGTGGGCGATGGTCCGGTAACCCGCATAACTATGCTGCTCAATAAACTGCTTGATGCGGCCTGCCAGCACCTCATTGACCTTAGGCCTATGTTTCACTTGTCGGTAGTAGAATGTGCGACGAGGCACCCCGAACCACCGACACAGCTGGCTGACGCTAACCCTATCACCGGCTTGCGCCATCTCCGCCTGGACTTGGTGCATCAGCCCTCTTCCAGGCCGAGATGACGGTTCAATTTTTTTCGGGCTTTGAGCTCCGCCGTAGGCTGCCTGAAGCTCTTCTATCTTTTTCTCGTAGAGCTCGGTGACTTCACGGGGGTTGGCCCGGAGAGCGTTCACCATAGCCGCTTCGGCATCTTCAACCCACTTCTCGATCTCTGAGGGCAGCAGGTCATGCTGCCTGGCAGCCTCAGCAATCATCGTCTGGCCACGGATCAGCTCCTTGACCAAAGCTGCCTTGCGCTTGGCGGTCCAGCGCTTGATATCGGGTTCATTCACAGCATTCAGCTCCTTCAGTGAGGGCACTATACGCTGTGCAGCTCTTCAGTGGGTCATTACACTTCCCCGTAGCGCATCTCCCCAAACTGCACTCCACCAAGCCCATAGAGCGGCTGAACGGCGAGATCCTACGGCGCACCGACGTGGTGGGGATCTCTCCCAAGGAGAAGGCCATCGTTCGCCTGGTCGGCGCGATACTTCTGGAGCAGAATGATGAGTGGGCTGTGCAACGGGCCCGCTACATGACACTGGAAACCATGGCTCCCTTGAGCGATGATGCGATGGTCACCTTGCCCACCATGGCAGCCTGACCTTACAGCAAACCATGCCTACCGAAGAGAACATGGGCCAACGCTGTTACACCACCTCCTGGGACAGGATCATCGAGGCCAATTTGAATGAATTGAGTTTTGGAGAAGGCGCATGACTGAACAAGCACGTTGGAAATACCGTTTTGACAATTACAAGCGCGCCTTCATCTTGCTGCGCGAAGCTATGGAACAGGAAACACTGTCACAGCTTGAAAAGGAGGGGGTGATTCAGCGTTTCGAGTACACCATGGAGTTGGCATGGAAAACGATGAAAGATTATCTGGAAAGCCAGAATGTTGTCTTTGATCAGATAACGCCACGCGCAGTCATTCGCAAGGCTTTTGAAGCGGGAATCATCAAAGATGGTGAAACCTGGCAAAATGCGCTTGATGCCCGCAACAAAATTTCTCATACCTATAATTTTGAAACCTTTGAGAAAGTAGTCACCGATATTCGCCAGCATTACCTTACCGTGTTAGATGAGCTTTATTTCTTTCTGATGCAGGAGATATTGCAGTGAGTGATGGTTTGAGTACAACTCAGCGCGAAACCATACGACGTATTCTGTCTATATTTGCGCGGTGTTGTCAAGTAAACCTCTGTATGGTGCAATGAGGCATGACTACTGACCGTCGTTACCCTCGCCATCGTTTCCCCATTGACGTCATCAGCCAGTGCGTCTGGCTGTACTTCCGCTGTTGCCTCAGCTATCGGGACGTTGAGGAGATGATGGCTTACCGTGGTGTGATCGTCAGCTATGAGA
>JAJZHK010000058.1 GCA_021804565.1 Pseudomonadota bacterium | reverse complement strand
CTCCTCCCCCCCCCCCGCAGGAGCAGGCCTTGAGCAGCCACTGCGCTTAAGCCGCCTCTTGCCCACACAGCGGACTCAAGGTTTCCTCAAGGATCAAGGCCGCCAAAGCCTCACGCATCATCAGCTCCATATCCTGCGCCAGAGCCCGTGGCTCACGTCCCTGGATCTCGACAAGATCCAGGCTGCGCACATAGACATCGATACGATCACAGCGCAGCAAACGCAAGGCGTGGGGAAAGAACTCGTCATCGCCGATAAAGGGGACACTGGGGTGCAGACCCTCACGCGTGCGATAGCAGATCAGCACCGGCTGTATCGGACACTGCGCCGGGCCGGCCGCTGCAAAAAGCTTGTGGTAGAAGCGTTTCACCGAGCTGCCGTCGGTGGTCGTCCCCTCAGGAAAGAACAGGCAGCTGCGCCCCTGGCGCAGCACCTCCACCATCTGATCACGCACCGACCCGGCGTCACCGGAGCCCCGCTTGATGAACAGGGTCCCGGCGGCGCGCGCCAAGTGACCGATCAGCGGCCAGCCGGCAATCTCCGCCTTGGCCACGAAACGCACCGGGAACAAGGCGCCGAGCACCGAAATATCCAGCCAGGAAACATGATTGGAGATCCACAGCGCCGGCGTCTCGACCACCTCCCCTTGCCAGGACACCCGCACCTGTACGATGCGACAGAAGGCAGCATGCCACCAGCGCACCAGCGGCTGGTGATATTGACGATCCGGAAAAAACAGCAGGCCGCTGAACACCGCGATCAACAGCCCCAAAAAGACGTGTACAAGCACCCGCAGCATACGCCACAGCACGCGCACACGGATCCACCCAGAGACCTTGTCTTCAGACCCGAGGGATTCTACAGAATTGGACACATTCAGCCTCATACACGAAGGACAGCCTTCCTGTCTTCTAACCCGTCCTTGGCCGACAAGCAAGTGCCTGCCGATCAGCACGCCACCTTGTCGATGAAGCGATGGGCATATTTGCCGGCCAACTTGCTCACATCGAGCAGGATGAAGACATCGGCACAATCAAAAGCTGGATCCCAGCACGCCGGCCCGCACACTTGCGCGCCCATGCGCATATAGGCCTTGAGCAAGGGCGGCGTCGGCATCGTCACGCCGCCAGCCTGCGCCTCAGGCACCGTCATGCGCGGCTGCACCCGAAAGGCAGGCTCCACCAGATGCTCCTGCAGCAGACGCGGCATCAGACTGGCATGCAAGGCCCCGCCATCGGCAAGCCCGATGCTGGCGCAGCCGATCAGATAGGCATAACGCTCACGGACCAAGAGCTCGGCCAGCGCCGACCAGAGCATGGTGATTGCGCTGCCCTGACGATAATCAGGGTGCACACAGGTGCGACCGATCTCCAGCACCGGACCGGCCAGCGCCCTTTTCAAATGCTGCAGATCGAACTCCGCTTCCGAGTAGAAGCCGCCCGCATGCAGCGCCTGCTCAGCACTGAGCAGGCGGGTGGTCGCCACGACACGACCGTGCTCGGTCTCACGCACGACCAGATGCCGGCAGTAAGGATCGAAGGCATCCTGGTCCAGGCCGTCTGCCGAGTCAAAAGCGACTCCATACTCGGCTTGAAAAACGTCATGACGCAAGGCCTGCGCTTCGCGCAATCCCTGTCCATCCTGCACCAGGGAGGCCATGAGACGGGTCTTTTTAGCACCCGCGCCTGAAAAGCTCTCAGTCTCGCGTAAGCGCCGCACGTCTCCCCTGCGGTTCAGGCTGTCGGCTTGCATGATGTCACCTTGTCGGTCGTTCTGCTCATGCCAACCAATCTAGACAGCCTGCATGTACAAGATGTGACAGCCAGGTGAAGCTTTTTTGTCCGACTCAGCCCGTGTTGCGCAGTCCGGCGGCGATGCCGGCGATGGTGACCATCGCCGTGTAGTCCAAGGCGGCGTTGCGCTGGCCGGCGTCGCGCAAACGCAGCATGAGTTCAACCTGAAGCAGGTGCAAGGGCAAGATATAGGGGGTACGCAAAGCGATAGAGCGCGCCAGCACCGGATGTCCGGCCAGCAGTTCACGTTCACCGATCAGTGTGTGCAAGGCGTCTTCGCTGCGCTGCAGCTCTTCACGCAATTCAGCCCCCAAAGCGAGCAGGCGCGGATCACGGGCCAGACTGTGCTCGTAGTGGGCGGTGATCAGGGCATCCGCCTTGGCGAGCACCATTTCGAGCATATCGATCACCGCCTGGAAATAGGGCCAGTGCTGGCTCATCTCCTGCAAGGTCGCGGTGTGTCCGGCCTGCTTGGCGGCCAGCAAGGCCTGGCCGGTACCCAGCCAGGCAGGCAGCATAGAACGTATCTGCGTCCAGGCAAAAACCCAGGGGATGGCACGCAGGGCATGCAGATCACCACCGCCACGGCGGCGCGCCGGCCGGCTTCCCAGCGGCAAGCGCTGGAGATCCTGCTCCGGGGTGACCTCGACCAAATAACAGGCCAGACGCTCGTCCTCAAAAACCTGGCGATACGCGGTCAGGGCATCCTGGCTCATGCTCTCCATCAGCTGACGCCAGTGCGTCTGTGGCTCAGGTGGCGGCATCAGCTGTGCTTCGAGCATGGCGGTGACGTAGAGCTCAAGATTGCGCAGGGCTACACCTTCGACACCGAACTTGAAGCGTATCATCTCACCCTGCTCGGTGATCCGCACCCGCCCCTGGATGGAGCCTGGCGGCTGCGACAACAGCGCCTGATGAGCGGGCGCACCACCACGACTGACCGATCCACCACGGCCATGGAAAAGACAGAGATCGACACCGAGATCGCGTGCCGCCTGACTGAGCTGCTCCTGCGCCGTGTACTGAGCCCAGCTGGCGCACAGATAGCCGGCGTCCTTGGCCGAATCGGAATAACCGATCATGACCTCCTGGCGACGTCCGGTGAGCGCCAGATAAGCGGGCTGCGACCATAGCTCACGCATGATGCCCGGAGCTGCCTGCAGGTCAGCCAGGGTCTCGAACAAAGGCACGACCCGCAGCGGCGACTGCACCCCAGCCTCTTTTTGCAAGAGCAGGACGGCGAGGATGTCGCTTGCCGCGTGCGCCATCGAAATTACGTAGGCCCCCAGGGACTCGCGCGGGCTGCTGGCCAGCATGGCGAAGGTGGCGCGGGTCTCCTCCAAGGCCTCGATCTCCTCCGGCGAAGACAGGCGCCACAAGGGTCGTGGTGGCAATAAAGGCCGCACCTGGCGCAACTCGCGCCACAAAAAGGCACAGCGCTGTGCCTCATCCATGGCGGCGTAGGGCAAGCCCCCATGCAGGCGGGTGACGGCATCGAGAAACTGGCTGTGCCGCCCGGACTCCTGGCGTATATCCAAACGCAACAGGGCCAGACCAAAACAGGCCAGACGGCGGAGGACATCTGCCAGCTCGCCGGCAGCGATAGCCTGCATACCACAGTCGATCAGCGACTCGTAGGCGAGCATCAAGGTCGCACGCAGCTCCTGCGTGTCGGCATAATAAAAGACCTCGGGCAGCTCCTGCCCCTCCAGCTCTGCCTGCAGACGCGCCAGGGTGCCTTGCAGGCCACGCCGAACATCCTTCAAGAGGTCCCGGTAGGGCTCCCGGCTCTGCTCGCCCACACGCTGGCGCAAAGCCGGCGAACAGTCCTGCATGGACAGATCGGCACGCAGGTCCTCGATATCGCGTAAAAACAGATCCGCCGCTTTCCAGCGCGCCAGGAGGATGACCCGGCGGGTCACCGCAGCACTCACCCGCGGATTGCCATCCCGGTCACCGCCCATCCAGGAGGCAAAACGCACCGGCGCTGCCGTCAAAGACAGACCCCGCCCACCCTGGGCGCGCAATTGGCCATCCAGGTCACGCAAAAAAGCCGGCACCACCCGCCACAGGGTCTGCTCGATGACGGTGAAGCCCCAGCGAGCCTCATCCTCAGGGCTCGGTCTCTCGCGGCGGATTTCTTCGGTCCGCCAGATCGACAGCACATGCCGTTGCAAGGTCGCCATGGCCTGCTCATGTTCGACCGGTGTCAGTCGCACCCGGTCGAGTTGATCCAGACTGTGCTGAATATTGTCATATTTACGGATCAGGGTACGTCGACTGACTTCGGTCGGGTGCGCCGTCAGTACCAGCTCGATGTCCAGTTGATCGATCGCCTCCTGCAGACGCTCGGGCGGCAGCCCATGCCCGCGCAGGCGCCCGAGGGTTTCGGCGAGTGAGGCTTTCTGCGGTCGCTTGCTCGACTCATTTTCATGGGCGCGCCGGCGGCGCACGCGATGGTGCTGTTCGGCGATATTGGCGAGATTGAGAAATGCACTGTAGGCGCGCGCCAAAACCTGCAGCTCGTTATTGGACAAGCCCCTGAGGATATGAGCGATATGCTCGATCGCCGCCGCCTCGTCGGTCAGCGCCGAACCCGCCAGGCGCCGCAGTGCCTCCACCTGCGCGAACATGGCGTCGCCTTCACTGCTGCGTATGGCCTCTCCCAGCAGGCCACCGAGCAGCCTGACATCTTCGCGCAAAGGCGCGTGTGGATCATGCCTCATCGTCTTTCTCCGGCTCGCCCTGAGGGCGCCAATGATCGATACGTGCACGCAGATCGGCGACACGTAACGGCTTGGCCAGGTAGTCATCCATGCCGGCCTCATAACAGGCGGCGATATGCGGCGCGGTGACATGCGCCGAGACCGCGATGACCGGGGTGCGCTGCAAGTGCTGCGCCTGCTCTTCAGCTCGTATCTGGCGGGTCGCGGCATAACCATCGCACACCGGCATCTCGCAATCCATCAAGATGAGATCAAACGCCAAGCCGGACAGCCCCTCACGCCATAACTGCAGCGCCTCCTGACCATCAGCAGCGACGACGGATTCGATGCCCATGCGTTTGAGCATCCCTACCATGACCAGCTGGTTGGTGGGATTGTCCTCCGCCACCAGCACCCGCAGAACCTGGGCAGGTTCAGCTTCAGGCGTATCGATCTGAGTACGCTGCGGGCTGTACAGCGCGATCAGGGACTCGCGCAACTCATAGGCCATGACCGGCCTTTCGATGGCGCCAAAGACCCCCGCCTGCTGCAGAAGACCTGGATTAGGCTGCCAGTAAGGCTGGGTCATGATGACAAAATCACCTGACGCCGCTTCGCTGGCGGCGATCAGCTGCTGGCGCAGATTCAAGCCATTCATGTCCGACAGCTGCAAGGCACAGAGGACCAGACCAAAAGGCTGCCCGGCGGCCTGGGCCTGGGCACTCATGACCAGCGCTTCGCGGGCATCGATGGCGGTTTCGATGTGCAGTTCCGGTGTCGCCGCCTCGCGCGCCATGAGCTCAAGATACTCCAGATCCGAATCGACCAGCAGCATGCGTCGGGGCAGGTTCGCCGGCCAGGGCGGGCGAGCATCGATCAAGGTGGGCAAGGTGACCGGCAGATGGACACTGAAGGTGCTGCCCAGATGCAGATGGCTTTCCACCTGGATATCGCCCCCCATGAGCCGGCAAAGCTTGCGGCTGATCGCCAGACCGAGGCCGCTGCCCGGCTCGCTGGTACGCGAGTCGCGATGCTGGAAGCTCTCGAAAAGATGCGTCAGTTGATCGCCGGCGATGCCGCAGCCGGTGTCTTTGACAACGATCTCAAGGAGCAGGCCCTGTCCTTTGCGGACCCCATCGACCATGACATCGATACGGCCACGTCCGGTGAACTTGACCGCATTGGCCAATAAATTGACGAGGATCTGGCGCAGACGCTGGGCATCTGCGATCACCTGCTGCGGCGTGCGCGAAGACACCGAGCAGAGCAGACCCAATCCTTGCCGGCTGGCGCGCGCCTTGAAGAGGCTCATGACATCGATGAGCAGGTGCATGAGGTCAAACTCCTGCACGTCGAGGCGCATACGACCCGACTCCACCTGCGAGTAGTCGAGAATATCGTTGATCACCCCCAGGAGGCCGACACCCGAGGACTCGATGGTGGCGACGATACGCTGCTGCTCGGCCGACAGTCCGGTGGCGCGCAGGAGTTCGATCATACCCAGAACACCATTCATCGGGGTGCGTATCTCATGACTCATCGTCGCCAGAAACTCACTTTTGGCTCGGCTTTGCGCCTGCGCCAGGAGCACCTGGTGTTCGCTGACACGGCCTTGTTCGAGCAACTCGCGCAGGCGTACCCCCAAACCCAGACTGATCACCATGCCGGCCACCAGGACGGCCAGCTTGAGCATGTCGAACATGCCGTTGAAATAAGGCAGGACCCCTTCTACCGCCAGGGCCGACCAAAAACCGGCCACGAAAAAGGCCAGCCAGCCGATCATATAAAAAGCCGCCGATCTGTCCCCACGCAGCCATCGCTGCAGGGCCAGCAGGGGCAAGACCAGGGTGTTGGTGGCCGCCATGATCAACAGCAGCTGCCCGCAGACGACGCGGTGCCCGAACAAAGCCGGCAACAGGGCCATCTCGGCGAGAAAGACCAAACCCTGCGTCCAGCGATAAGGCGCCGTGCCTGGCCTCAGCTGCAGATAGGTGCGCGCATAGAGCGGTGCGAACAGATTGGAGATGCCCAGACAGAGCATCCCGATATTGAGCTGCCAGTCCGGATAGGGCCAGAGCAGGTGCCAAAAGCCATCAGCGGCCAGCAGATAACCCACCACCGGCAGGTGATTGAGCACATGCCAGAGAAACATGCGCTCGCGACTGAGGAAAAAAAGCAGCAGATTGACCAGCAGCAAGGCGGCGATACCGCCATAGAGCAGCCCTTTGCGCCAGAAATCGAAGCGCTCGATCGGTAGCGCCTGCGCACGACTGAGCCAGCGCAGGGGCAGCACGATATTGCTCTCCGAGCTGATCCACAGCCAGCCCAGGGTCCTGGACTGAGCCGGCACATGGACCGGCAACACCAGCATGCGCTGACCCCCCTGGGTGAGCGGTAGATCACCGCCCTGCTGCGCCTTTAAACGCAGCTGGCCCTGCTCGCACTGGTACAGGCGCACCTGTCCGAGCAGCGGGTAATCGATCAGCAGGACCCCATCCCTGGCCTCGGCCGTGGCCCGCTGCAGCTGCAGGTTCAGCCAGACGGGGTGACGCACGAAACCGAGGTTAGGCTGATCGAGCGGGCGCAGCGGCCACGCCGACTGGCAGGGCGAGGCCGACAAAGCCGGCGCCGAGGCGAGAGACAGCAGCGGCGCATCGGCCGCCCGCTGGGCCTGTTCGCGCCAGGACATGGCCACCTGCAGGCTGACGATGGCCATGACCCCCATCAGCACAGCCATCGCCTGAAAGCCACGATCCCTAAACGTCCTGTCCATGGCTGCTCCATGAGCCCCTGTTCGCCTTGCAGTATAGATGGCCATGCCCCTCAACGTTCACCTGACTTTGCAAGTTGCCTTGCTGTTGCTAGCATGAACGCCTCCTCCCTTCAGCGAAACTGGCGAGTCCTTCATGCCGCGCTCTCAGCAAGACAGCATACAGCCCATACCTTCTTTTCTTCTCCAGCAAGTGCCCATGCCTCGCCTGCAGTTACTCATCCGCAGCCTGATCTTCGCTCTCGCCCTGAGCTACGCTTATTGCATCCCCGGCCGACTCAATCTGGGCAGCTGGCAGGTGTTCTTGACCGGTGCCATCCTGCTCGCCTCCGGCGAGGCCCTGATCAGCATGTGGCTGATCCTGAGGGGCTATGCCCGCCCTGCCGTCATCGCCCTGCTGCTGCTCGATCTGTCGGGGGTCGATGCCCTCTGGCTCAATGACCCGGCCAGCACCTGGCCCAGTGCGGGCTTGCTCGCCGCCGTCCTGCTCCTGCAAACCTTGCTGCTGACGGGACGCTGGCGGCCGCTGGCCTATGCCTTCACCTTGCTCGACCTCACCGGCATAGCGCTCATCCGTCACTACGAACTCGCTCTGCCTTTGCACTTCAGCCAGGTCGCCGCCGTGCTGGCCCTCGCCTTGGCGACGCTGCCTTTGTTGATTCTCATGCGACATTTGCAGGATTTGCGTGAAAAAACAGCCCGCATCACCGCTGAAGACGCCTTGACCGGCTTGGGCAACCGCTGGACATTTTACGAGTCAGCGCGTTATCTGCTGCCTTACCACCAGCGCAACCTCACGCCGATGATGGTCATGTACGCCGAGATCGAAGTCCTGGCGCAAAACCGTACCCAGCACAGTCCGGCGGTGCTCGACATTGTCGCCAAAAAATTTGCCAGCCTGCTCGAGACACGCCTGCGCAGCAGCGACATCGCTACCCGCTATGATCGACTGAGCTTCGCCCTCCTGCTCGCCGACACCCACTCGGCCGCTGCCGAAAAGATCGCCTTCGACGTGCAGCAGGCGTTCAATCTCTGGGCCAAACAGAGCAGCTATCCGGCCTTTGTCCATTTTGGCATCGCCCCGGTGCCACCGCGGCCGGTGGCACTCGACCAGATCCTGATCAATATCCATGCCGCTATCGCACGTGCACGACAGTCACGCAAAGGGGTCAGTGGCGCGGTATTTGCCGACCCCGAACAACATTAAACGAGAAAATTTTTCACAAGCGATCGCAAATGGCTTGTCTCATATCAAAATTCGCAGGGTTTGCTTATGGATTTGCCTATAATCTAGTGATAACATCCGATTCGCCGATGTATCGGGAACCTGAAGGTTACCTGGGCATCCTTTCGGGGATGCCGGCTAAGGGACCCGGCATGGTCAACGTTAACTGGTTACCAGAGAAGAGACTTATCATGCAGATCAAGAAGATTGCGATCTCCGCCGCTATTGTTGCTACCCTGGCCATGGCCGGCTGCGCTAAGAAGGACGAATCGGCAGCTCCTGCCGCTGATGCAGCTGCAGCTCCTGCTGCTCCCGCTGCTGACGCCGCCGCTCCTGCTGCTGCTCCTGCTGCCCCCGCTGCCGCCCCGGCCGCCGCTCCGGCTGCTGACGCTGCCGCTCCGGCTGCTGCTCCTGCCGCTGCTCCGGCTGCCCCTGCTGCTGACGCTGCTGCTCCTGCTGCAGCTCCGGCCGCTCCGGCTTCCAAGTAATTCCTCGGAATTACGAGCAGCCCGCAAGGGCAAGAAACAAGGGCGCTTCGGCGCCCTTTTTCTTGACTAAAATGATCCCCCACAGTTATCGAATGAGCGATCTACCCATGAGCCTGTGCCCCTGTCAAAGTGGCTTAAACCTTGAGTCCTGCTGCCAAACCATCATCCAGAATCCTGCCCAGGCCCGTTCGGCGCTGGCCTTGATGCGTGCTCGCTATAGCGCTTATGCCCTGCAAGCGATGGATTTTGTCTATGAAAGCACGCACCCTGAGGCACGTCATGACATCGATCGTGAAGCCATGGAACAATGGTCACGCATGGCGCAATGGACCGGCCTCGACATCATCGACCCCGGCCATCCCGATGAGTCGCGCAGCGTCGATGACGTCGAATTCAAGGCCCACTTTCTCGTCCAGGGTGTCGCGCAGATACACCATGAGCGCAGCCAGTTCCGTTTCGATCAAGGACGCTGGTGGTTTGTCGACGGCCAGGACCTCTACTCAGGACCGGCCGAACGCCCCAAACCTTATGTGCGCGAACAAAAAGTCGGCCGTAATGATCCCTGCCCTTGTGGCAGCGGCAAGAAATTCAAGAAGTGCTGTGCTCAGCAGATCACGGCATGAGAGGAGATAGCGATGAATGAGGTCTATATTCTCGGTGCTGCACGCACCCCCATGGGCAGCTTTCTCGGCAGCCTGAGCAGCGTCAGTGCTCCGCAATTGGGGGCGGTGGCCATTCGTGGCGCCATCGCCCAGGCGCACATCGACGCCGCCCAGGTCGATGAACTGATGATGGGTTGCGTGCTGCCTGCCGGCATCGGCCAGGCCCCAGCCCGACAGGCCGGCATAGCAGCGGGACTGCCGCTGAGCTGTGCGGCCACCACGGTCAACAAAGTCTGCGGCTCGGGCATGAAAACGCTGATGCTCGCCGCCAACAGCCTGCGCGCGGGCGAAGCCAGCTTCATCGTCGCCGGTGGCATGGAAAACATGAGCCTGTCCCCTTATCTGCTGCCCAAGGTGCGCGCCGGCCTGCGCATGGGACATGGCGAGATCAAGGACAGCATGTTTCTCGATGGTCTTGAAGACGCCGGCACCGCCCGTGCCATGGGCAGTTTCGCCCAGGATACCGCCGACCAGCGTGGCCTCACCCGTGAAGCCATGGACGCCTTCGCCATCAGCTCCCTGCAAAGGGCACAAAAGGCACAGGAACAGTCCTGGTTCAGCGGCGAGATCTGCCCGGTCACGGTCAGCACCCGCCAGGGCGACATCGTGATCAGTGAAGACGAGCAGCCACGCACCGCCCGCATCGACAAAATCGCCGGCTTGCGCCCCGCCTTCAGCAAGAACGGGACCCTGACCGCCGCGAACTCCAGCTCCATCTCCGACGGCGCCTCAGCGCTGGTCCTCGCCCGTGCCGAAGCCTGCCAGGGCCTGCGGCCGCTGGCGCGCATTGTCGCCCAGGCGACGCACGCCCGCCACCCCTCTGAGTTCACCCTCGCCCCCATAGGCGCCCTGGAGAAGGTCCTGCAGCGCGCCGGCTGGCGTGTCGCCGACGTCGACCTTTTTGAAATCAATGAAGCCTTTGCCATGGTCGCCATGATGCCCATGCTCGACCTCGGCATCGATCACAGCCGCCTCAATGTGCATGGTGGCGCCTGTGCCCTCGGCCATCCGCTAGGCTCGTCCGGCAGCCGTATCGTCGTCACCCTGCTGCATGCCCTGATGACCCACGGTGGCCGGCGTGGTGTCGCTTCCTTGTGCATCGGTGGAGGCGAAGCGACCGCCCTGGCGATAGAGCTGCTGTAAAGCAGCGGTGACAGTGCAATGACGCCAGTTTTATACTATGCTGGCGTCAGGTGTGCTCTAAGCACCCATTATTATTAGAACTTGGAAAGGTCTCATCATGATGATACTGCGCTGTTTCGGCCTGCTTAGCCTTTTGACCATAGCCGCGCTGACCTGCTCTGCCGCCTCGGTTAAGGATGATCAGGCGATGGAAGAGCAAGCCTACAAGCTGACGACACGCTATTTCATGTACACCGTGACCGAACGCAGCCCGGAGCAGCATGACAAGCTGAACAAGCTCATCGACGCGATGCAGACGATGGTCGGCGGCAGCAACAACCCCAGCCTCACTGCCGCCTGGAACGACTATCGCAGCGCCCTGCAGATGGACCCTTACGACGCTCAGGACATGGTGGTTGAAGACAAACTGCTCAATGTGCTCGACAAGCGTCACAGCCTGGTCAACGCCCTGCGCGCCGATCGCGGCGCCGCCCATGCCAGCAGCAGCGACACCAGCCTGCTCTTTGAGCAAAGCCTGCTGATGGAGCGACTGACCTCGGAGTACCTGCGGCGGGCGACCGACCCCATGGGGGGTGTCGTCGTCGGCAACACCGGTGCTGACCAGGATGATCCGCAGCAGATGGCGCTGGCCTTCAGCAGCAATATGAACAAGCTGCTCAAGGACTACAGCGGTCAAAAAGCGGTCTATGACGACCTCCTCGCTGCCGACCGTTTCTGGAACTTCATACGCGGACGCATGATCGACTTCAACTCCAACAGCGTGCCCTACATCATCGCCATCTTCAATGACAAGATCACCGGTGAACTGCAGGACGCCTACAAGCTGGTACAGCACTGAGGCGCCAGGCCACAAGTTGCTGGCTTACACGCCCCATCAGCCTTATGATCAGGGGAGTGTAAGCACCAGGTCCTGATGTATGAACCAGCTCGAACAACTGCGTCGTTTCAGCGGCATCGTGATCGATACCGGTGATATAGAAGCCATCGCCGAACTCCAGCCCGAAGACGCCACCACCAACCCCTCCCTGCTGCTCAAAGCCCTGCAACTGCCGCGCTACGCTGAGCTCATCGAGCAGACCGGGCGGGCGCTGCAGCGGGCCCCGTGCAGCCCTGCTGCAGCGATGGCCGAGGCGCTGGACCGGCTGAGCGTGGCGCTAGGCGGCGAGATTCTGCAATACATTCCCGGCCGTGTCTCCACCGAAGTCGATGCACGCCTGTCCTTTGACCAGGCCGCCACCCTCTATCGTGCCCGTCGTCTGATCCAGCTCTATGAAGCCCAGGGCATCGCGCGCGAGCGCGTCCTGATCAAGATCGCGGCCACCTGGGAAGGCCTGCAGGCAGCACGTACCCTCGAACAGGAAGGCATCGCCTGCAACCTCACCCTGCTCTTCAATCTCACCCAGGCCGAGGTGGCGGCGCAGGCCGGTGTCACCCTGATCTCGCCCTTCGTAGGACGCATCCTCGACTGGCACCAGGCGCGCGAGAGCACACGTGTTTTTAGCGCTGCAGACGATCCCGGGGTGCGTTCGGTGCAGGCCATCCACCAGCTCTACAAGCAGCAGGGCTACACCACCATCATCATGGCCGCCAGCTTCCGGAATACCCAGGAGATTCTGGCGCTGGCCGGCTGTGACAAAATGACCATCGCGCCGCAATGGCTGCAGGAGCTGCAAGCACAACACGCCCCGGTCACAGCAGCCCTGCCCGAGTATGCCGCAGCGCCGAGCACGCGGGCCGCACTCGGCGAAGCTGAGTTCCGCTGGGCCATGAATGAAGACGCCATGGCCACCGAGAAACTGGCCGAAGGCATACGGCTGTTCACCCGTGACCTGCGCAAACTGGAGGACACCTTGCGCCGGCACTGGCAGCCCGCCTAGAGGCGGCGCACAGCAAAACGCCCCAAGCGCAGGCCTGGGGCGTTTTCCGAATAAAACTTGGCGATGACCTACTCTCGCATGGCTGAAGGCCACACTACCATCGGCGCGACGCGGTTTCACTTCTGAGTTCGG
>JAJZHK010000019.1 GCA_021804565.1 Pseudomonadota bacterium | reverse complement strand
CACTTCGGCCACTTCGGCCACTTCGGCCACTTCGGCCACTTCGGCCACTTCGGCCACTTCGGCCACTTCGGCCACTTCGGCCACTTCGGCCACTTCGGCGGCTTCGAGCCTCTGCGGCAGTGAAGACGCCTCCTCAATGTGGCCTTCTTGAGTCGCTTCGGCGATCAGCGATTGCAGCTTCTCTTCCAGGTCTTCCGTCGCCTGCGCGGCGACGTCCTCCTCGGGCAGCTCCAGATCATGCCAAGGCTCAAGCATGGCCTCTTCATCCAGGGCGCTGCTCTCTTCGTCCGTAGCCTCGATGGCTGCGCTGAGCTCGGTGTCTATCCTGGACTCTTGCAGCATGGGCTTGATATGCAGCTGCGACAATGCCTTTTCCGCCATGTCCAGCGGTGCGGGATTTTCTCCACCGCCATGAGCGAGATGTTCCAGGTAGTACTCGATGCCTGAGATGGCATCGGCGAGGGTATCCATCTCCGCCCAGTCGGGGCGGGGCGCATCGCCCAACAGCCTTTCTTGAACGTAGTGACTGAGTATATTGAGCAAGCTGGCCGGGCGGTGCAGGCCTAAAATTTCCAGACCCCCACGGACCCCAGCGAACAGTTCCGGCAAGGACTGGATATGGCTGGCATTCCACTGCGAATTGATATAGAGGATGACAGCATCTTTGGCTTGCTCGAGCGCTGAGCGCGACTCACGCAACACCGCACCTTGCGCCTCCGACAGCTCGGCGCGCATATCCTGATGGACGATATCGTCGAGACGCAAACCGGTGCCGACCTGATCTTGCACATAGCCATGCAAGGAGGCCTCCACAAAAAGTAGGGCGCCGGCGACGTCCATAAGCCGCCCTTCATCAACATCGCTGCTCTGTACGATGGCTTCGATCACATCGATCTGATCCAGCACGATGCGTCTTTGCTGGCCGAGACCCAGGACACCGATGGTATCGGCGACTTGGCGGAGGGTGGGGGTCAGGGCCTCCAGCTCGGTGTTGTTACGCTGCGCCGAGCGCACGAACACATCCAGGGTGTCTTTGACGCGGGCCAGCTCCTCGGACAGGGCATCGACCACCGAACGCAGGGCCTCGCCATCCGGACCCGCCATGCGAGCCCGCTCGGCATCGAGGTGCGCTTCACTGGGCAGCGATTCGCTCAGTCGATAGCGTTGGCGCACCATGTCGATATGGGGCGTACCCGGCTGCGCTTTGGCGACAAAGTAGAGAATGTTTTTCAGCAGGTCTTGCGGAGGAATGAAGCTGCCTTCCTCGATGAAGCGCTTGATCTGCCTGTCGGTCTGCCCAAGCAAGGCCTTGACCGTCGGACTGAGATCGACACCTCGCCCATCGAGGGCTTCGACCAGGGCACTGGCCACCTCCCAAAGCTCATCCACACCGCTATGAGCGGTGACCCGGATCAGATAATCGAAAACCTTGAGCATGGTCAGCAGATGACGGTCGCCGGGAGCCCGTCGCAGGGTATCCAGCAAAGCCATCTGATAGGCATGGCGCAAACGCCGCAGCTGTACCTGCTGGGCGTCATCCGGATGCACTTCCGTGCTGGCTCGCATCTCCCGGCGTGCAGCGGCCAGATCAGGTTTAAAGAGGGCGGTTTCCGAGAGCAGGGGCTCGTTGCGGGCACGACGCAGATCGTTGAGCAGGTCCATGAGCACCATGGGCATATCTCGACCCGAGCTTTTGATGCGGTCAAGATAGGAGGGAACCTGCAGCATCGCCCGCATCAGGACTTCCTGAGCCTCTTCGACTTTGCTGACGTGATTTTCGAGCAAGGCCAGACAGAGCGCCTCCATCTCTTCAGCCAGCAAGGCGGCGCCATAAAGCTCGACCATTTGCAAAGTGCCATGCACCTGATGCAGATAGGCCAGACAAAAACGCAAGCGGGTGGGATCGTTGCTGTTCTCGACATGCGATTCCAGCGCCTGCCTCGCCTGGCGCAGGGTCTCCTCGATTTCACCCTTGACCCAGTCCAAGGCCACGATGTGGTGCTGTTGCTCGCTCATGCTCGTCCTCGTGACACGCAAATTCTAGGTTGGGTCCAACTGGACACTTGGTTATGTTGGCAACGCACGTCGCCGATAAGCCAGAACACCGCGATCATCGACCCTCTCAACGTCCTTATGGCGCCAATCCAGCATTTCGTTGACCCCCAGAATCAGGAGGCCGCCGGGCGCCAGACGCTGTATCAGCTGGTTGACGATGTCGCGCTTATGAAAACGACGAAAATAGATCAGGAGATTTTGGCAAAAGATGACGTCCATACCCTGCAGCGGCACCGCCTTGAGGTCGAGCACATTGATCTGCACAAAACACAGACGCTCGCGCAGGCTGCTCTTGATCTGACCGCTACCGTCGCCATGGAGCTCAACATAGGACTGGCGCCAGCGTTCCGGCATGCTCTGCAGGCGGCGCAGGGTATAGACCCCCTGACGCGCACGCGCCAGAGCCGGTCGGCTGATGTCGCTGGCGGTCACCCCCCAAGGGATGCGCCGTCCTGACGCCTGCACCCATTCGTCGGTCAACATGGCCAGGGAATAGGCCTCTTCACCACTGGCGCAGCCGACGCTCCACAACTGGATCTGCGCCAGATCGGGCTTTTGCAGCAACTCCTTGATGTACCTGGCGACACAGTCAAACGAGGGCTCATGGCGCAGAAACGAGGTCTCCTGAACGGTCAGCCTGTCCACCAGAACCGACCACTCCGGCTCCGAAGCGGCGCCTCGCCGCATCAGCTCATAGTACTGGCCAAAATCGTCGATCCCCAGCTCGCGCATACGCAAGCCCACGCCGGTCATGAAAAACGACCGGCGCGCCGCATCCACGGTCATGCCGACGCGCTCCTCGATCAGCGCCTTCCAGAGACTGAACTCCTCCTCGCTCATCGAGCGCAGCGGCGTCGCTTTCCAGTGCGCCTTGCTCATCGGGGCCTCTGCCAGCATGGAGCCGGGCTTCCTCAAACATTCTCAGGTAGTTTGAAGCCTGCAACCGAATGACGCAGATCGTTGGCCATCTCGGCCAGATTACCGATCGACCTGGCGGTGGCGATGGTCCCCGCCGTCGTCTGCGAGGTGATCTCCTGAATCACGTTCATGGTGTTGGAGATATGACCCGCCGACGCGGCCTGCTGACGGGCTGCATTGGAGATGTTCTGGATCAGGTCAGCCAAGCTGCGCGACACGCTTTCGATCTCTTCCAGAGCCACACCGGCGTCCTGGGCCAAACGGGCACCACGCACCACTTCCGAGGTCGTCTGCTCCATCGAGATGACCGCCTCGTTGGTGTCGGTCTGAATCGTCTTCACCAGCTGCTCGATCTGCTTGGTGGCATTGGCCGAGCGCTCGGCCAGACGCTGCACTTCGTCGGCCACCACCGCGAAGCCGCGGCCGGCGTCACCGGCCATCGACGCCTGGATGGCGGCGTTGAGCGCAAGGATGTTGGTCTGGTCGGCGATGTCGTTGATCAAAGACACGATATCGCCGATCTCCTGGGAGGACTCACCGAGACGCTTGATGCGCTTGGCGGTTTCCTGGATCTGCTCGCGGATATTGTCCATGCCTTCGATGGTACGCTGCACAACCTCGGCGCCCTTATGGGCGATGGCCACCGAGCGCTCGGCCACAACGGCAGACTCTGCGGCGTTGGAAGACACCTGGTCAATGGACACCGCCATCTCGTTCACCGCCGCTGAAGCCCCGGCGATTTCCTGAGCCTGATGCTCGGAAGCCTCGGCCAGATGCATCGCCGTCGCCTGGGTCTCCTGGGCGGCTGCCGACACCTGCACCGCCGTCGAGTTGATGGTCGACACCAGGGCGCGCAGCTGGTCGATGGAGTAGTTGATGGAGTCGGCGATGGCACCGGTGAAGTCTTCGGTCACCGTCGCCTGCACGGTCAGGTCACCGTCAGCGAGGTCACCGAGTTCATCGAGCAGACGCAAAATGGCGCTCTGGTTGCGCTGGTTCTCCAGTTCGCCCTGTTCCGCACGCTGCCGCTCACGCTCACGTCCTTCAGCTTCCTGCAGACGCGCTTGCCGGGAACGCTCACCATAAAGCAGGGCACTGCTGAGCATGAAAAACACGAAGGAGATGATGGCCACGGCGTAGTAGAAGGTGTTGGAGGCGCCCTCACCGACACGCTTGGCCAGGGTCGTCGTCACCTCCAGGAGATGACTGGAGTCCTTAAAGATGGCATCAGAAGCCTGGCGCACCTGGAACAGCTCAGGCGAGGTGGCGAGAATCTCGCTGGCCGACTTGTTCACCGACTCATCGAAGAGCTTGGAGATTTCATTCAGCGAGTCGATCGCTTCCGGGCTGTTGACGCGTTCAATCTTGAGAATAGCGTCGCCGTTTTTCATGCCATTGAGCACGCGAGAAAACCGCGCCGTATCACGACCGAAGTCATTGGCCGCCACCACCGCACCGTCACCACCGTCGAGCATTTCACGCACCGAGCGCAAGATACGTTCGGCCAGCACCGATTGCTGCTTGGCGATGGCGATCTGCCGGGCGCTGGCATTGCTTTTGAGCATGCCGTCGATGACGTTATCGTACTCAGCCTGCACATCAGGCAGGCTGTCGGTCAGGGTGTTGGCCAACTCATAAAGATTGCTCACCGCGTCTTCGCCCTGCAAGACGATCTCGGCGTTGCCCGACACCGCGTGCCAGACACCGTCCACATCGCGCATATCGGGGCTGCTGGGATCACGGTATTTTTTCAGTTCATTCCAGCGCACCTGAAAGTCGGTGCGCGCCTCGTCGAGCAGGCCGAAGGCGTCGTCATTGCCGCTGGCCGCTTCGGACGCGTTCTTGGCGATGGTTTGCGAAAGCACGCGCAACTCGGCGGCGTGCATGATGGCCATACGCGACTTGTCGGAATGGACGAAGATGAAGACCACCGACGACAAGGTCAGGATCGAGAAAAAGGCGATACTCGCCCAGAGCACCGTGGTTGAGCGACTCTCCAGCGCCAACTCACGCATCTGCTCCAGGGATGCCCGGGAGAAATAGGCTTTCAGCCGCGCCCAGTCGATGGCTTTCAGCTTGTCACGAATTTCCTCGATCTTCATCAATTCTGGCCTCCGGCCTGCTACCACACATTATTTATTTTTTGATGACGCCATCGTCATCGTGCTGGAAAACCTTACGCCACGGCAGCCTGCATGAAGGATGGCTCCTGCACCAGGCGACTCAGACTGAAGACATGCCAATCCATCCCCTGCCGCCAAAACGCCCCCTGCAGATAGGGGTGCAGGACCGCCGGCACCGTCGTATGCGCGCGCTCCCGATAGTCGCGTACAGGGAAGTGCTGCATACCGAACACTTCATCGACAATCAGTCCTGAGAAAATGTCGCCCATGTCCACGACCAGAATACGCCGCCGCGACTCCGGCACCTGCGAGACCTGCTGGAAGTAGTCTGGCAAATCCATCACCGGCAGCAGGCGTCCACGCACATTCGCCAGACCACGCATCCACGGCTTGACCCCAGGGACAGCGGTGTAGCGGGGGATGGGCAGAACTTCCGCCACTTCCCCCATGGTGGCGACGAAGTGCTGGCCGAAAAGACGAAAGCCGATGCCGCTCCACTGATCGAGCACCTCGCCCTGCACCAAGGTGCCGCGGGCGCGCTGGCGCGATCGTTCAGCGTATTCAAGAAGCTTCAAAAAGCCGCGAGCAGACATGGCACCCTACCTTAAGCTTGCAGGTACTGCGCCATCGTTTGCAGCAATTGCTGCTCTTCGATGGGCTTGGTCAGGTAGTCTCGGGCTCCCTGGCGTTTCCCCCAAACCCGATCGGTTTCCTGGTCCTTGGTCGTCACGATAATGATAGGGATGTGGGCGGTGTCTTCACCCTTGGTCAGCTGGCGTGTCGCCTGAAACCCATTCAGCCCGGGCATGACGACATCCATGAGGATGAGATCGGGCAGCTCGGCACGCGCCATGGCGACACCATCCGCCCCATTGCTCGCCTCAAGCACCTGATGCCCGTGTTTTTCCAGTATTTCACGGAACCTGTAGGTTTCCGTGGGAGAGTCATCCACAATCAAAATTCTCGCCATAAACTCACCATCATAAGGCCACGCAGGCCAAGGATACTCTTACGATCAGGATTGAACTTTTGTGACGTGCTGGCGTATCGCGCCGAGCAGCTCTTCACGACTGAAAGGCTTGGTCAGGTACTCATCAGAACCGACGATACGGCCTTTGGCCTTGTCAAAAAGACCATCCTTGCTCGACAACATGATCACCGGCGTCGACTTGTAAGCGCTGTTGTTCTTGATCAGCGCGCACGTCTGATAGCCGTCCAGACGCGGCATCATGATATCCACGAAGATGATATCCGGATGGGTATCGGCGATCTTGGCAAGAGCATCAAAGCCATCCGTCGCGGTGATGACGGTACAGCCAGCCTTCTGCAACAGGGTTTCCGCGGTACGACGTATGGTCTTCGAGTCGTCGATGACCATGACCTTGAGACCCTCGAAATTCTCTTCCATCTTTGAGCTGCCTTGTCATTCTTCCAGAGCGCCTAGGTCAGGCGAGCCCGTTTCAAGTCATCTGCCGCATTTGTCGTCAGACCCCGAAACAAACTCCTTACTTTTAGCACAGATTCTGACTGCATTCCACTTCGCCGGCCCATGCAGGCCGCCGATACGATAAAATTTTGACACATCATGCACCGTCACTGTATCAGCACAGCGGCGAAGTGCACGGCCACACCCAGCCGGCCCGCACTGTGTTAAGATCAGGACCAGAACTGACGCCGGATATGACGATCATGCTCACCCTTGCTCGACGGCTCCTGCTCTGCTGCGCCCTGCTGCCCTGCTCGGTGGTAGGCGCCGATGAGGTGGGGCGCCACTGGTACCGTTATTTCGATGATCAACAGCAACCCGTACTCTCCGACACCTTGAGTGCCGCTGCGCTCAGGCATGGCTATCAAGTCCTCGACGCCAACATGAATGTCATCAAGGATGTCGCGCCACCGCCTGACGCTGCCGAGCTGGCACGCCGCCAGCAGCTCGCCGAGCAGCAAAAAGCCGACGCCCGTCTGCTCTCCCTGTACGGCAGCTCCAACGATGCACGACGGCAGATGCAAAGCCGGCTGGAAGCCTTGCAGGCCAATATCGACATCAAGCAGGGCGCCTTGCAGAGGGCGCAGAGCGAGCGTGAACAGGACACCCGTCACGCCGCTGACTTTGAACGCTCAGGCAAAGCCGTGCCGGCCGGCCTGCTCAAACATATCGCCGAGGAAGACCAGGGCATCCGGTCCCTGCAGAGCGATATCGCCCACCTGCGCACGAGCATGGACAGCACGCGCAATGACTACAGCAAGGTGATCGCTCGTCTGCAAAGCCTGGAAATGCATCAGACCAGTAACGCACCCAACTCTTCACCCAACCCGGCCAGCTCACCGTAGCTGGACAGCACGGCCTCCGGCTTGAGGCGCAAAGCCTCGAGCACCCGCTGCGGCAGCAGCTTGGCCAGCCAGTCGAGATCGACTTCCGCCTCGGTGCCGCGGACCAGGACGATGGCCAGGTGGACGATCATCGCCAAAGCCGACGGCGGATCTTGTTGCAAGGGCATCTGCTGACCGGCAATCCCTTCGACGATGTCGCGCGGGAAACGCCAGCGTGAGGCCAGTTCCGCGGCTGCCTGTACGGTGGTGAAGCCGAGTATGTTCATTTCAGCCACGAAGCGATCCTCGCCTTCATCGACCAGACGGCTGACCTCCTGAGCCGCCACCGGATCGGCAACCGCCAGCAGCAACTGGCCCAGGTTGTGCAGCAGACCCACGCTGAAGGCAATGTCAGCATTCTGTCCGCAGCTGCGCGCCAGCCAGGAGCAGGTCGAGGCGACACGAAAACTGCGCCGCCAGAACACCCGCATATCGACACCGGTGAAGTGCTTGAACTGCCCTACCAGACCACAGGCCAGCACCAGGGTGCGCAAGGTGTTGAAGCCCAGCATCATCACCGCATCCGAGATGCTGGCAATCCTGCGATTGCCGCCATAGGCGGCCGTATTGGCCAGCCGCAGGACCTTGGCGGCGAGGGCCGGGTCATGAGATATCTTTTCAGCCAGGGTATCGATGTCAGCCTGGGGATCTTCAAAACTCAAGATCAGGGACTGCACGACATCAGGGATAGCGGGCAATTGGGTACTGGCCTGCAGCAGGCGATCCAGATCGGTCACGTCACGACTCCTTCAGCACGAACATCCTCAGAGCCTTGAGACTAGACCGCACTCGTGCATCCAGCGAGCCATCAACGCAAAAAAAGTTGATAAGCAGGATTGCCGGTTTCCTCCTGGTAGTCGTAGGCGATGCCATCGAGGCGCGCCAGCAATTGTTGCCGGCTGTGATCGCCCAGCTGAAAGCCCACCAGAACCCGGCCGTAGGCGGCGCCGTGATTGCGATAGTGAAACAACGAAATATTGAAGTCCGTCCCCAGTTCACCGAGAAAGCGCAGCAGTGCACCAGGGCGCTCGGGAAACTCAAAGCGAAAAAGCAGCTCGTCATGCAGCCCGGCATGACCCCCGACCAGATGGCGGATATGCAAAGTCGCCATCTCGTCATCGGACAGGTCCTGCACGCTCAAACCCAGGGCCTCAAGCTGGGCCTGCAACTCCTGACGCTCACGCTCACCGCGGTGCAACTGCAAACCGACGAAAACATGGGCCAGTCCCGGACCTGCATAGCGATAGTTGAACTCGGTGATGTTGCGTCGGCCCAGCGCGGCACAAAAGGCATGGAAAGAGCCGGGGCGCTCAGGAATCGACACCGCCAGAATAGCCTCGCGACGCTCGGCGAACTCGGTTCGTTCGGCGATATGGCGCAGGCGCTCAAAATTGATATTGGCACCGGAGTCCACCGCCACCATGGGCTCCGCCACGCTGCCATGCTCCTGGCGATAGCGTTTCAGACCTGCCAGCGCCAGGGCCCCGGAGGGCTCGGCGATGGAGCGTGTGTCCTCAAAAATATCCTTGACGGCAGCGCATATCTCATCGCTGCTCACCCGTATCATGGCATCGACGTGCTGGCGCGCCAGCTGAAAGGGCAATTCGCCGACCTGCGCCACCGCCACACCATCGGCAAACAGCCCAACATGGGCCAGGCGCACACGCTCCCCTGCGGCCAAAGCCGCCGACAGGCAAGCTGAGTCTTCCGCTTCGACACCGATGACGCGAACCTCAGGCCGCACATACTTGATATAAGCCGCCATGCCGGCGATCAGGCCGCCACCACCGACAGGCACAAAAATGGCGTGCAAGGGCCGCGCATGCTGACGCAGGATCTCCATGGCGACGGTGCCCTGTCCGGCGATGACATCGATATCGTCGTAAGGGTGAACAAAGCTCAAGCCCTCACGCTCGACCAGTTGCAGGGCGTGTTGAGCCGCCTCATCAAAGCCATCGCCGAACAAAACCAGTTCGGCGCCGCGCTGACGCACCGCATTGACCTTGATGTCCGGCGTCGTCTGCGGCATGACGATGACCGCCCGACAGCCGAGCCGCTGGGCCGCCAGCGCGACACCCTGCGCATGGTTGCCCGCCGAGGCACATATCACCCCACGCGCCAGGTCCGCCGCGCTCAGCTGCGCCATGCGATTGTAAGCACCGCGCAGCTTGAAGGAGAAGACCTCCTGCAGGTCCTCACGTTTGAGCAGGACCGTTTGCCCGAGCCGACGTGACAGCACCGGCATAGGGTCGAGAGGCGTCTCCCGAGCGACTTCATAAACGCGCGCGCGCAACACACCCTTGACCACATCGTCCAAGTCCATCCAGCGCCTCCTCGTAAAGTCGCAATTTAACATGTTGCCTGACTCAGGTGGCGATACGGCGTTATAATCGTCGGCACACCCTCAGGATAGCGATCATGCAAGCTCAGGATGCACGCAAACTCGCCGTGGCACGCGCCGCACTGGCCTACGTTCCCAGTGGCGAGGTCATCGGTGTCGGCACCGGCAGTACCGCCAATTTTTTCATCGACCTGCTGAAAAGCGAGCGTGTCTCTATCGAAGGGGCGGTTGCCAGTTCGCAAGCCACCGCCGCCCGCCTCAAGGCCCATGGCTTCGATGTGCTCGAGCTGAACGACGTCAACGGCCTCAGTGTCTATATCGACGGGGCGGATGAGTTTGATCCGCAGCTCTGCCTGATCAAAGGTGGCGGCGCCGCCCTGACCCGTGAAAAGATCGTCGCCGCCGCCAGCCAGCGCTTCGTCTGCATCGTCGATGACAGCAAGCGCGTCGATCGTCTGGGCCGTTTTCCTCTGCCCATCGAAGTCATCCCCATGGCTCGCTCTTACGTGGCCCGCGAACTGGTCAAGCTCGGAGGCCACCCGGTCTACCGGGAAGGCGTGGTTACCGACAATGGCAACTGCATCCTCGACGTCTGGGGTCTGGACATCCACGACCCCGTCCACCTCGAAGCCCGCCTCGACCAGCTCACCGGCACGGTCTGCAATGGGCTGTTCGCCCGCCGCCGCGCCGACATCGTCCTGGTCGCCAGCGATGCGGGCGTGCAATGCCTGCAACACCCCGCCGAAGCGGTGCCCCGCCAGAGCTAGACGAACGGCGCGAGCACCTCAGCGGGGATGCGCACATAGCCTTCCATGAGGATGCGTGCACTGCGGCTCATGGCCACCTTGCGCACCTGCCACCGCCCGTCGACCTGCTCGACCTCGGCGCCCACCCGCAAGGTTCCAGAAGGGTGACCGAAGCGCACATGGTGGCGCACCCCGCCACCGGCGGCCCGGTTGACCAAGGTACCGGGGATGGCGGCCGCGGCCGCGATAGCGACGGCTGCCGTCCCCATCATGGCATGGTGCAACTGCCCCATCGACATGGCGCGCACCAGCAGATCGATCTGGCGGGCTGCGACATGCTGACCACTGGAGGCCACAAAATCAGCCGGCGGCGCCACAAAAGCGACCTTGGGCGTATGTTGGCGCTGGGCCGCCTGCTCAAGGCTGTCGATCAGCCCCATGCGTAAAGCACCCTGGGCGCGCAAGCTCTCAAACCTGGCCAGGGCCTGCGCATCACTGTTGATCGCCGCCTGCAATTCGCGGCCGCTGTAGCCGATGGCGGCCGCATCGACGAACACCGTCGGGATACCGGCATTGATCAAGGTGGCCTCGATGCGTCCTATGCCGGGAACATCGAGTTCATCGATGAGTCGACCGGTGGGAAAGATCTCGC
Source organism: Pseudomonadota bacterium (assembly GCA_021804565.1). GTDB lineage: Bacteria > Pseudomonadota > Gammaproteobacteria > Pseudomonadales > Moraxellaceae > JAJZHK01. Next base: position 36,670 of record JAJZHK010000019.1, on the reverse strand, counting down.
CACCACCGTCTTCGCCCTCTTCCGACGGATCGATGAACTCCAGAGCAATTTCCGCGGCCGGAAAGGTCACCCCATCGAGCTCGAAGTCACCGGTCTCCTGCACCTGACCATCGACGATGGGCACATGAGCGACGATGGTCTTACCGATATTGGCCTGCCAGATACGCACACTGGCGATACCATTTTGTGGCAAACGCTGGGGATCGACCAGACCCCGACTGATGGCGAGCGGACCGACCGCCGCCGACAGATTGCCGCAGTTGCCGCTCCAGTCGACCAGCGCCTTGTCGATCGACACCTGACCGAAGAGATAGTCGACGTCATGATCGGGCCGCTGGCTGCGATCAAGGATCACCGTCTTGCTGGTGCTCGAAGTGGCGCCGCCCATACCATCGATCTGCTTGCCATAGATGTCCGGGCTGCCGATGACACGCAAAAGCACGGCATCACGGGCGCGACCTGGCAGCTGGGCCGGCAGAGGAAGATCCTGGCGCAGAAAGAACACGCCCTTGCTGGTGCCGCCGCGCATATAAGTCGCGGCGATGCGTATCTGTGGCTGGTGCGACATCGACATACTCCTGCTCACGGCTCAAAGCCGGCCCCTGGATTCAAGAAAGTCTTCGGCAAAACGTTGCAAGACACCGCCGGCCTTATAGATCGAGACTTCCTCGGCGGTATCGAGCCGACAAATCACGTCCACGTCGACCACCTTGCCGTCCCGGCTTTCTATGCGCAGGCGCAGCCTGGCACCGGGGGTAGGCTGACCCAGCACCGAGTAACTCTCGCTGCCATCGAGGCCCAGGCTGAGCCGCGTCGTCCCGGCCTCAAACTGCAAGGGCAAGACGCCCATACCGATCAGGTTGGTGCGGTGGATACGCTCAAAACCTTCAGCGACGATGGTTTCGACACCCGCCAGGCGCACCCCTTTGGCCGCCCAGTCGCGTGAAGAACCCTGGCCATAATCCGCCCCGGCGATGATGATCAGCGGCTGTTTGCGCTGCATATACGTCTCAATCGCCTCCCACATCCGCATGACCTGGCCTTCCGGCTCGACCCGCGCCCAGGAGCCTTGCACCACCTCGCCCTGCTCGTCACGCACCATCTCATTGAACAATTTGGGGTTGGCAAAAGTTGCCCGTTGCGCCGTCAGGTGGTCGCCACGGTGGGTGGCATAGGAGTTGAAGTCCTCTTCCGGCACCCCCATGGACGCCAGGTACTCTCCGGCGGCGGAGTCCGGCAGAATGGCATTGGACGGCGACAGGTGGTCGGTGGTGATGTTGTCGCCGAGCACCGCCAGGGCGCGCATCCCGCGCAAGGTCCGCTCGCCGGCGAGTGCGCCTTGCCAGTAAGGTGGCCGCCGAATGTAGGTGCTCTGCGGGCGCCAGTCGTAAAGCGGCGACACCGTGCGGGTCGCCTGCGACGACTGCTCGAACATCGGAATATAGACCTGGCGAAACTGCTCGGGCTTGACCGCCGCCTGCAGCACCGCATCGACCTCGGCATCGCTCGGCCAGATGTCCTGCAGACGCACCGGCTGCCCGGCGGAGAAACCGAGGATGTCTTTCTCGATGTCAAAGCGTATGGTGCCGGCGATGGCGTAGGCCACCACCAAAGGCGGCGAAGCCAGGAAAGCCTGCTTGGCGTAAGGATGGATACGGCCATCGAAGTTGCGGTTGCCCGACAACACCGCCGTGGTGTACAGCTGCCTGTCGATGATTTCCTGCTGTATCGCCGGATCCAGAGCCCCCGACATGCCGTTGCAGGTGGTGCAGGCAAAAGCGACGATACCAAACCCCAGGTGCTCGAGGTCTTCTTTGAGACCGGCCGCCTCGAGATAGCTGGCGACCACCCGTGACCCCGGCGCCAGCGAGCTTTTCACCCAAGGCTTGCGCGTCAGGCCCAGCTGACGCGCCTTGCGGGCCAGCAGCCCGGCGGCGATGACATTGCGTGGATTGCTGGTGTTGGTGCAGCTGGTGATGGCGGCGATGATGACCGCACCATCCGGCATCTTGCCCTCTTCCTGCTGCCAGGGCGCGGCGATGCCACGCGCTGCCAGCTCGCTGGTCGGCAGACGCTTGTGTGGACTCGAAGGGCCCGCCATATTGCGCACGACGCTTGACAGATCGAAGTGCAGTACACGCTCATACTCGACCTCGGTCAGCGTCTGCGCCCACAGGCCGGCGTGGCGTGCGTAGGTTTCGACCAGCTGCACCTGCTCGTCACTGCGCCCGGTCAGCCGCAAATAGTCCAGGGTCTGCTGATCGATGGCGAACATCGCTGCCGTCGCCCCGTACTCAGGGGCCATATTGGAAATCGTCGCCCGATCACCGAGGCTGAGCACCGCTGCGCCCGCCCCGAAGAACTCCAGATAGGCCCCCACCACCTTGCTCTGCCTTAAAAACTCGGTCAACGCGAGAACCACATCGGTCGCCGTGATACCGGCACCCGGACGCCCCTTGAGTTCGACCCCGACGATGTCCGGCAAGCGCATCCAGGAGGCCCTGCCGAGCATGACATTTTCAGCCTCCAGGCCACCGACGCCGACGGCGATGACCCCGAGGGCGTCGACGTGTGGCGTATGGCTGTCGGTGCCGACCAGGGTGTCCGGGTAGGCGACGCCATCCTGGCTGTGCACCACCGGCGACATATGCTCGAGATTGATCTGGTGCATGATGCCGTTGCCGGGGGGAATCACCTCGACATTCTTGAAGGCCGCCCGTGTCCATTCGATGAAGTGAAAGCGATCTTCATTGCGCCGGTCCTCGATCGCCCGGTTCTTGGCGAATGCCTGCGGGTCATCACCACCACACTCCACCGCCAGCGAATGATCGACGATCAGTTGCACCGGCACCACCGGATTGACCTGGGCCGGATCACCGCCACGCTCAGCGATGGCGTCACGCAAACCCGCCAAGTCGACCAGCGCCGTCTGACCGAGGATGTCATGGCAGACGACGCGTGCAGGAAACCAGGGGAAGTCGCGGTCACGCCGGCGCTCGACAATCTGCCGCAAACAATCCGCCAGCAGCTCCTCATCGCAGCGGCGCAGCAGGTTCTCGGCGTGCACACGCGCCGTGTAGGGCAGACCGGCCCAGGCTCCCGGCCGGATCGCCTCGACCGCCGCACGCGCATCGAAATACTCAAGCGCGGTCCCCGGCAAGGGTTTGCGATAACGATGGCTGCTCATACCCGCTCTCCGATGGAGACGAAGCGCTGATCTTCAGGCCCCACGTATTGGGCGCTCGGCCTGATGATCTTCCCGTCGGCGCGCTGCTCGAGCACATGAGCCGCCCAGCCGCTGGTGCGGGCGATGACAAACAGCGGCGTGAACATGGCCGTCGGCACCCCCATCATGTGATAACTGACCGCACTGAACCAGTCGAGATTAGGGAACATCTTCTTGATCTCCCACATCACCGCTTCCAGACGTTCAGCGATGTCGTACATGCGCGTGTCGTTCTGCTCGACGCTCAGCTGACGCGCCACCTCCTTGATCACCTTGTTACGCGGATCACTGACCGTATAGACCGGATGACCAAAGCCTATGACCACCTCTTTGCGGGCGACGCGTTCACGGATGTCAGCCTCGGCGGCATCGGCGCTGGCATAGCGCTTCTGGATCTCGAAGGCCACTTCATTGGCGCCGCCATGCTTGGGTCCGCGCAAGGCGCCAACGCCACCGGCCAGCGCTGAATACATATCCGAACCGGTGCCGGCGATCACCCGGGCGGTAAAGGTCGAGGCATTGAACTCGTGCTCGGCGTAGAGGATGAGCGAGGTGTGCATGGCCCGTACCCAGCTCTCCTGAGGCGCCTTGCCGTGCAGCAGGTGCAGGAAGTGCCCGCCTATCGAGTCGTCGTCGGTTTCGACCTCGATGCGGCGACCGTGATGACTGAAGTGGTACCAGTACAGGAGCATCGAGCCCAGCGAGGCCATCAGCTTGTCGGCGATATCCCGTGCACCGGGTGCGTTGTGGTCCTCTTTTTCAGGCTGCAAACAGCCGAGCACCGAGATACCCGTACGCATGACATCCATGGGATGGGCCGCCGGAGGCAGCTGCTCGAGGGCCAGCTTGAGGGCCGCCGGCAGTCCGCGCAGAGCGCGCAGCTTGCTCTTGTACGCACGCAGCTCAGCCAGCGTCGGCAATTTGCCGTGCACCAGGAGGAAAGCGATCTCCTCAAATTCACAGGCGGTGGCCACATCGAGTATGTCATAGCCGCGATAGTGCAGATCGTTGCCACTGCGTCCTACGGTACACAAGGCGGTATTGCCGGCCACGGTTCCAGACAGGGCCACCGACTTTTTGGGCTTGGGTGCATCACTCATCGTTTCATCCTCACGGTATCGTCGCGGCCGGCTTCAGGCCTTGCGGGAAAACAATTGATCGATCTTGGCTTCATAGGCGTGGTAGTCGAGAAACTCATAGAGTTCCTGTCGTTGCTGCATCAGGTCGAGCACCTCGACCTGGGTGCCGCGCTCGCGTACCGAACGGTAGACCTGCAAAGCCGCCTTCTGCATGGCGCGCGTCGCCGACAGCGGATAAAGCACCATGGCCACCCCCTGTTCACCCAGCTCTTGAGCCGTGTAATAAGGCGTGCTGCCAAACTCGGTGATGTTGGCGAGCACCGGCACCTTGACCGCGGCGCAGACCTGCTGATACATGCCCAGCTCGGTCATCGCCTCGGCGAAGATGGCGTCGGCCCCGGCCTCGACGTAGGCGCAAGCACGATCGATGACCGCTTGCAGCCCTTCTTTTTGCAAAGCATCGGTGCGCGCCATGACGACAAAATCCGGGTCGGTCTTGGCATCGACCGCCGCCTTGATGCGATCGGCCATCTCCTCGGTGGCCACCACCTCCTTGTTCGGACGATGGCCGCAGCGCTTGAGCGCCACCTGGTCTTCGAGGTGCACCGCCGCCACCCCGGCGCGTATCATTTCCTTGATCGTACGGGCGATATTGAAGGCGCCCCCCCAGCCGGTGTCGATATCCACCAGCAAAGGGGTATCGACCGCAGCGGTGATGCGACGGGCATCGATGAGCACATCCTCCAGCGAGGTGATGCCTAAATCTGGCAGCCCGTACGAATAGTTGGCGACGCCGGCTCCCGACAGATAGATGGCGCGATAGCCCACCTCGGTCGCCATCATCGCGGCATAGGCGTTGACCGTCCCCATCACCTGCAAAGGCCGTTCTTCGGCCAGGGCGCGCCGAAAGCGGGCACCGGCGGAGATTTGCTGACTCATACCCTACTCCTCATGGGATCATGCTCCGCCGGTTCAGCGAAGTGTTCTTCAACGTTACGGCGCGCCGCGGCGATATGCCGCTGCATCAACAGCGCCGCCATTTCACCGTCGCGCTCAGCGATCGCCTCGACGATACGATGATGCTCCTGCCAGGCCTTGTGCGGCCGCCCTTCAGTGACCGAGAACTGGTAACGATAGAGGCGTACGCGGTGGTAGAGCTCGCCACAGAGCATCTGGATCAGGACCTTGTTACCGGAGCCCTGGACGATGCGATAGTGGAAATCGAGGTCGCCCTCGCTCTGAAAATAGGCCCGCCCTTCCTGCAGCTCCGCCTGCTGCTCATGCAGCTGCAGGAGCTGACGCAGACGCTGCACCTGGGTGTCGTCCATGGCGGTCGCTGCCAGGCGCGCCGCCATGCTCTCCAGCACCTCGCGGACTTGATAGATCTCGATCAGCTGGGCATAAGAGAGGGCCATCACCCGCACCCCGACATGCGGAATGCGTGACAGCAGCTGGCGGCCTTCAAGCCGACGCAGCGCCTCACGCAAAGGCCCCCGGGACACCCCATAGCGCGCCGCCAGCTCAGCCTCGGACATCTTGCTGCCGGCTTGCAGCTCGCCTTTGATGATGGCGTCCTGGATCGCCGCAAAGACACGGTCAGCCAAGGTTTGCGCCGCCGCTGGGTCGGCCTCTGACGTGCTCAGCTGCACCAGTCCAGACATAGAAATTGTCGACAATAATTTCGATTGATCGGGAAGATATCGCAATAAAAAACCCTGGTCAAGAAAACAACCAGGGTTTTGTCGACAATCAAGACGTCCGATCGGCCCTAGAACGCAAAGTCCAGCTGCACCACACCACCGACCGTATGGGCGCCATAGGTGAGCGCCAGATCGAGGGGACCGAGGCCGACACCGGCACTGACCTCATCCTTGAGCGGGCCATTGGCCAGGTTGCTGCGGTAACCGGCGCGCAGTTGCAGAAGCCAAAGATCGAGCTCACCCCCCAGGCTGACAAACTGGCTCGCCTGCCCCCAGGGTACGGGGGCCTCATTGCGGGTCAGATCAAGGTCGGCGGTCACCGTGGCATGCTGCCAGTGCGCCTCGGCACCGGCGCTGACCTGCGGGTTGATCTTGACATCGACATGGTTGCCGAAACTGTCGTTGACCGTCGAGAAAGACTCGGGCAGCAGGTTTTTGACCGCCAGGCCGAACTTGTAGGGCGTGTTAGGCAGCGCATAGGCCGCACCGAGATCGGCATTCACGGCGTTATAGCTCTTGCTCGAGTTTTGCATCGAGAACGAGGTGTTGTTCTGCACCACCTTGTCGTAGTAGAAGGTCTTGATCATCAGCACCTTGGGGGTCACCCCCAGGGCGATGCCGTCGATCTGCCCGGCCAGCGCCACACCCACCTCACCGATCGCCGCACCGACCGCCTGTACGCTGGACGTCACCGTGTTGCTCGGATCATTGAAGCAGGACGCGACGCTCTGCGCGGATGAGCTGCTGCCGAGCTGGCTGGCGCAGGCGGAGTTGACCAGATTGCCGTATTGGGGCGACTGCAAGGTCGCCGCCAGCAAGGCTTCCTGGGTGTTGCTTTCAGTGCCATTGTTCAACCGTCCGATATCCGGAGCGATGCTGGAGAGCAAGTTGCTGTAATTGCTCAGGGTCGTCGCATCGCCGGAGGCGTAGTTGAAGCGGGCAGCGACATCGGCATAGGCATTGGTGAACACCCCGACGGACAGCACCGGATTGTGAAAAGCCACCGAGAAGGGCACGACCCCCAGCTGGATATCGACAGGCTGCCCGCTGAGACCGGCCAGACCGCTATTGAGGCCACCCAGGTCGCTGCTGAACTGGGTGGCTCCAGCGGCACTCGGACTGCTCTGAAACTGATGGTAGTCGTTGATGGCACTGTCATAAGCGCCATTTTGCAAATCCCTGACCTTGTTATGCACATCCCCCTGATCGGTCACTTGTCCTCCCACCGCCGGCAAGAGCAGGGCAAAGTGATCACCACGATCAGGGACGGCCAGCAAGGCCGGGTTGAACAGCGCCGCCGCGCCCAGCGAGGCCGAGCTGACGCCCGTTCCCCCCATGGCCATACTGCGCGCATCAAAATCAACCGCCATCGCTGGCAGCACCGTCGCCGCCAACAGCGTCAAGGCACCGACCTTCAGGGGGGCAGACATAAGAACTCCTTGTATGAAATATTATTCACACCTCCATTTGTAGATCAGCCTGAGGTAAAAAACCAGTCCGCGCCCGGCAGATGGCCAAAAAGACACGGTCTGCGCCATGGCAGACCGTCTTGTGCGGGCTCAGCTCGTCGCCAGGGCGGCGGACCTGGTTTTTTGGGCCGGGGAAGACGGACCACGAAACTCCATGCAGCCGTCATCGATAGGGCTGTAACGCAAGGTCATCAGATCCAGGGCGTAGTTCTGGTAGACACGCCATGGCGCCTTGCTGCCCTGCCGCGGAAAGCTGGCGATGGCGCGCTGGATATAGCCCGAGGCCATCTCCAGAAAAGGCAGCTCCTGCACCGCGTGATCGTGGTTGCGTGGCGTCGCCTGACGAACCCCGAGCTGATCCATGCGCCGCAGCAGCCGGCAGACGTACTCGGCACTGAGATCGGCCTTGAGCGTCCAGGAGGCATTGGTATAACCGAAGACCATGGCCAGGTTGGGCAGATCACGAAACATGATCCCCTTGTAGTTCATGGTCTTGGCCATATCGACCGGACGCCCATCGAGGCTCAGACGGGCCCCGCCCATCATCTGCAGCTGCAGTCCGGTGGCGCTGACGATGATGTCGGCGTCGAGCACTTGGCCCGACTTGAGCCTGAGGCCTGTCGGTGTGAAGCTGTCGATCTGGTCGGTCAGCACCGAGGCCTGGCCTGAGCGCAGGGCCTTGAACAGGTCGCCGTCGGGAACTGCACACAAGCGCTCATCCCAGGGATTGTAGGCCGGGCTGAAATGGCGCATATCGAACTGTGGCCCAACCTGCCGGCGCACCTGTGACATGAGCAGACGACGCACCAGCTTGGGCTGGCTACGACTGAGCTTGAAGAAGGCCTGCTGCAAGCCGACATTGCGGGTGCGCGCCAGGCGATAGACCAGCTTCTCGGGCAGCACCTTGCGCAGGGTGTTGGAGATCAGGTCTTCACGCGGCACGCTGATCACATAGCTGGGGGAGCGCTGCAGCATGGTGACGTGTGCGGCCTCAGCGGCAAGGGCCGGCACCAGGGTCACCGCGGTCGCCCCGCTGCCGATGATGACGATCCTCTTGCCCCGGTAGTTGAGGTCTGCAGGCCAGTGCTGGGGATGGATCAGGCGCCCCTGGTAGTTTTGCAGGCCCGGGAAGTCCGGCATATAGCCGGCCGCATAGTCATAATAGCCGGTACACATGAGCAGAAAGTTGCAGCGCAAGCGCCGTAGCTCGCCGCCGCCTTCACGCAGGCTCAGCGTCCACTCCTGCTTTTTCTCACTCCAGTCGGCTTGTTCCACCCGGGTGTTGAAACGAATATGACGGTCGATACCGTACTCGCGAGCCGTCTCCTGGATGTACTCACGAATCAGCGGACCGTCAGCGATCGCTTGCGACTGCTTCCAGGGTTTGAAGTTGTAACCGAGGGTGTACATATCCGAATCCGAGCGTATGCCCGGGTAACGGAACAAATCCCAGGTGCCGCCGATGGCATCGCGCCCTTCGAGCACGGCATAGGTCTTCTCCGGACAGCTTTGCTGCAAATGTCGGGCAGCGCCTATACCGGAGAGACCCGCGCCGACGATCAGCACATCAAAATAGCTTGTTTCCATCAAAAAAGCGCTCCGCGTCTGAGAACAGGCTCATCCTAGAGCCTTGCCGACCTCATCGGCGAGAGGCAGCGAGGCCAAGTTTCCATCATTTGAGGCCAGCTACTCGATCAGCGTCGGTGCCGGCAGCGAGCCGCGCTGGGGAGGGCGCAGCAACAGGAGCAAGGGCATGGCCAGCAAGGCCAGGCCGAACATCAGCCAGAAGTCGTCGATATAGGCGATCATCAAGGCCTGGTGGGTCACCTGGGCATTGAAAGCGGCACGCACCGCCGGATCACCCAGATGGGCAAAAGCCGGGGTACTGCGTGCGGCATAGCGGTTGACCGTGCTCGCCAGCGAGGCGTGCACGATCTGCGTATTGCGGACCATGAGCGCCTGGACCATGGAAATACCCAGGCTGCTGCCGATATTGCGCACCAGGCTGAAAAAAGCACTGCCCTCGTTTCTGTAGACCGCCGGCAGGGTGGCAAAACTTAAGGTCACCAAAGGCACATAAGCCAGACCGGTGCCCAGACCCTGCACCAGACCCGACCAGAACACCGGAGCGGCGCTCATCAGGGTATCGAAACGGGTCATCTGCCACAGCGACAGGGCAGCGCAGGCAAAGCCTGCACCGATCAGCCAACGCGGATCGACGCGATCGACCAGGCGACCGGCGATGGCCATGGCGATCAGCGTGCCTAGCCCGCGTGGAGCGGTGAGCAGGCCGGCATCGTAGACCGGATAGCCCAAAAGATCCTGCAGCAACGGTGGCAACAGGGCCAAGGTCGCAAAAATGATGACACCGACGAGAAAGATGAAGATGTTGCCGGTCAGAAAATTGCGGTCCTTGAACAAGGCCAGGCGGATGAAGGGCTGCCTGGCCGTGAGGCTGTGCACGATGAACAGGTAAAAGCTCAGTGCCGCGGTACCGGCCTCCAGCCAGATCTCCGACGACGAGAACCAGTCGCGCGTTGGCCCGCGATCCAGGCAGAGTTGCAGACTGGCCACAGCGACACTGAGCAGGGCAAAGCCGAGAAAATCGAGACGCGCCCGGTAACGGACGGCGCGCGGAAAATAGGCGTAAACCCCGAGAAAGGCGAGGATGCCGAGAGGCACATTGATATAGAACACCCAGCGCCAGCTGTAATGGTCGGTCAGCCAGCCGCCGAGGATGGGCCCCAGCATGGGCCCGACCAGCACCCCCTGTCCCCATACGGCCATGGCCCGACCATGCCGCTCCGGCGGGTTGATGTCGAGCAGCACCGCCTGCGACATCGGCACCAAGGCCGCACCCGACAAACCCTGTATAAAGCGGAACAGGACCATCTCGCCCAGGCCCTGCGCCAGACCACAGAGGGCCGAGGCCAGCGTAAAGCCAAAGACAGAAACGAGAAAAAGCGTCTTGCGCCCGAAGCGTCCAGCCAACCAGCCGGTCAGCGGGGTCATGATGGCCGCAGCGACGATGTAGGAGGTGAGCACCCAGCTCATCTGATCCTGGGTTGCGGCCAGGGCGCCCTGCATTTTCGGCATGGCGACATTGGCGATGGTGTTGTCGAGAGACTGCAGGACCGAGGCAAGCATGACCGTCAGCGTGATCATGCCGCGATGCAAAGGCGCCTCACTGTCGCTGTTGAGTTCCTGCGACGCCATCACCAGGCCCCGAGATGCCGGCGAAAGCCGGTGTCAACGCTGACCTGCGCACTCAGGCCGGCCCGCAAAGGCGTCTCCCCAGCGACGTCGAGCAGGCGCAGACGGACCGGTAGCCTTTGTACAACCTTGACCCAGTTGCCGGTGGCATTCTCTGGCGGCAGCAAGGAAAACTGCGAACCGGTGGCCGGCGCCAGACTCTCGACCTGGGCATGAAAAACCACCCCCGGGTAAGCGTCGATGCTCACCTGCGCCTTTTGCCCAACGCGCATGTGGGCGAGGGCATCCTCCTTAAAATTGGCCTCAACCCAGCCGGCCTGGGGCGACATCAAGGCAAACAGCGGCGCACCCGACTTGATATAATCGCCCACCTGCAGATGGTCGACCTGGGCGACGACGCCGTCAACCGGCGCCCTGATCTGGGTATAACTCAGCTCCAGCTGGGCGTGCGCCACCTCGGCCTGGGCCGCTTGCACCTGGGCATCCTGTAGCGGATCTTCCTGCGGCTGCCCCCCCAGGCTGGCCCGCAAAGCTGCAGCGTGCTGCTCGGCCGCATGCAGGCTGGCCTCGGCTTCGCGGGCCTCGCTGGCGGCGCGGTCCAGACTCTCCTGTGAGGCCATGCCGGCACTGACCAGGGACTGCCGGCGCATGGCCTCCTTTTGCAGATACTGGAGATGTTGCTGCAAAGCGTCGATCTGCGCCAACTGCGCCCGGTAGGAAGCTTCGTCAGCCTTGACCTGCTCGATACGCTGGCGCCAGCGCGCGTCTGCTGCCGCCAGGGCGATACGGTCGTTGCGATCGTCGATCTGCACCAGCAGATCGCCACGCCGAACCGGCTGGTTGTCATGCACCAGCAAGGCCACCACCCGGCCATCGATGTTGCTGCTCACCTCGGCATTGGGAACGCGCACATAAGCATCATCGGTGCTGACGATACGCCCATGACGCCACCAGAAAAACAGCAGCAGGGCCATCGCCAGAAGCAGCCCGAGGGCCATCAAAGGTCGCCGCCAGGGCGCGTGTGCGTCGGCTTGCACGGGACTGTTCATGCCTCCTCCTGTCCAGACTCAGCCTGCAGCAACTCGTGCAAGGTGCTACGCATGCGCTGCAAATAGCTCATAAAAGTCTCCTTCTCGAGGTCGCTGAACTGACGCAGCGTCTCACCCCTTACCTGCTCAACCAGCTGCCACATCTTCGCCATCTGCACCTGTGCTGCCGGCAAAAGATAGATCTGACGTACCCGCCGGTCCTGCTCATGCCGACGACGTTCGAGCAGTCCCTCCTGCTCCATACGGTCGAGCACCCGCACCAGGGTCATAGGATCCATATCGGTGCACTCGGCCAGCTGCGTCTGCGTCATGCCTTCTTCATGCTCCAGGCGGGCCAGCACCTTGCACTGGTCCAGGGTCAGGCCCAACTCACCCAGGTGGCGCTCGAAATATCGCGAGGACAGACGCGAAACGTCTTTCAGCAAGATACCAAAGCTGCGTAGCTGCATAGGTGAGTCCCTGACCATATCGTATCATATGATACTATATAGCAAATTCAGGCGCTCTCCAAGCCTGCTCTGCCCCCCCTCTTGCCACGCCAGGGACAAAGTCAGCACACTAGGCGCACGATCCCCTGCCGGAGAGCTCCATGCGCCGCCCAGACTCCCAGCTGGCCTTCGCCGCGGGCGATAGTCCCTTAGGTCGCATCCTGGTGATCACCGAACAGCAGGAGCTGCGCCGCATCACCTTCGCCGTGACGCCCGGCGAACATGCTAGCCTGGCCGGCCAGGAACTCGCCGACCCCCGCCAGGCCCAGGCTTGGCTGAGCGCGCTACAGGCCTACCTGAACGACCCCCAGAGCCTGCCGACGCGACCACCGCTACCGCCGGGCACCGCCTTTCAGCGGGCGGTGTGGAACGAACTGCTGAAACTCCTCCCCGGACAAACCCTCAGCTACAGCGAACTGGCCGGACGCCTGCAGCGGCCGCAGGCCTCACGCGCCGTGGCCAAGGCCTGTGCCAGCAACCCGATCGCCATCCTCATACCCTGCCATCGCATCCTCCGCCGTGATGGCGGACTCGGCGGCTACCGCTGGGGTGAAGAACGCAAGCGCTGGCTGCTCCGTCATGAAGGCGCAAGAACCTGCTCATGAGCCGTCGTCAGCCCACAGGCCCAGCTGCGCCGAGTCACCACGCAAGGCACGAAAATGGGCGATGACGCGTTGACGTGCCTGGCCATGATCGAGCATCGGCGCCGGATAGTCGGCATGGCGCAGGACCGGCGTATGGACCTCCTGGACCGCCGCCAGCTCAGGCACATACTGACGGATGAAGTGCCCTTGCGGATCGACCTTGCGGCTTTGTAGCCAGGGGTTGAACACACGAAAATAGGGCACCGCATCGTTACCCGTCGAAGCGCTCCACTGCCAGCCGCCATTGTTGGCCGCCAGGTCGGCGTCGAGCAGATGCTGCATGAAGTGTCTTTCCCCCCAGCGCCAGTCGATGAACAGGTCCTTGGCCAGAAAACTGGCACAGATCATGCGCAAGCGATTGTGCATCCAGCCGGTCTGCAGCAGCTGACGCATGCCGGCATCGACGATGGGAAAACCGGTGCGCCCCTCACGCCAGCGGGCAAACTCCAGTTCGTCATAACGCCAGGGCAAGGCATCGGTGGCGGCCTGGAAGGCCTGATGACGACCCACCTGCGGGAAAGCCACCAGGATGTGTTTGTAAAAGTCCCGCCAACACAGCTCGTTCAGCCAGCTGGCGGCGCCTGGCGCATCGACAGGTCCCTGCCGGTACAAGGCGTGCAGGCACTGCCGGGCACTCAGGCAACCCAGGGTCAGATACGGCGACAGTCGGCTGCTTCCGGCCAAGTCGCAGCGATCGCGGGCCCAGGCATAGTCGGCCAGTCCCTGCGCCACAAAAGCATCGAGCGCCGCCAAGGCCGCTGCCTCACCGGCCGGCCAGTCCTGCTCCTGAGGCTTCACCGGCGTAGGCTCAGCGCACAAAGGCAGAAAGTGCTGCCGTCTTGGTCGCGGCTGCGGCTGCGCTGCGGCCACCGTCGGCAACTGCTGCAGCCAGGCCTTTTTAAAGGCCGAGAAGACCGTGAACGGCCGCCCGTCACGGGTCAACACACGGCCTGGCGGCAGGATGCAGACGTCATCATAGAGACACAGGCGACAGGCTTCAGTCGCCACCGCCGCAGCGACAGCCTCGTCACGTCTTTGCTCATAGATCTCCAGGGCACGATGCGCGTGTATCGCCCCGATACCCCAGGCGCGCACACGCTCGACCATCCAGGCTGGAATAGCGGCGTAGTCGTCGAGCTCGGCCTGCACCAGGGGGATGCCCAGGCGGGCCAGCGTCGGCTGCAAGGCCGCCAGCGCATCGCGCTCAAAAGCGCTGCGCCGGGCCCCCAGATCATGCCGCGCAGACTGTCCCGGGGTGTGCAGGTAAACGGCCACCACCTCACTGTCTGGATCACGACAGGCCGCCTGCAAGGCGGCGTGATCGCGACTGCGCAGATCCAGGCGCAGCCAGACCAGGTGCCGGCTCAAGGCGCTGCCGCCACAGCCTGCGCGGCCAGACGCTCCGCCATGGCCAGCTTGTCCTGGCCCGCGATGAGGCCGTCCAGCCAACGCTGCGGGATGCCGGCATAGCCCACCTGGGCGCCGACCAGGGCGGCCGTCAGCATGGCGCGCGCCTGATTTTGGCCGCCGCCGTTGACCGCGTGCAGCACCGCCGACGCAAAGTCGTCGTGGTAACGCGCCGCCAGGTAGTAGGCGGCGGGCAGCTGATGATAGATGGCGCAAGGCATACCGTAGACCAGCGAGACCTTCCAGGCCGGCTCGATCTGTACCCCCGGATCGACGACGGCCGCGGCGATGCAGGAGGGGGTCAACAGGGCATCCGGCGAGGCAAAGCGGCCCGCCCGGCTGGGCTCGGTACCCAAGGCCGGCGGCGCCAGCTGACTGCTGGTGACCGCATGAAAAGGCAGCTGCCCGCTTTTGACGCGCTGCATGAGCTTGCCGGACAGCTGGGTATCGAAGGGCTCCCCCTCGACCAGCAGGGCGAGGATGGCGCCGTAGGCGACCGTCATCGACACCACCGTTTCGTCGTTCTGGGTCAGGCGGGTGTTGCTGGCGATGCTATGCGCCAGACCTTGAGGATCGCCGGCATAACGCAAGGCCAGCGCCAGGGTGCGCTCGATAGCCTCGGTGGTATCGGCGTGGCCGGCGACCTGCCCCCACGGCAAACCCTGCTCGATACGCTTGTGCCAGGTATCACGGATCGACTGGCTGGTATAGCCACCAGGGCCGGCCATCGGCGTCCCATCGATGCGCTGCAAAAGCTGCTCATCCATGCGTCGACAGAAGTCCGCCTCGTCATAAGCACCGCACTCGATCAGTGAGTCGACCATGAGATCAAGGATGTAAGCCGCTTGTGAGCCATGACCGGCGGGTAAACCGGCATGGTAGCGACCTTCTTTGGGGGCGCTGTAGTCGCTGATCCAGGGGCCATAATCGCGGCGCATGGCCTCGAGATCGTAGTACCAGTGGGGTCCTAGGGCGAGCGCATCGCCGATCCAGGCGCCCATGAGCGCGCCGATAATGGCTTGTTGCCGGGAAACCTGTGCCATGAGAACGGCTCCTGTGCGAAATGGCCAACTACAGCCTAGATCAAAAAGGCCTCAGCATGCAAAAGCCCGAGCGCAGCGCTCAGCCCAGGCAGGCCACCAGCCGGTCGACGGCCTGATCGAGGACAGCACGGCTGGTGGCAAAATTGAGGCGCATATGGCCGAGCCCGGTGGCACCAAAACTGCTGCCGGGGTTCAAACCCAGGCCCGCCGTCTCGACCAGTCGGCGCACCAGATCCGCTTCGCTCAACTGCAGCTGACGAAAGTCCAGCCAGAGCAGATAGGTGCCTTGCGGCGCATGCACCCGCAGCTGCGGCAGCTCCTGCGCCAGGCGCTGCAGCAGATGATCGCGATGGGCGGCAAGAACGCCGACCAGTTCATCGCGCCAGGGGCGCCCCTGCCGATAGGCCGCCACCCAGGCCGCCTGCGCAAAAGGGTTGTGCGTCGTCACCGGCAAGGCGGCAAAGACCGCCTGCAGGCGACGCTGCAGCTGCGGCTGTGCACAGATCAGGGCGGACAGGCCCATGCCGGCTGTATTGAAGGTTTTGCCCGGCGCCCAGGCGGCGATGACGCGATCCGGCGCCAGCGGCAGGGCCGGCTGGTGCAGCTGCCCCGGATAGAGCAGATCGGCGTGGATCTCATCGGCCAGCACCTGGACGTCGTGACGGGCACAGATGGCCAGCACCGCCTCGAGCTCATCGCGTCGCCATACCCGACCCACCGGGTTGTGCGGCGAGCACAAGAGAAATAAACGCGCCTGCCGGGCACACTGTTCAAAATGGTCGAGATCCATGCCATAGCCTTGCGCCTCCAGGCGCAGAGGATTCTCGAGCAGACGCCGCCCCTGCTCGCGCACCGCCTGAAAAAAAGGCGGATACACCGGCGTCTGGATGATGACCCCCTCCCCCGGCTCGGTGAGCGCCGCCACCGCCGCGTACAGGCTGGGCACGACCCCCGGGACGATCCAGACCTGGGCCGCATCAGGGCGCCAGCCGTGCACCTGCGAGATCCAGTCGCACAAGGCCGGCACCATGTCCGGGTCACGCAAGGTGTAGCCGTAGATGGGGTGATCGGCACGTTGCAGCAGGGCCGCACGCACCGGCGGCGGACAGGCAAAATCCATGTCGGCCACCCACAAAGGCAAGACCTCGGGGCGGCCGAAAGTCGCCAGGCGCCCCTCGGTTTTCAAGGCCAGGGAGCCGCCACGATCGGGCAGCCGAGAAAAATCAGCCGCCATCAAAGACGCTCCCAGAGGCTGAGCTGTGCCACGCTGTGCTGGTATTTGCGGGCGGTTTCGCGGATCACGAAAGGCACATCCTCCGGCGCTGCCAGCAAGCGAAAATGCGGCTGCAGCAGCTCGCTCAAACCCTGCAAGGTGGTCCAGTTCTCTCCGTCACGCTTGAAGCCACCGATCCAGTGGGCGCGATCGGTATGCTCCTCGAGCCAGGTATAGGGACTGCTCAAGGCGAGGATGCCGCCCGGCCGCAGGCGACTATGGACCTCGCGCAGGAACAGGGCGGGCTGGTACAGTCTGTCGATCAGATTGGCGGCCAGGATGAGGTCGTAGTCGCCATAGATCGTTTTCAGGTTGCAGGCGTCGCCCTGGTAGAACGCCACACGATCAGCCAGGCCCTGCAGGCCCAAGGCCGCCAGATCGATCTCATGATAGCTTTGCAACTCGCCTTCTTCAGGCAAGGCATAGCGCAAATGCCCCGAACGGATCAGCTGCACGCCCAGATCGATGAAGCGTACCGAAAAGTCGATCCCGGTGACCGACTCGAAGTGGCGCGCCAGCTCCAAAGTGGCCCGCCCCGTCGCGCAACCCAGATCGAGCGCCTTGCGCCGTGGTCGTCCCGCGGTGGCGGCGAGCACCCGCTGGGTCAAGCTCTGCGCATAGTTGGCGACCCCGAAATAGCTGGCACCGTAGTGGAATTCCAGGTACTGGGCCACCAGGGCGTCACTTTCATAGTGGGAAAGCTGCTGCTGCATCAAAGGACCTGCCTCCACATAGCGGAAACCCGCGTGTTGAAAAAAATGCCGGCGGAACGCGTAACGGCTGCCCAGACGGGCTTCATTGCCACAGGAGATCCAGCTGCCACCTTTGATCAGATGATGGCGACCGTCGAAGGTGGGGGTGCTGAAGTCGTCGTAAAGAGGGTGCACCTTGAAACCCGGATAAGGTGCGATAGCCGTCTCGGTCCACTGCCAGACATTGCCGACCACATCAAAAAAATCACCCTGCGCAAAGCGGTCGACCGGGCAGGGCGAGGCTTCGTGATCGAGGTGCAGCTGCGCCGCTGTCGGCGCCTCAGCCACCTCGCCACGACCACTGTGAGCGAGCAAGGCGTACCACTCCTCTTCGCTGGGCAGGCGCAAAGACAAACCGGTCCTGGCCGCCAGCCAGCGAACGTAGGCCCGCGCTTCATGACAGTTGACTTCGACCGGCCAATTCCACGGCATCTCGATCTCTTCCGCCAGTAGACGCAGCCGCCAGCCTTGCTCGCCAGGACGCCAGAACGTCGGATGGCGGACGTCGCCATGGCTGCGCCAAGCCTGGCCTTCCTCGTCCCACCAGCGCTCATCGAGATAGCCTCCGGCCTCGACAAAGGCGAGAAACTCGCGCTGGCTGACCAGTTGCCGGCTGGCCCTGAAGGCGGCAAGCTCGACCTCGTGCACGCCGTATTCATTATCCCAGCCATAGTAAGGATCGTTCTCTGCACGACCCAGGCGCAGCCGCTGCGCCGGCACCGGCAGCAGCTCGTTGCGCGGCGGCTCCCCACGCTGCCGGCAGGGCGCCCAGGCCGCCTGGGGCTGCACCCGATCGAGAGCGTGCTGCCGTATCAGCACCGAAGAGGTCTCCAGATGAATGAGTTCATGCTCTATGCCCATCAGGATGACCCATAACGGATGCTGCATATTCAGCTCGCCGCGCAAGTCCATGCCGACGATCTGGGCATCCACCAGAGCACGCACCTGCTGGCGGTACTGCTGCAGGCTGGCGAGGCTGGGCCAGTCGTAGTGGGTCTCGTCAAGATCATCCCAACTCATCTCATCGACGCCGACCGCACACAATCTTTCGATACGGGCATCGATACGCCTGGTGATCAGGCCGGCCAGCAGCAGTTTGTTGACGAAAAAGGTGGCGGTGTGGCCGAAATAAAAAATCAGCGGATGACGCAGGGCGATCGGCTTGATCCTGTAGGCCTGCTCATCGCGCAGCAGGCTGAACAAAGACTCATAGCGGTCAAAACTGGCATGAAAATACTGAAGTATCTGCGCGCGCAAAGCCTCACGGTCGCTGATCGCCAAATTAGGTGTACGCGGGAAAAAAGTCACGCTGCTGCCCTCGACATCGGTACCCGAGTCCGCAGTCTAATGCAAAGCTGCAGCACCTTGCAGCCTCCTTCAGTCGCGGCGCTGCTGCAAGGCCGCCAAAACCGCCATCGCCTCACCCGGCCATAGATGCCCACTGGCCACCGGCCGGGGCTGGCCACGCAGATGCGCCCAAGGCAGGGCCACGTAAGCTCGTTCCAGGTCCGTCGGCCGCAGGACCTGCCCGGCCCAGATCAAAAGATCGAGGTCGACGTGACAGACACCAGGCAGGTCACGACGACGCCCCCCAGCGTCTTCGATCGCCTGCAGTCGCTGGGTCAGCTGAGGATGGCTCAGCGCGGTCTCGAGTTCCACGACCAGATTGAGGTAGTCGGCGCAGCCCTGCCCTTCGCCGGCGGCACTGGCATAGACCGGCGAACAGCGCAAGGCGCCCAGTTGCTGCAAAGCCTGCAGCGCGGCCCACAAGGGGGCGGCGCCCTGATTGCCTCCGAGGGCGATCAGCGCCTGGCTCATAAGGGGGCGCCTCGCCGCAAAAACACCCCAACTTCGGTTTTTCCAGGCATGATGTGGGGCTTGCACAACTCCAGCTCGAGTCCGGCGATGGCAAAGTGCTGGAGCAGGCGCTGAGCCAGCCCCTCGGCGAGGGTCTCGATCAGCTGGGGGGAGGCGCAGGCCAGCTCAGCTTCTATGAATTCGATGACACCCTGGTAGTTCAGGGCCTGACTTATATCGTCGCTTTTTGCTACAGTGGACAAGTCGTAGCCCAGCTTCAGCTGTAAACGCAAGCTCTGTGGAATCTGTCTTTCCCATGCGTGTACGCCGATACGAGCTTTGAGCTCAAGATCGCGTATGACAATATGATCCATGCTGCACCCCGATCCTGAAAGGAGACAAAGATGCTCGGGCTGCTTCCCCTAGCGGCAGTGATTATCGCGTATTTGCTCGGCTCTGTATGCATGGCCATACCGGTTTGTGCCTTGTGTGGCCTGCCTGATCCGCGACTGCAGGGCTCGCACAATCCCGGCGCCACCAACGTCCTCCGCCTGGGCGGCAAGGGCGCAGCTTTGCTGACCCTGCTCGGCGATGCGCTCAAGGGTTTTCTGCCCATCGTCGTCATGCGCCATGTCGGCGCCTCGACCCTGCTGCAGACCTGCCTGGGCTTGGCCGCCTTTCTCGGCCACCTCTACCCGCTCTATTTTCGTTTTCGTGGCGGCAAGGGCGTCGCCACCGCCTTCGGCCTGATCTTCGCCCTGTCACCCTGGCTGGGCCTGGCGACCGCTGCCACCTGGTTGCTCGTCTTTGTGCTGCGCCGGATCTCGTCCCTGGCGGCCTTGCTCGCCTTTGCCCTGATGCCCGTCTACGCTTATTTCCTGCACGCAGGCACACCGCCCCTGCTCGCTCTGATCAGCCTGCTGCTGATCCTGCGTCATCGTCGCAACATCCTTGCACTTTGGCGGGGCGAGGAAAAACGCCTGCAATCATCTGATGGAGCCTGATCGCCTATGCAAAACTATGACGTCGTGATTCTCGGTTCAGGTCCGGCCGGCGAAGGTGCGGCCATGAAGCTGGCCAAGGAAGGGCGCCGCGTTGCGGTGATCGAGGAGCGCTCCCAGGTCGGCGGGTCCTGCGCCCACGCCGGCACGATACCCTCAAAAGCGCTCCGGCAAAGTGTCTGGCAGCTCATACGCTACAGCCGTGACCCGCTGCTCCATGACACCGGTGACCCCCGTCATTTCAGCTTCCCGCAGCTTCTCGCCCGGGCGCGCAAGGTCATCGATCAGCAGGTCGACCTGCGCACCCGTTTTTACACCCGTAATGACGTCGATCTGATCTTCTCCCGCGGCACCTTCATCGATGCCCATCATCTCGAGGTGCGCAACGAGGACGGCGGGCGCGACGTGCTCGCCTTTGAACACGCCATCATCGCCACCGGCGCCCGTCCCTATCATCCCCAGGACATCGATTTTGAGCATCCGCGCGTCTTCGATTCCGACGGCATCCTCAAGCTCGACATGCCGATACGCAAGATCATCATCTACGGCGCCGGGGTCATAGGCTGCGAGTACGCCTCCATCTTCGAAGGCATGGGCGTCAAGGTTGATCTGATCAACACCCAGACCGCCCTTCTGTCTTTTCTTGACGACGAGATTTCCGATGCCCTCAGCCACTACCTGCGCGAGCTGGGTGTGCTGGTACGCAACAATGAACACTATGAACGTATAGAAAGCCGCGACGACGGGGTCATCCTGCATCTGCAGTCAGGCAAGAAAATCCGTGCCGACGCCATACTGTGGTGCAATGGCCGCACGGGCAACACCCAAAATCTGGGCCTCGAGGCCCTCGGCATCGACCTCAACCAGCGTGGCCAGATCCGCATCAACGAGTTCTACCAGACCTCACTGGCGCACATCTATGCGGTCGGTGACGTCATCGGCTGGCCCGCCCTGGCCTCGGCCGCTTATGACCAGGGCCGCTGCGCCGCCGCCCACATCGTCGGGGCCAGCGACGTGCCGCGGGTGTCCGAAGTACCGACCGGGATCTACACCATCCCCGAGATCAGCTCCCTGGGCAAGACCGAGGCTGAGCTGACCCGTGAGCAGGTGCCCTACGAAGTCGGGCAGGCCTTCTTTCGCCACCTCGCCCGTGCCCAGATCACCGGCGAGACGGTCGGCATGCTGAAGATCCTCTTCCACCGCGAGACCCTGGAGATCCTCGGCATCCACTGCTTCGGCGACGGCGCCTCGGAAATCGTCCATATCGGCCAGGCGGTCATGCACTGCGGCCAGAACAATCTGCAGTACTTCGCCAACACCACCTTCAACTATCCGACCATGGCCGAGGCCTACCGCGTCGCCGCCCTCAACGGGCTCAACCGGCTGTTTTGAGGCACGCAGCCGCTGAGGGCGGCTGTGCCGGCTCAGTGCTGATGTGGATCCTGTGCGTCCTGCTTTTTGTGACCGCGGTGGACCTGCCGTTTGTCATGCATGCCGGCCATACCTTGCATGCCGGCCATAGCGTGCGTCTTTTTCATGTCCTCGGCCTGCTTGCCCTCGGCGTGCCGTCCGGGCTGGCCGGGGACCATATCCTGCATGCCTTTCATGTCCTGCATATTCTGACCGACATCGGCCGTCGATGAACTCAGCCCCGGCTGGGCCGGCACCATACCCTGCATGCCACGCCCATCGGCATCGGCGTAAGTAGCCAGCGTAAGTGCAGTGGTGAGTGCAAGAAGAAGAGCGGGCTTGGCGATTTTCATAGTGATCCCCTGAAGATGACTGAAGTATCGCAAGGTTTAGCCTACCAGCTATTGTCCTGCTTCAGCAAGCTCAAGCCGTCCATGTACTGACCGGCGTCAAGGGAAAGCCCATCCTTGGGCGGGTGTCTCAGCCGGCGAAGGGATGACGCAGAATGATGGTCTCGTCGCGATCAGGTCCGGTGGAGATGATGTCGATAGGGCAGCCCACCACCTCTTCGATACGACGAATGTAACGCCGGGCCGCTTCCGGCAAGTCCTCCAGGCGGCGCACGCCGACCGTGGACTCCTTCCAGCCGGGCAGATCCTCGTATATGGGGGTGATGTTTTCATAGGCGTCGGCGTCGCTCATCAAGCACTCGATCGAGCCTTTATCGCGCATCGCGTAACCGGTGCAGATACGCACGCTCTCGAGGCCATCGAGCACGTCCAGCTTGGTCAGACACAGCCCCGAAATCGAGTTGAGCTGCACCGCGCGGCGCAGCACCACGGCGTCGAACCAGCCGCAGCGGCGGGCGCGACCGGTGGTCGAACCAAACTCATGGCCGACACGGGCCAAATGCTCGCCCATGCTGTCGAACAGCTCGGTGGGGAAAGGCCCGCTGCCGACACGCGTGGTGTAGGCCTTGGTGATACCGAGCACATAATCGAGATAGAGCGGACCAAAACCCGAACCGGTGCTCGTCCCTCCCGCCGTGGTGTTCGACGACGTGACATAGGGGTAGGTGCCATGGTCGATGTCGAGCAATGAGCCTTGCGCGCCTTCGAACATGATGTCGACGCCGCGCAGGCGCAACTGGTGCAGTTCTTCCGGCACATCAGCGATCAGCGGTCGCAGCTCTTCGCCCCAGGCCAGGGCCTGTTCCAGGGTTGCCTGGAAGTCGATAGGGGCCACCTGATAATAGTTTTTCAGCTGGAAGTTATGGTAGTCGAGGATCTCGCCGAGCCGGGCGGCAAACTTCTCGCGCCGGAACAGATCGCTCAGACGCAAACCACGACGCGCCACTTTGTCTTCATAGGCCGGGCCGATACCACGGCCGGTGGTCCCGATGGCGGCTTTGCCGCGCGCCGCCTCGCGCGCCTGATCGAGGGCCACGTGATAGGGCAGGATGAGCGGGCAGGCGGCGGAGATGCGCAGTCGCTCACGCACCGGCACCCCCTGGGCTTCAAGCTTGCTCATCTCGTGCAGCAGGGCATCCGGCGCCAGGACGACGCCATTGCCGATATAACACATCACCTGATCGCGCAGTATGCCCGAGGGGATGAGATGCAGCACCGTTTTCTCGCCGCCGACGACCAGGGTATGACCGGCGTTATGGCCGCCCTGGAAACGCACCACGGCGGCGGCATTATCGGTCAGCAGATCGACGATCTTACCCTTACCTTCATCACCCCATTGGGTGCCCAGAATGACAACGTTCTTACCCATAATCACGCTTGCCTTATCGCTGTAATCAGATCAGGAATGCCATGGCCGAACGCTCCAGCGTCCGTCCACCTTTTCTATACGTCTGTCGAGACCCAAAGCCTGCGCATCGACCGGCGCCTCTCCCGGCAAGGCCTTGAGCACCCGCTCACCCTGGCCACGCAAGTGCTCGACGAGAGCCTGGAGTTCCGCATCGTCATCGGCAGGGGCCCAGATCCTGCCTTGCGCCTGCTGCTGCAGGGCGCTCAGGCTGAGCAGATCCAGGCTGAAGCCGGTGGCCGGGCGGGCGCGCCCGAAAGCCAGGCCGACATCGTCGTAACGTCCGCCTTTGGCCACTTCAACATGGCCTCCCTCGACATAGGCTGCAAAACTCAAACCGGTATGGTAGCGGTAACCGCGCAACTCGCTGAGGTCGATGTAGAGATCCACCTCGGGAAAGTCCCGCTGCAGGCGCTGACAGACGTGCTCGAGATCATCGAGATGCTGGAGAGCCCCCGCCGATCCCGCCAGCGCCGCGCGGGCCTGGGCAATCTGGCTGCGGTCGCCCGCGGCATTGACCAGCACCCGCAGCGCGTGCAAAAGCGCAGGCTGTTCAGCCAGGGCGAGTACCAGCTCAGGCTGGGCCTTGCGCTGCAGCATGTCAAAGATGGCGTCAGCCCGCTCGCCGACGATATCGGCCGGCAGCAAAGAGCGCAGGATGCCGACATGACCGAGTTCCAGGACGATACGCTGACAACCCGCCAGACGCAGGCTTTTCAGCATGAGGTCGAGGATTTCAAGATCGGCTTCGATACCGGTATGCCCAAACAGCTCACAACCCATCTGTATCTGGCAGCGCCTGTCGCCCAGATGCCGACCGCGCGCCTGCACCACCGTGCCGGCGTAGCAGTAGCGGCCCACCCCCTGCAAGGGACGGCCATGCGCATCGATGCGCGCCACCTGCGGCGTCATGTCAGCCCGCAAACCCAGTTGATGCCCGGAGGCCTGATCGACGACCGCCAGGGTGCTCAAGGCCAGGTCCTGACCGACCCCGGTCAGCAGAGAGGCGCGAAATTCAAGCAGGGGCGGGATAACGTAATCGAAACCGTGCGCCGCATACAGGTCGAGACTGCGCCGGCGCAAGGACTCCAGCGCCTGTGCACGTCCGGGCAGGACGTCCTCGACTCCCTCAGGCAATAGCCAGCGTTGCAGATCTCGGCTCACGCGCGTCTCACTCCCCTCACGACCGCCCCAGGAGGGCCGATGACAAAAGCGCCATGATAACACGAGCGGCACACCATCAGAACCCAACGAGATAGGCGGCATGCCGCCATAACCAGGGCAACCAGAGGCTGGTGATCACGCCATTGAGCATCATCGCCAAAGCGGCATGGGCGCCGGTGCGCAGGGAAAGACGCAGTGCGACAGCGGTCCCTATGCCATGCGCGGCCAGCCCCATGGCCACGCCGCGGGCAGCGTCGGAGTAACGGTGCGAGAGCAGCATGGGGGCGGCTATGCCGCCAAACACCCCGCTGATACCGACGATGACCGCGGCCAGACCGGCAGGCGCACCGAGCAAATGCGCCACCGGCAAACAAAAGGGCAGGCTGATGGCACGGGTCAAGAAAGCCTTGGCCACGGGATGCGGTAACTGCCACAGACAGGCCAGCGCGAAAGCACAGCTGGACGCCAGAAAAGAACCGAGCAGCAAAGTGAGCATCAAGGGGCGCCACTGTTCGAGGATCAGTGCCCGCTCACGAAACAGGGGGATGGCCATGCCCACCGTCAAGGGGCCGGCCACCCACACCAGCGGAGCGGTGGCCTGACGATAGGCCGCGCTATCCTGGCCGTGCCAGGCGACCAGAGTCGCCAGCACCAGGACACTGGTCAGCATCGGCTGCAAAATCAGCCAGCCCAGCTTCTGCTGCAGCACATCGGCGACAAGATAAATCACCACCGTGATGGGCAGCCACCACAGACCTAGACTGGCGCTCACCGGGACCGATCTCGACTGAAGTAACGAAAAGCATGCACCCCGAAATACAGGGGAATCAAGGTTGCCAGCAAGAGGGTGACGAGAAAGGGCCCGGCCTGAGCGCGCACCTGCGGCCACACCGTCAGCACGCCGACGGTCGGGGGCAGAAGAAACAGGGTGAAATGGCGCAGCAAGGGCTGCAGACCGCGCTCCAGCCACAAGGGCACCCGCCCCAGACTGAGCAGCATGATCAGCAGGAGCAGCATGCCGATCACCGTGCCGGGCACCATGGGCAGGGCATGACGATGGACGAGCTCACCGACGCTGTAAAAGGCCAGCAAAGCCAGGATGGCCGCGGCCGGCTCGATGACACGCCGCATCACGCCAGGACGTCCTCGAGCTGCAGGCCCGCCTGTGCCACGCACAGGCGCAACAGGCCTTCATCCATTTCGACCTGCAGACGGGCATAGCCCTGCTCATCCACCTCTTCATGCTGCACCGCCTGGCGGGCGTAGAGCTGGGCACGCAGGCGCCCATGGGCCGGCGCCAGGCATAAAGCCCAGCTGCGGCGGCGCCCCAAGCGGTCGACGATGGCCGCGCGCAAAAGGTCCAGACCCTGGCCGTCGCGTGCGGCCACCCAGACGGCCTGCGCCTGCCCCTCGGCGTCGACATCGACACGCGGCTCGCGATTCGCCAGCAGATCGATTTTGTTATAGACGAGCAGGCGAGGCACCTGCGCCGCCCCGACCGCCAGCAGAACCTCCTCGACCGCCGCCATCTGCTGGTCACGCTCGCCGCTGGCGACGTCAACCACCTGCAAAAGCAGATCGGCAGATACCGTTTCTTCGAGGGTCGCCCGAAACGCATCCACCAGGTGGTGCGGCAGATCGCGCAAAAAGCCCACCGTATCGGCGAACACAACCGTTCCCAGGCCATCGAGCACCCAGCGCCGCAACGTCGGGTCAAGGGTGGCAAAAAGCTGGTCGGCGGCGTAGACATCGGCCGCGCACAGCCGGTTGAACAAGGTCGACTTGCCGGCGTTGGTATAGCCCACCAGGGCGATCACCGGCACCTCGGCCTTGCGCCGGGACTGGCGCCCCAGGGCACGGGTGCGCTTGACCTCATGCAGACGCGCCTTGAGCTGGGCCACCCGCTGACGCAAGAGCCGGCGGTCGGTCTCCAACTGGGTCTCCCCTGGACCGCGCAGGCCGATACCTCCTTTTTGCCGCTCCAGATGGGTCCAACCACGGACCAGGCGTGAAGACAGGTGCTCAAGCTGGGCCAGTTCGACCTGCAGCTTGCCTTCGTGGGTGCGCGCTCTTTGCGCAAAGATGTCGAGGATCAGACCGGTACGGTCGAGCACACGACAGGACAGCTCACGCTCGAGATTACGCTCCTGGGCGGGACTGAGGACGTGGTCGAAGAGCACCACCTCGATCTCCTCTGCTTCAACCTGGGCCCGTATCTCCTCAACCTTGCCTCGTCCAACCAGGGTTCGCGCATCCGGGCGCGGCCTGCGCGCCTGGACCGTAGCGAGAACCTGGACGCCGGCTGAACGCGCCAGCTCGGCAAACTCCTCCAGCTCTTGCGGGCTGGGCGCGCCCTGCAGGGACATCGACACGAGCAGGGCCCGCTCTCCACCTACCGGACGTTCAAAATACTCCACGGACACCTCATCAACGGAAGCACATCAGCCTCAGTAAGGCTGGCGATCAGCTTCGTCATCCTCACTGAAATCGCCCGCGCTGTAATGCCCCGTCGCGCCTGCCACCGGCGTCGCCGGGCGCGGGTTGCGCACCGGCACCACGGTGCTGATGGCGTGCTTGTAGACCATCTGGCTGACCGTGTTCTTGAGCAAGACGACATACTGATCGAAGGACTCGATCTGGCCTTGCAACTTGATGCCGTTCACCAGAAAGATGGATACCGGTATACGCTCTTTGCGCAAGGCATTGAGAAAAGGATCCTGCAGGGTCTGGCCCTTGGACATGATGAACGACCTCCTAAATCAGTCCGAAGCGGACAAAAGCGATAGCGCGCAAATAAAAAACACCGTCGACAACGGCGTGAAGTGCATAACTTTGGCCCCTCACCAGCGATTTTGCAAGATCCAGTCGACAAGTTCATGATCCGTCTGACGAAAAGGATCACGCGGGTTGATCTCGGCGAAACTGCGCAGCCAGGTCAGTTGACGCTTGGCCAGTTGCCGGGTGGCAAACAAGGTCCGCTCCTTGAGCTCCGCAAGAGCGTAGTGACCCTGCAAATACGCCCAGGTCTGACGATAGCCGACACTGCGCATGGCCGGGAGTTCAGCGTGCATCTCGGGCAGAGCGCGCAAGGCGGCCACCTCCTCGAGCAGGCCTTGCGCCCACATCTGCTCCAGCCTCATCTCGATGCGTGCGTGCAAGGCTGCACGATCCTCGGGCAGCAGGGCAAAGGTGCGCAGACGAAAAGGCAAGGCCGGCGCCGCCGCCTGCTCATGCCACTGCGACAAGGGCTGACCGGTTAGCCTGTACACCTCCAGGGCGCGCTGGATACGCTGACTGTCACCCGGCTGCAGGCGCTGCGCCGTGACCGGGTCGACCCGTGCCAGCTCGGCGTGCATGGCCGGCCAGCCCAAGGTGGCCGCCTGCGCCTCGAGCGCCGCCCGCACGGTGGCGTCGGCCTCCGGCAAGGATGTCAGCCCATCGCGCAAGACCTTGTAGTAGAGCATGCTGCCACCGACCAGCAGCGGCTGCCGGCCGCGGCTGCGGACCGCCTCGATACAGGCCAGGGCATCACGACGAAAATCGGCCGCGCTGTAGGTCTGCCAAGGATCGCGTAGATCGATGAGATGGTGTGGCGCCTGGGCCTGGGTCGCAGCGTCCGGCTTGGCGGTGCCGATATCCATGCCGCGGTAGACCATGCCGGAGTCCACCGAGATGATCTCCATGTCGGCGGCCTCGAGCAGACGTACAGCCAGCGCCGTCTTGCCGGCAGCGGTCGGTCCCAGCAGGGCGAGAACCGGGATACGTCCGTCTTCAGCGTCCACGTAAAAACCACCTGTCGATCTCACCCAAAGCAAACTGCACCAGCGTCGGTCGACCATGGTTGCACTGCCCGCTGCGCTCGGTCGCCTCCATATCGCGCAGCAAGGCGTTCATCTCGCCCAGGCTCAAGGAGCGCCCGGCGCGCACGGCAGCATGACAGGCGAGGGTCGACAGCACCTCGTGCTGACGTTCCTGCAGACGCGAACTGCCCGCCTCGGCGAGCAGGTCGGCAAGCAGGTCACGGAGCAGCGACTCCGCTTCCTGCACCGGCAACAAAGCCGGCATGGCGCGGACCCAGACCTGAGTGGGCCCGGCTTGCGCCACCTCGAGGCCGAGCTCGGCGAGAGCTTCAGCACGACGCAAAACACACTCGAGCTCATGCTCGCTCAGGTCGACAGCGACGGGCAGTAGCAAGGGCTGGCTGGGAATACGGCCTTGTAACCAGGAAGCTTTCAAGCGCTCATAGGTGATGCGCTCATGCGCAGCGTGCATATCGACGATGATCAGCCCCTGTCGATTCTGCGCCAGAATGTAGATGCCATGCAGTTGCGCCAGCGCCTGTCCGAGGGGCTGATCGTCGTCCTCGATCCCGTCGACAGGGGCTGCGCCAGCGGGCGCGGCGACGGACGATGGCGGCAGCGACTGCGCCGCCTGACGCAGGACCAGCTGGCCCTGGATGAACGACTGGACTTCGCTGCTCGCCGGCCGCGGCTCATGGACCCGCAAAGGCTGGCGCGGCGTCTCCAGGTGCTGTACAGGGACCCCGGCCGGCCGCGCCAAAGCACGATGCAGGCTACGAAAGATAAAGTCGTGCACCAGGCGCTGCTCACGAAAGCGCACCTCATGCTTGGTTGGATGGACATTGACGTCGACCGCTGCCGGATCGAGCTCGAGATAGAGCAGGTAGACCGGATGACGCGCTTGATAGAGCACATCATTGTAAGCCTTGCGTACCGCATGGTTGACGACACGATCACGGACGGCACGGCCATTGACGTAAAAAAACTGCATATCGGCCTGCGCCCGTGCGTGGGTGGGCAGGCCCATCCAGCCATGCAGACGCATGCCGGCCGCAGACTCGTCGATGGCCACCGCTGCCGTCGCAAAAGCCTCCCCGAGGATCTGGCGCAAACGCCGGCGCTGGCTCAGATCACTGTCAGTCGCCGGGAAATCGAGGACCTCGCGGCCGTTGTGACGCAGCCGCAGACGCACCCCGAGACTGGCCAAAGCCAGCTTGCGCACGACGTCCTGGATGTGATCGAACTCGGTCTGCTCGCTGCGTAGAAACTTGCGCCGTGCCGGGGTGTTGAAAAAAAGATCACGCACCTCCACGGTGGTCCCGCAGGGATGCGCCACCGGCTCGACACGCGCACTCATATCGCGGCCTTCGCAGACGACGCGGTGTGCCACCGACTCCCCGGCGGTACGCGACAGCAGTTGCAGACGCGCCACCGAGGCGATCGCCGCCAGCGCCTCGCCACGAAAGCCCAAAGTCGCCACCGCCTCGAGATCCTCCTCCGCATGAATCTTGCTCGTCGCGTGACGCTGCACCGCCAGGGGCAGATCGGCATGACTGATGCCCTCGCCGTCGTCACGCACGCGCATGAGCTGCACGCCGCCACGCTCGATGTCGATATCGATCAGGCGTGCGCCGGCATCGAGGGCATTTTCCAGCAGCTCTTTGACCACCGAGGCCGGTCGCTCGACCACCTCACCGGCGGCGATCTGGTTGGCCAGCTGCGCATCCAGCGCCCGTATACGCGCCATCAATCCGCCTCGGCCGTGCGCGCTTTCAGCGCCGACTGCCTTTGCCAGGCAAAATAGCTGCCAGGCAGCGGATACTGCTGACAATAGCGCTCGACACCGCGCAAGATGGCATGCGCCAGCTTGGCCTGGTAGGCCGCATCGCTGAGCTGATGCTCTTCCTTGCGATTGGTGATGAAGCCATTTTCGACCAGCAGGGACACCATGCCCGGCTCTTTGAGCACGGCGAAGCCGGCCTGCTCGACATGATGGGCGTGCAGCGGGCTGAAATCCTTAAGTTCGTCGATGATCTCGCCGCCCAAATGCAGGCTGTGCTCGAGCGAGCCCTCCACCACCATATCGGCCAGCACATTGGCAAGCACCCCGTCATGGCTGGGCACCTTGATCCCACCCATCTGGTCGGCCTGATTCTCGCGCTCGGCGAGGGCCCGGGCAAAACGCGAGGTCGCCGTATTGGCGCCTTTGAGCGACAGGGCAAAGACCGAGGCCCCACGTGCGTCACGACTGGGCGAGGCGTCCGCGTGGATGGAAATAAAGATGTCGGCATGGTAGTGGCGCCGAGCGATCTCGCGGCGCTCGACCAGCGGTATGAAATAGTCACCGTCACGGGTCAGCACCGGCTGCAAGCCCGTCACCCCCTGCATCTGCTCGCGCAAGGAGCGGGCAATCGCCAGGGTCACCGTCTTCTCATAGATGGCCCCCGGTCCTATGGCACCGGTGTCCTGGCCACCATGGCCGGCATCGATGGCCACCACCACCGGCCGCCAGTGCGCAGCCACGGGGGGCTTATCGTTGTGCTCAACCGGCGCGGTGGATACGCTGGGAGGGCTAGGGGGCAGCGGCGGATTGGCTAACGCCGGCGCTGGCGCATCCTGATCCTGGTCATGGCTGACCAGATCGACCACCAGCCGATAGCCGGGATGCTGCGGTGCCGGCGGCAGCAGGAAAACCACCGGGGTGGCCGCGGCGCTGAGGTCGAGACGCAGCCGCGAGCCCTGTCCGGCGGGATCAAAAGCGATGGTTTTGACCAGACCGGCCGCATGCAGGGCCAGCGTGCCCGGCACCGGCACATCCGGCAGGTCGACGAGGACCTGGCCTGGGCTGCTGTCTGGGCTGAGCTGGTAATGCGGCGCGGCCGACAGGTCCAGCACATAGCGCGTGCGCTCCGGACTGGGCCAGCTGCGCACCCGTGACACCTCGATCCCGGCCTGAACCTGCAGCGTCCATCCGAGACCGAACAACGCAGCGTATAGCCACTTCATAAACTCGCCTCTGTACCTGTCCAAGTCCATCCTTGCAACCACTGTACACCCCGCGGGCCCGCGACATCGACGCTGACCAGGCGCTGGTGCGCCTGCACGATCAGCCGTATATCGATGTCCGCCACCGGCAGGAGCGTCTGTGCACGTTCAGGCCACTCGACCAGGCACAAGGCCGCCTCCTCGAGATAGTCACGCCAGCCGATCAGTTCCAGTTCTTCGGGATCTTGTACACGATAGAGATCAAAATGAAAAACCGGACCGATGTCCAGGGCATAGGGCTCGACGAGATTATAGGTCGGACTGCGCACCGACCCCCGGTGCCCCAGCGCGTGCAGCAGATAACGGACCAGGGTCGTCTTGCCGGCGCCGAGCTCGCCACGCAGATACACCAGCAGGGGCGGCTGCATCGCCCGCGCCATCGCCTCGGCCAGTGCCTGGGTATCGGACTCACCGCTCAGCGCATAAGGTCCACGTTGCATGGGTTCAATTCCTCCTGCCAAGCCTCGATTATATCCGAGGCCAACAGACCACGCTCGCCTTGCCGCTGGGCGCATCGATCGGCGCTATGGGCGTGGATGAAAACGGCGGCTTCTGCCGCCGCCTGCGCCGGCAGCCCCTGTGCCAGCAGGGCCGCCAAAAGACCCGCCAAGGCGTCACCCATCCCGGCGCTGGCCATCCCCGGATTGCCGGCACGACACAAGGCCATGCCGGCGGGCCCACAGACCAGGCTGCCATTGCCCTTGAGCACGACCGTCGCCGCATAGCGCTGATGCAGTGCGCTGACCGCGGCGAAACGATCCGCTTGCAGCGCTGCCGTATCGCTCGCCAGCAAGGCTGCAGCCTCCCCCGGGTGGGGCGTCAGCACCGCCTGCGGCCAAGGCTGCGGCTGCTCTGCCAACAGGCGCAGGGCATCGGCATCGACGACACAGGGCAAACCGGAGGCACGCACCGCCGCAAAAATCTCGCACGCCCAGGCATCCTGCCCGAGACCCGGCCCCAGCGCGCAGACGTCGGCGCGCTGCAAAGCCGCGATGATGGCATCGGGATGCGAGATCACCCGCCCCATCACCTCCGGTGTCCGGTTCGCCAAGGCCGCCAAGGTTGCCGGCCGCGAAGCCAGGCTGACCCAGCCGGCGCCAGATCGCGCCGCTGCGCGCGCGCACAGCAGTGCGGCACCCGGCATGCCCTCGTTGCCGCCGAGCACCAGCACATGCCCGTGCTGGCCTTTGTGTGCATCGCGAGCGCGGGCTGGCCAAGATGGAGGCAGAATGTCACGCACAGCGGCTTGCGCGACGATCTCGGCGTCCAACTCCACCCCCAGATCATCGACCCATACCGCGCCGGCGTGCGCTGCCGCCGCGCCGGTGTACAGCCCGCGCTTGGCGGCGATAAAACTCAAAGTCGCCGTCGCGTGCACCGCGTGTTGCCCGTAGAGACCGCCACGATCAGCGTCGACCCCGGAAGGCAGGTCCAAAGCCAGCACCGGCCGGCCACAATCCAGGATCGCCGTGATCGCCGCCAGCACGGCGCCATGGGGGGCGCCACGACTGCCGCTACCGAGCACGGCATCGACGACGACATCCGCCTGACGCAGACCCTGGGGGTCCAGCCCCTGCGCGCGCAAGCCGGCGGCCTCGGCACGGGCGGCAACTTCAGCGGCCACCCCCGTCCAATGTTCGACCGTCGCCTGCACGTCAACCTGCAGACCATGATGGTGCGCCCAGCGCGCCAGGACCCAGCCATCGCCGCCGTTATTACCCGGGCCGAGCACGATGGCCAGGCGTCGGGCCTGCGGCCAGAGACGGCACAACAGCTGCCAGGCCGCCAGACCGGCACGCTCCATCAGCTCACTGCCCGGCCAGCCCGTCGACAAGGCGACGGCGTCGAGGGCCCTGACTTGGGCCTGGGTGAAATAGCGCTGCCGCGGTATCGCTGACTGCAGGTACATGAGGCCGCCCCCAACTGACAGGTGTCTTAAAATGAACCGGCAGGCCAAAGCTGGGCGATGTGCATGCTGGGCTGCCGTTCCGGCAAGACGATGCGACGTATGGCAAACTCGGCCTGTCGACAATCGCGCAGGTAGGCGCTGCTAAAAGCCTGCCCGCGATGGCTGAGTATGGCGCGCACCCGCGGCGGGGTCGAACCGCCACCGCGATGGGTCACCACCGCCGTCTCGCCATTGACCAATTCCACCAGGATACCCGGCGGATAACGCGTCAACTCCACCGCCAGCGCCATCCACAGCTCCTTCTCTGCGCCCATCCTGGCCAGCTCGGCCAAAGCCTGATCCACGGCCAGGCGCGGACGATAGGCTCTTTGCGTGATCATCGCGGTGTAACGCTCCGCCAGCGCCAGCACCTGGGCTTCAGGCACGATCTGTGCCCCCCCCAGGCCTTGAGGATAACCGGACCCATCGATGTTTTCATGATGCTGGGCCACCGCCAGCAGACAGCGCTCGTCTTCGCAACCGGCCTTTTGCAAAGCCTGCACCGACAGCTCCGGGTGCTTGCGCAAAATCGATCTTTGTACCTCGCTCAACTGATGACGGGATCGATTGAGTTTGTCCTGGTGCGGCAGCAAGGCCAGGTTGGCGCTCAGCGCCGCCTGCAGCAAGGCCAGTCGGCGCGCCTCATCCCAGTTCAGACGCACACCCATGCGATCGCAGAGGATGGCATGAAAGATGGTCTGCTCGAGGGCCGAAGGTTCGATGGTGTTGACGTGCACCACCCCCAAAGCCGCGTCAGGATCCTGTTCGACCACCCGGTGAATCCGCTGTGCCAGCCGCAGCAAACGACGCATCGACTCTTCATGGGCATGGCTGATGTAGGTCTGGACGGTCTCGATATCCTCGAGGATATCGGGCAGCTCGGTAAAAAAATGGCTGCGCCGGTCGTCGAACGAGGCCTCAGCGGAACTCGAGCGTAGCGGCACATGGGCATGGTGGATATGGTACAGGCCACGGCTATAAAGCTTGTCGAGCAAGTCCCGTGAAGCGACCACCTGCCCCTGCTGCAAGAGCAATACTCGCTCGGCATTATAGACATTGAAAAGTAGAGGCTTGCCCACCGTGATCGCCCCGGCTTTCAGCTTCACATACTCATCAGCCAATCCCTATCCTCTTTGCTGCCCGTCCCGATCTCCCTGAAGTGTAGAGCATCTTTGCAGACAAGAAGCAGCCCCTGCCTGCAAGATCTATACTCAGGGCATGGCCAAGCCGAGGACTCTATGTGAGCACGCGCCCCACCGTCTATGTGCATCCCAGTCAATTGCAGATCGGGGTCTACGTCTGTCTCGATTTGGGCTGGATGGACCACCCCTTCACGATGAGCCATTTTCGCATCAAAAGCGAAGAGCAGCTGGCGCAGCTGCGCCAACTCAAACTGGAGCGCGTGCGTATCGATCCGGAACGCAGCACCCAGTCGCCCAAGCCGCTGGCCAACGCTGCCACGACGCCGCCGGACACCCCGAGCAGCGCAGCCTACACCGATCACGAGCTGAGCGCGGAGCTTATCGCCAAACGCGAGCGCATCGCCAAACTCAAGGCGCAGAGACTGGCCCTCGTCCAATGCGAAAAGCGGTACCTGGACGCCGCCCGCACCATCAACAACATCTCGCGTCATCTGCTGGCGCAACCGCAGGAGTGCCTGACGCAGGCCTCCGATTTGGTCGAGCAGCTGGCATCCTCCCTGCTCCAGGATCAGGACATCGCCATCCACCTGATGAGCGACAAGGTGATGGGCGAGGATGTCTACTACCACAGCCTCAATGTCGCCATGCTCGCCATGATGACCGGGCGGGCCCTGCAGCTCAGTGCGACCGAACTGCAGGAGCTCGGCATGGGCGGGCTCTTTCATGACATCGGCAAGACCCGCATCCCCCACAAAGTGCTGATCAAGGCGGACAAGCCGAACAAGGCCGAAGCCGATTTTCTCCAGATGCACGTCGCCTACGGCCTCGAAATCGCTCATAAAGTACACCTGCCCGAGCCGATTTTGCGGCTGATCGGCCAGCACCATGAATACATGGATGGATCAGGCTATCCCAAGGGACTGAAGGCACCGGCCATCGACAGGCTCAGCCGCATCCTCGGCGCGGTCAACGCCTATGACAATCTCTGCAACCCGGTGCAGGCTATCCATGCCTTGACGCCTCATGAAGCGCTGTCTTTGATGTTTTCCCAGCAACGCGGACGCTGGGATGCCGACGTGCTCAGCCTGCTGATCCATACCCTCGGGGTCTACCCACCGGGCACCGTGGTGCGCCTCAACAACGACAGCCTGGGCATGGTGGTCTCGGTCAATCCTGCCAAGCCGATCAAACCGCAGGTCATGATCTACGATGCGGCGACGCCTCGCGACGAAGCCATCATCCTCGATCTGGCCGAAGAAGAGGAGCTGAGTATCAGCAAAGCGCTGCGACCGGCACAGCTGCCCTCAGCCATCTATGACTATCTGAGTCCGCGCACGCGCATCACCTACTTTTTTGACGGCAAGGGGACACGTGCCGGAGCCGGCGCATGAAGCCCTATGACGAGCTGCTCTATGCCTGCTGCGAGGATGCCATCCTGCTTGTCGACCCGCAGACCCTGCAGGTGGTCGCGCACACACCCGCCTGCACCGAGCTGCTCGGCCACAAGACGCTGAACGGCCGCCTGATCACCGATCTTGAATGTGCTCTGTCCGATATTTTTTACTGGGAGGATGTCCGCGCCGGCCAGGTCAAGGGTCGCGAACGCTGTGACGGCCTTTATCTCGATGCCAGCGGCAGCACCCTCAGTGTACAAAAACATGTCATCGCCCTCGCTTATGACGGGCGCGACCTGCTGGCCATCCATCTGCAGGACAACGAGCAGGAAAAACAAGCCAGCCTGGAGCTGGAAAAATCGGCCGCCCTGCTGCAGGCGACCCTCGAGTCCGCCGCTGACGGCATCCTGGTCATCGACCTGGAAGGTCGCATCGTCCACTTCAATCGTCGTTTTGCCGAGCTCTGGCGCCTCGATGATCACCATCTGCAGCAAGGTGAGAGCACGATCTACCGCCAGATGATGCGCAGTTTTCGCCACGGCACGGCAGCGCGCGAGTTCATGGCTGCTGCCCAGGACGCCCGCGACCAGGAGTCCTTCTCACTGCTCGAGTTACGCCCGCGCCGCTGGCTGGAGTGCCGCGCCCGACCCCACCTGCTCGGTGACAGCCTGCTCGGACGCGTCTTTACCTTCACCGACATCAGCGATCGCGTCGAAGCAGAAGAAAAATTGCAGGCCGCGATCGCCCAGGCGCAAGCCGCCAGTCGGGCAAAGACCGATTTTCTCAATCATATGAGCCACGAACTGCGCAC
>JAJZHK010000057.1 GCA_021804565.1 Pseudomonadota bacterium | reverse complement strand
CATCAGGACCATCACGAAGGCGCGTCCATCCAGGCCCAGTCGTGCCATCAGGGCATCCATCAAATAAGCTGCCCGCGAAAAGTAGCCGGTGTCTTCGAGCAAAGCCATCAGCAGGAAGAAAAGCACGATCACCGGGACGAAGGAGGCGACGGTCGATAATCCATCCCACAGGCCTTCAAGTAGCAGTCCGCGTACAAAGGGTGGCAGGAAGGCCAGCAGCGGGGTCAGTGCCTGGGTCTTGATACTGTCGAACAGGCTGGCCATGAGGTCCTGGATCGGTGCGCCCAGGGCATAAACGCCCTGAAAGACGCCGTAGAGCACCAGGAAAAATAAAGGCAGGCCCCACACCGGGTGCAAGAGCCAGCGATCGATGCGGTCGCTCATCTGTGGTGAGGCGAGTGCCGGTATGTGCACGTAGCGGGCAGCGCGCTCGATGGCGAGCTGGAGCTGCTGTTCTTGCGTCCAGTGGATATGGGCTATATCAGCGACTCTGCCAGGCGCATCCTCCCCCTCGAGCAGACCGGCCAGGGCAGGCTCCAGCTGGGTCAGGCCCTCTCCGCGTTTAGCTGACAGCGCCAGTACCGGCATTTCCAGCTCCTGCGCCAGTCCTTCACAGTCGATGCGTATCGCCATCTGTTCGGCTTCATCGCGCATATTGAGGATGAGCAGGCAGGGGATGCCCAGTTGTGCGGCCTGCAGAACCAGGCTGAGCTGCCGGCGCAGCTGGACTGCGTTGGCGACGATGAGCAGGGCATCGATGGCCTGGGTCTGTAAAAAGCGCTGCACCACCATTTCATCTTCAGAGTAGCCGCGCAGGTCATAGATACCCGGCAGGTCGACCAGCTCGACCAAGTCGCCGCCGACAATCAGACGAGCGGTGAGCAGGTCCACGGTGATGCCAGGCCAATTGCCTGTGCGTGCCATAG
Organism: Pseudomonadota bacterium; assembly: GCA_021804565.1. Classification (GTDB taxonomy): domain Bacteria; phylum Pseudomonadota; class Gammaproteobacteria; order Pseudomonadales; family Moraxellaceae; genus JAJZHK01. The sequence goes on along the minus strand of JAJZHK010000057.1, from coordinate 12,094 downwards.
AGCCGGTCAAGCGGTTGAATAGTGTGGACTTGCCTGTATTGGGCATGCCGAGGAGAACGACGCGTTTTTTCACATCAAACCACCGTGATGACACGCGCATCGGCGATGCGCAAGATGATATCCGTCGTCCCTACGCGAACCTGCAGGGGCCCCCCCCAGGCAGCTTTGCGCATGACCTTGATCTCCTGCCCCGGGCTCAGGCCCAAGGCCAGCATCCGTGTACGCAGGCCCTCTTCGAGGTCGACGGCGAGGATACGTGCCGTAGTACCGACGGTCAGCGAGGTCAGGCTGAAGGGCTGCAGTGAGGGCTCAAACATGCGGGCCACCCCATAAATAAGAACATTTCTCATTATCGTTTATCCGCTCAGACTCAGCAAGTGACATTGCCTGCTGTCGTCGTCTCTTTTGATCCTGATCAAAAAAAACCATAGCATCAGAAAAAATGATCATAAGGATATAAATTACTTGTTTTTCTTATGATAAAGAAGAAATCAGAATAAGGATATTCCATTTGGATATGAGGTGTCTGTTCATGAACAAGATCAAAACAGCTTGGCGCGGACTTCTGCTGGTACAGATCATCCTCGTCGCCGCCTTTGCCATCTCGAGCCTGGCCTTCATCCATCATCTTGGATTGGGGCCGCTGACCCTGGCCATCATCCTCGGTGCTTTGTTGGGTAATCTGGTGAGCGCTAGCTTACACACCCAGGCGCAGGTGGGGATGGGGTTGGCCCAAAAGCAGCTGTTGCGCTGGGGGGTCGCCTTGTATGGACTTAATCTCAGCCTGGCCCAGGTCATCCATGTCGGACCGGCTGCCTTGCTGATCGACTTGTTCATCGTCAGCTCGACCCTGGGTCTGGGCTGGTGGATAGGTGTGCATGTGCTGGGTATGGATGAAGATACCGCCATTCTGACTGCAGCCGGCAGCGCGATCTGTGGAGCCGCAGCTGTTGTCGCCACCGAGTCGGTCCTCAAGGCCGAGCAGTACAAAACTGCTGCAGCCGTGGGTACGGTGGTACTCTTTGGCAGCCTGGCGATGCTGATCTACCCTCTGATCTTTCACGTCTTGCACCTCAGTGACAGCTTCTTTGGCATCTACACGGGGTCGACGGTCCACGAGGTGGCGCAGGTGGTGGCTATAGGCAAGAGCGCCGGTGGGGTGCAGGCTGGTAATGATGCGGTCATCGTCAAGATGATCCGGGTCATGCTGCTGGCCCCCTTCATGCTGATCCTCGGCAGCTTGCGGCGAGGTCGTGCCGGGACCGCTGCGACGGGTGGTCTGTGGGCCCACGTACCGGCGTTTGCGGTGGCCTTTATCGTCATTGCCTTGGTCCACCCCTATCTGGGTCTGCCGCCGGCCTGGGTGAGCGCCTTGAAGGCGATCGATACCTATATGCTGGCCGCAGCGATGGCTGCCCTCGGTTGGGGAAGCACCCTCGCCAAGCTGCGTATGGCTGGCAAGGATGCACTGATCCTCGCCAGCATTCTCTTCACCTACCTCATCGTCGGTGGTGGACTGGTCAACCACCTCATCCAGCACAGCTTCAGCTGATCAAGGCCCGGACGGCGGCAGCTGCTCAAGCAGCTGCTGCCTGAGGGCTTGTCTTTGTTCCTTGTTGGCCTGACGAAACTGCTGGCGCAGCGCCTCTTGACGCTCAGCCGACATCTGGCGCCAGGCTCTGCGCAAAGCTTGACGGCGCTCAGGCGGCAGGCTCATGAACCACTGAAAGCGTTCACGCAGACGCTGCTGCTGCTCAGGAGGCATATGCGCGTAGGCGTCAGCGCGCTTGAGCAGTCTTTGCTGACGCTCTTCCGGTAGCTTGTCCCATTGCGCCTGAACCGGAGCCAGCAACTGCCGGGTCGATGCCGGCAGATCCTCCCAGCGTGGGGCGGCATGGGCATAGACCGAGCCGGCGAGCAGCAGGACGAGGAGGGCGTGGCGCCGCTCAGCTTTCATCGTGATCCTCGCCTATGCTCATCAGCAAGCCCATATCATCGAGCATCTGCGGATCGACGTGCGCCGCCTCCTGTTGTGCGATCGCACCGCCCCGCTTCGGGACTTGCGGTGAACCGGAGACCAGGAGCAAGACCATGCAGGTCACCGCCAAAGTGCCACCGACCCAGCTGAAGGTCCGGGCACGCCAGGACAGCGCATGCTGTTCGAGCAGTTCGCGGCGCATCGAGCGCAGCCTTTGCGCCTGTTCAGGATGAAGGGCCTGAGCCTGGCGATCGAGTGTATGCCTTAGCGTATCCAGCAAAACTTCATCGTGCTCATTCATGATCTTCTCCCAGATGCTCGCGTATATTCTGCAAAGCCCGAAACAGGTGCGTCTTGACGCTGCCTTCGCTACAGCCCATCACTTGGGCGCATTGCGCGACATCGAGGCCTTCCCAAATTCGCAGCATAAAAACTTGCTGCTGACGTAGCGGCAGGGCCCGCAAAGCGGCCTCTACCCGGTCCATGTCACGTGCTCTTTCAATGAGCAGGGCGGGATCGCGTACCACCGGATCGGCGGCCTGGGCCACCGGATCGAAATCCTCCTCCTCATCCAGCGAACTGCTTTGCCAAAACCTGCGTTTATGACGGGTCTGCCGGCGGTGCCAGTCAAGAATACGGTTTTGCAGGATGCGCATGAACAGGGCCGGCCACTGCTCAGCAGGACGCTCACGGTAGCTGCGCACCAGGGAGAGCATGGCGTCTTGGACGATGTCGAAGGCCTCGGCATCGATCCGTGTCGCCATGCGCGCCATACGAAAAGCCCTTCTTTCGACACTGGCCAGAAATTGATCGAGCTCTCGGCCTGGGCTGATGCGCAGCGATTCCTGCTCAACACCCATTCCTATCCCCAGTTCGAGCATGGCGACACCCACCTCCCCATTCTTTACATAAGGTAACGGTCAGGATGGGTGGCGGTTGACAAAGATGCATCTTAACATTCATCGATAGGTCGGATGCCAGTAAATGACGGGAGCCCGGCCACCGTAGACACCAAAGGTGGCCAGTCCTGAAGGCGTGGTGGGCGCGACCCCGGCCTGGGTGCTGTGATAGGGATACAGGCGCAGCCAGGCGGGTGCCTGTGGCAAGCTGAGGAGGATGGAGCCGGTCACGCCGGGTGCCGAAAGCTGAACCTGAGTCTGGCCATTTTGCAGGAGTGCACTGTAGGGCGTGTTATAGCTGGGCTGGGTGTTGCTGCTCGTCACACCGCCTTGTGGATTGGACAGAAGGTAGTCGCCATAGCTGGCGTTGCTGCCTGTCGGCGACAGAGGCAGGCTGGTACAGCTGTCGAGACTGTTGAGGATGAAGTCGCTATGGCCGCCACCGACACTGGCATAGTACTGGGCGCTGATCGTCATGTTCAGGGGTAGCAGTTCGGAGCCGCTGGCATCGCTGATCCACAGGCGACCATAGCGCTCGCTAGTGCTGCCCAGGCTGACCGCATCGAAGCTCGAGCCTCCGGAGCTGGCCAGGTTCATGCCGGTGATGCTGATGTTGTCACTGTCGACGGGAGCGATGCCCAAGGTGAAGTGGTCAAAGCTGCCGTCAGCTTGTGCCGCCGGGTTAAGGCTGACCGGCATGCTGATGGCATTGCTGAGTCCTCCCGTCCAGGTGTTGCCACTCATCGTGCCCAGACTGAGGCGGCTGCTCAAGGGGGTTGCCGGCACCCCCAGGTCGATGGCGCGTGGTAGCAGATCCATGCTGCCGGGGCTGTTGAGCTGCAACTTGGCGAAGGCCCCCGCATAATTGCTGGTGGTGGTGCCGCTCAGGTTTTGCGCGGCCAGGGTGAAGCCGGCTTGCAGCATCTGCTGCATATAGGTGAAGCCCGATGAACAGGCTGGCGTGACGCTGCCGGATCCGGCCACCAGGGCCAGATGGTCAGGTACGAAGCGGCCGACATTCGGTGCATTGCCCTGCACCATATTGATGCCCCCCAGATAATTGCTCAGGCTGGCGTTGAGCTGGATGATGCCCACCTCGCTGTAGCTGGCGCTGGTGGTGGCGCTACCGTTGCTGAAACCGCTGATGCTGGTCGGGCTGAACACCCCAACATTACCAGGATTAGGCAGGATTTCGACAGGTGCTAGAGCGACGTTGGCGTTGAAGTGGGGCGTCGGTGTATCACCGATGAGATTGCTGCCAGGGTCGGGCTGACCATCATTGTTGCTGTCTTGATTGCTTTGCCAGAGGACGGCTTGCACGGTGACCGAGAAATTGTTACCGGCTTTGCTGAAGTAAGGCGTGTCATTGGCATTGTCGGCGTAGGACAAGGCGGCATTGGTAAGGCCGTTGGCCTGCCGGTCACCAGAGAAGTCGATGGCAAAGCCAAAAGGACGTATGGCCCAGATCGGGCTGCTACCGCTGATGGCGACGCTGCCACCGCTCAGGTTGACGGCATAGCCGCTGCTATCGTCGAGCAGATTCAGCGCCAACTGGCCGACGTCGCTACTACCCAGGCTAAAGGTGGCGCTACCGGCGACGAAATTGAGGCTGATGTTGTTGCTTCCCGGCGTGCTGTTAGGAAGCGAGACCCCGGCAATATTGGGAGCATTGCCGCCCGGGTCGAGGGGCCCGCGCTGTACCCAGGCCTTGAGATTACGGGCGCCACTATAATTGCTCGCTACCTGACATTGTGCGCCACCGCTGCCATTGCGGGTCCACAGCTGAGCCTGAAGCTGATGGGGTCTGCCGGCGACCACATCATTGCCGATAGGATCGATGCTGGTGATGACGAAGGCGTTGTCGCTGAACGAGACGCCGGAACTTTGTCCGGAAGCGCCGCTGCTGGTCGCAGCGATGCTCAGGGTGTCGGCGTGCTGGTCGCTGAGCAGTAAAGTCACTTGGCCCTGATCGGCCGCAGAGAACGTATAGACGGCGCTGCCGGTGTCATTACCACTGCTCAGGGTGCCCGCTGCGCCGGGTCCCAGCGACCAACTGCCATGACCACTGCTGGTGCTGATTTGCAGACTGCCGGTATAAGCCGTCATGGGCGTACCACTGCTGTCGAGGACGACGAAGCTGACCGACTGGGGTGTACAGGTGCTGGCCTGGGCTGCAGCGCTGATGCTGATCGATGCAATCAGGCTGGCCTGGCAGTAAAACAGTTGACTGGCCGGGATGAGCTGTTGGGCGAGATGGTTAGATTGCCAGCTTAGCTGCACACTGGCAAAACCCAGGTGCTGAAAATAATCCAGCTCGATAGGGTAGTACTGACCTGCTTTGAGGTTGACAGGTGCAGCCGTTTCGGTGGTCGCTGATTGTAACTGCCAGCCATTGATGATCTGATTGCCATTGAGCCAGAAGCGATTGCCGTCATCGCTGGTCACCGAGAAGGTATAGCTGTCATTGCGCGGTACCTGCACATAGCCTGTCCAGCGGGTGGAGAAGTCGATACCGGGAATACCTGCTATCGGTGAGCTTTGATAACCCCAGTTGAAGTTGATGCTGGGGTCGATGCGGCTGACCTCATGGCCGGTAAAAAAGGCATAGGCGACACCATTTTGATCATAGTAATTGCCTTGCAGTCCCGGGGCGTATTGCGTTCCGCCTTGTACGGTGATAGCAGCGCTGCTGTTGGCTGCCACCGCATAGCCATTGCTGCCGAAGACATTGTTGACCAAGACATGGTAAGTGCTGCCGGCCGTCAAAGCACTGGTGCTGAGGAGGACACCATCGGCATTGTTGGGGTCCAGAGCTGCTCCCAGGATCTGGGCGCCATTATCGATGCTGTAGTTGGCCGTCTGGGTGGCACTGGCGCGATCCAGAGGAGCACTGAACAGCAGTTCCAGGGTGTTGCTGCTACCACAAGGCTGGGTGATGCCTTGCAGTGTGGGTCCTTGCAAAGAATAGAGGTCAGTCTGCGGCACGGTCTGCCAGGGAGAGCCATTGCTGTAATCCTGATAGGACAGCCAGTTGAGCTGGGCCACCGCCGCACCCATATTTTGGAAGTACTCGATACGTATGGGATAAATACCACGGGGCACATAGTTGAAACCCCAGTAGTCTGCAGTTTGCGCATGCTGGCTCCAGTCATCGATCAGCAGACTGGATGCATTGAAGTTGGGGCTGAGACCTGAGCCTATAGGATCGTTGAAGTCGATATAGACGCGTATGCCATCGTCGCTTTGTGTCTGCAAAGCCCAATAGTCATTGCGTGGAAACTGGATGGCGCCGGTCCAGGCAACGGCAAACTGGGTTTGCTGCACATTGGTGGCCGGTGCGCTCGTGCTCCAGTTGAAATTGATCGTGGGATCAATGCGTTGCAGCACAGGAGAGCCGCTGAAGGCGAGGTACTGCGGATTGCTGCTGTAGTTGTAGTAGCTGCCGAGCAAGCCATCTCCCGTGGCGCCACCGGCGGCGGTGCAGACCCTTCCGGTCAGCATCAGAAGCAAGATGCCGAGGACCCGCGCGGCGTTTACAGCCATAGATCAGCCTCCAGGGTGCGTGAGACATTGTCGCCTTGACCGAGCTGGCCACGATGCGCCTGGGCGCTGAGGGTGTACCAGGTGTGGGCTGTGCCGGCTTCGTCGATGGGGCCGTAGCTCTGGCAACTGACATCAACCTGAAAACCGCTCAGGCTGCCGTCTTGCAGAGTGAGGCTGGCGTTGCAGCCCTGACCGTGCTCGAGACGGTAGATGCCCCAGTCAAGACCGCTCTGTGCAGCGCTGAAAGCACGCAGTTGCAGGGTCTGTTGCGAGCTGGTGCTGCTGGCCAGGATGACCCACTGGCTGACCAGGGCCACGACCAGGGCGACGACGATGACGATGAAAATGGCAAAGACCAGGGCGACACCCTGCTGCGCCGGCTTAGATGCCATTGGGAACATAGACCTGCTCCAGGATGCTGATGGTCTCGCCTTGTCCGCTGAAACCCAGGCTCAAGGTGATGACCCCGGCACGCGTCGCGGTGCCGCTTTGGTAACTGAACTGACAGCTGCTGATCTGCGGACTGACCAGACTCGTGGTGCTGGCCGCGGGCGGACTGGCGACCACCGACTGGATCGCGTAATTGCTGTAGCGCAGCAGCTGTCCTCCCTGACAGACATAGCTGATCGGGGTGTCGACGATGTAGTAACGCTGCGCTGGCGATGGGAAAGGAAACTGCCAGGGTGAGGACAGGGTGATCAGGCTTTGCGGGTTGCCACTGCTGATGCTGAGGCTGGTGCTGGCGGGCGTGATGACGGCATCGCCGGCGTAGGCATCGGCACCGACCTGACCGGTATGGTAGATCACCAGGCGGCTTCCTGCGGGCGGTGCGCTCTGCGGGCCGGCCACCTGAAAGCTGCCATCAGGCTGGGTGAAGTCGAGGCTGTCCGAGCCGGCTTGATCGCCGGCGTAGGCACGATAGCGCCCGGCCTGGGCGATGTGCAGCATTTCGAAAGCGCTGCCATTGGCGTTGACGCGCAGGCTGTTGGGCAGGGCTTGATGAATATCGCGGCGCATCAGGCTCAAGGCATTGTCGGCCAGGCCGACCAGGTGGGTGCGCTCCCGGGTGGCCGCCCAGGCCTGAAAAGGCGTCGCCGACAAAGGCAGGATGATGGCTGCGATGAGGCCTATGAGCAGCATGGAGATGATCAGCTCGACCAGCGTGACACCGTCTTGACGCATCGTCAGTACCTCGTCCGCAGTGCCGTCGTGACGGTCTTTTGCCCGGAAGGACGATGGGTGACCGTGACATCGATGCGCACCACATCGCCGCCAGGAAGACCTTGCCAGGCATAGTTGGGGGTGACGCTGACCTGCACCTCGTAGGCGGCGAGCGCCGTGATGGCCTGACCGTACTGATCGTGAACACCGACATCGTCGAGGCCGTTGTAGTCGCAGATATTGTTCATCTGCGCCCGTACCTCTATGGGTCCGGCACAAGCCGGGGCGCTTGAGGGCAGGCTGGGGTCGACGAAGGCCTTGGCGGTGATTTCCTCGAGATAGGCACGGGCGATGGCCTCAGCCTGCTCGGCGATCATGGGATCGGCGCCATGACCGGCGATATTGCCCAGTGCCCCATAGAGGGCGCCTGCGGCAAGACCGATGATGACGATGGCGATCACCATCTCGACCAGGGTAAAGCCACGCTGATTCACTGGATGTACCCGCTCAGGCCATAAAGGGTGTAGGTGCGGCTGACCGATTGCCCCTGCGCCTGGATGGAGACCTGGTTGAAGGGCGCGGCGTTCCAGCTGCCACTGCTGATGCTGCCGTCTGGAGCAAAATAGAGGTGACCGATGTAGCCACTCAGACTGAGGTCGGCAGGTGCGGTGGCGGCCAGCGCCGCACCGCTGTGCGACCAGGGATCGAGCAGAGCTTGCGTGAAGACCGGCGGCAAGGCGCCTGCCGGACAATTGGCATCGGTCATGGCCTGGTAGGACGTCGCCGTCACCTGCATGTCGACATGACAGCCGCTGGTGACCGCGGCGTCATGGGCATAGCGCAGGCTGTTGTAAAAGCTTTCTTCAAAGCCGCTATCAGCGAAGGTGTTCTGTGAAAAAAAACGCGGCCCAACGACGGCCGCGATGATCCCCACGATCAGCATGACAGCCACCAACTCGACCAGGGTGAAGCCTGCTTCAGGTTTCACCCCTGCACCTTAGCACGAGGTGTAGTCTGCGGGTGGCGCGCTGACGCTGGCAGCCGTCGTCGTCGTCGCTGCCGTGTAAGTGATCGCACAGGTGGCCGGGGCATTCACCGGGGTGATGGTTCCCGTACCCGAGATGGTGTAGTCGGTGGCGCTCAACTGGGCCGCGGCACCGATGCCGGCGCTATCGGCCGTGGGGTAGCCATTGGCCAGGGTCACCGCCTGCCCTTCCAGGGTGATCGAGCCTGTAGCACCGGTCTGCGCCGTCGCCAGGGCCGTCGCATGGGCGATGGCCATCGCTGAGTTGACCGCGCCACGGGCACCTTGCAGCGAGGCATAGCGCGCCTGTTGACTGAGGTTGGCAAAGCGTGGCAGAGCGACAGCCGCCAAGATACCGATGATGACGATCACCATCACCAGTTCGATCAATGTAAAGCCACCTTGCTGACGCTTATGGGCATGGGATATTTGCATTGTGAAACTCCTCGTGGATGATTTACAGGTTCGGACCGTTATGGATCTCGACCCGTCCATGGTGGCTGTCGTAGATCAAAAATCTCGTTTCATCGCCCAGACCGCCGCTCTCCCTCACCAGGCATACCCCTGGAGCGATGGAGCTGGCTTGCCAATGCGCATCCTGATTGCCGCTGAGCCTGTACCATAGTGTACTACAATCACCGTGCTGATCGGTGCTCGGCCAGCCTTCGGCGCTGAAGCTGTAAGTCGCCAGATCGCCCTGCCGACGCCCTGCCGCAGCGACGTACTCCATGTGAAGTATAGTCGCCGAGGCACGAAATTGCTGGCTGATGCGCTGCCATTGCGCGCCACGCATCGCCCTTATCCAGCCTTCTATCGGCTGCACCGCCAGCACGATCAGGACAGCGATCAGACAGGCCAGCACGATCAGCTCGAGTTGACCCATACCGTCTGCGCAGGTCTTCAATGGTGAAGCATGGCCGAACTGAGGTTCCATAGTGGCAAGAAGACTCCCAGGGCCAAAATGAGGACGATGCCGCCGACGGCCAGCAATAACAAAGGTTCGATACGATCGGTCAGGCTTTTCAGGTCGTAGTCGACTTCTTCATCATAAAAATCGGCCACTTCACCGAGCATCTCTTCCAGGGTGCCCGACTCCTCGCCGACCATCAGCATCTGCAGCACCAAAGGCGAGAACATGCCGGTCGCCGTCGCCGTTCGCGAGATGCTGTCACCACGCTGGATCTGATCGGCCATGCCGGAGATGGCGGCGCCGATGTAGTCGTTATCGACCGCCCTGGCGATGACTTGCAGGGAGCTGATGATGGGCACGCCGGCGCGCGCCATCATGGCAAAAGAGCGCGCAAAGCGACTGAGCATGACCCGCTCGAAGATGCTGCCGACGAGAGGGAGACGCAGTTTGAAGCGATCCCAGCGATAGCGTCCGAGCGGTGTTTCGATATGGCGCAGCAGCAGGACGACCGCAGCGATCAGGAGCAGGGCCAGCAGCCAGCCATCGTGGATGACAAAGTGCGAAGTGGCGATCAGGATACGGGTCGGCAAGGGCAGTTGCGCGTGCAGTTTGGCAAAAACGCCGGCGAAGGCCGGGATGACGAAGACATTGATGATGATCAGCGCTATCGCCAGCGCGATGAGCACGAAGCTGGGGTAGCGGGTCGCTTGCTTGAGCCGCTTGCGGGTGTCGCGCTCGCGCTCCAGATGGCGCGACAGGTCGATGAAGATCTCGTCCAGTCGCCCGGTGTTTTCACCGACGCGCACCATATTGATGAACAGGGCGTTGAAGGTGTCCGGATGCTGTCCCAGCGACTGGGTGATGCTCTGTCCTGATTGCAGGGTTTGTACGGCATCGCTCAGGTGCAGGCGCAAGGTTTCTGAACGGCTCGAGGTCGACAGCGTGGCGAGGGCACGGACCACCGGCACACCGGCGCGGGTGAGCGCATTCATCTGCCGGCAGAACATGATCAGCTCATCGATGCTGACCGGCTTTTGCCGCCAGTTTTTCCTGATCGAGGCGAGCAGGTCGCTTTGGCGAGCCACCTTCCCTGCCGTGATGTGCAGCGGGATGATCTCGCGTTGCTGCAGCATGGCGGCCGCTGCCGACGTGCTGCTGGCATCGACGTCGCCCTCGACTTTCTGGCCCTGGCGATTGCGACCCTGGTAGTGATAGAGGGCCATGGCATCAATCAGCTTCGATCAGGTGGGTGACCTCGGCGAGCGAGGTCAGGCCCTGCACCGCCAGCTCGAAGGCGGTAGCGGCCAGCGGCCGGTAGCGCGGGCTGGCGCGGGCCGCCACCACGAAGGCGTTGTGATCGTCGTCGCGCAGGGCGCGGGTCATGGCTTCATCGAACTCCAGCCATTCATAGACGCCGATACGGCCTTTGTAGCCAACCAGATGGCATTGTCGACAACCGACGGCTTTGAAAAAAACCTGTTCGGGCAGCGGTGTGGCGAACTCATGCTGGAGCAGGGCCAGGGTCTCGTGCGCTGACTCGTCAGCGGCTTTGCAGTGCGGGCAGAGGCGGCGAACCAGACGCTGGGCCATGATGGCGCGTAAAGCTCCGGCTGCCAGATAGGGCTCGATGCCCATGTCGACAAAACGCGTTGCTGCACTGATGGAGTCATTGGTGTGCAAGGTGCTGAAGACCAGATGGCCGGTGATGGCCGCGCGCAGGCCGATCTGTGCGGTTTCCAGATCGCGCATTTCGCCGACCATGATGATGTCGGGATCCTGGCGCAAGGCGGTGCGCAAAACACGATCAAAACTGAGCTCGATTTTGTTGTTGACCTGGACTTGCACCACCCGTGGCAACTGGTACTCGATAGGGTCTTCGACGGTGATGATCTTGAGGTCGGGACGGTTGAGTTCGGCGAGAGCCGCGTAGAGGGTGGTGGTCTTGCCGGAGCCGGTTGGACCGGTCACCAAAATCAGGCCGTGCGGTTTATGGATGACATGGCGCAGGCGCTCGAGTATGGGTGCCGGCATGCCGATGCGATCGAGGTCCTGCAGATTGTTGCTATGGTCGAGCAGACGCAGCACCACGGACTCCCCGAAAGGGGTGGGCAAGGTCGACAGGCGGACGTCGATATTTTTGCCGAGCACCTTGATGCCAAAGCGGCCATCCTGGGGTAGACGCTTTTCGGAGATATCGAGGTCGGAGAGGATCTTCAGTTTGAGGACCACCGCTGCAGCGATGCGGCGCTCATTCATGACCTGCTCCTGCAGCAGGCCATCGACGCGCTTGCGCAGTCGGGTGACGCTTTCCTCGGGCTCGATATGGATGTCCGAGGCGCCGGCGCGTACGGCGTCTTCGAACAGGCTCTGCAGCAGGCGTGCCACCGGCGCATCGGCCGCACTGGCGCTGCTGGCCAGGGTGGCGATGTCGAGGTCCGATTCGCGCAGCTCCTCCTCGAGCTCCCCGGCCAGCGAGGCGATCTCTTCCTGTTTGCTATAGATCGAGTCTATGGTGTTGAGCAGCTGATGCTCACGCACCACCGCGGTGCTCAGCACACGATTGAGGCGTCTTTGCAGCT
>JAJZHK010000018.1 GCA_021804565.1 Pseudomonadota bacterium | reverse complement strand
GGCCATATCGCGGTGAAGAAGAAGGCGATGGCCTGCATCAGAGAGTTTGGTGAAGGCAATCTGGATGCCCCGCTGGAGACTTTCCCGGGCAAGAAAGCGTTCATCAATGAAACGATAGAGCAGGTCCGCGGCAATATCAAAGCGCTGATCGTCGACGCCCATAGCCTCAGTGCCGCCGCCTTGGCCGGGGTGCTGGAAACACGCGCTGATGCTCAGGCGCATCGCGGTGACTTCCGCAAGATTGTCGAGGGCATGAACAGCACCCTGGACTCGGTCGTTGAGCCTTTCAATGACGTCAAGCGTGTGATGGAGGCGATGGCGCTGGGTGACATGACGCAGAAGATCACCCGCAATTATCAAGGTGATTTTGATGCCATGAAGACGGCGGTCAACACCTCCATCGAGAAGCTTTCGGAAACGCTGGCGCAGATCAATGTGGCGGCGGACGATCTGAGCAATGCCGCCGGGCAGGTGTCCTCGACAGCCCAGTCCTTGTCGCAGTCTTCATCGGAGCAGGCCGCTTCGGTCGAAGAAACCACCGCCGCCATGGAACAGATGACCTCCTCGATCAACCAGAACGCCGATAACGCCAAGGTGACCAATAACATCGCCACCCAGGCGGCGATGGAGGCCCAGGAGGGCGGCGGGGCGGTGACCGAGACGGTATCGGCCATGAAACAGATTGCCAATCGTATCGGTATCATCGACGACATCGCCTACCAGACCAATCTGCTGGCGCTCAACGCTGCCATTGAAGCGGCGCGTGCCGGTGAACACGGCAAGGGCTTTGCGGTGGTGGCGGCGGAAGTGCGCAAACTGGCGGAACGTTCTCAGGTGGCGGCCCAGGAGATCGGCAACCTGGCCGGCTCCTCGGTGGCCTTGGCCGAGAAGGCCGGTAACCTGCTCGGTGCCATGGTGCCTTCGATCAAGAAAACCTCTGACCTGGTTCAGGAGATCGCCGCAGCTTCCGATGAGCAGTCCACCGGCGTGGCACAGATCAACGGCGCCATGGGGCAGCTGAACAAGGCCACGCAGCAAAATGCTTCGGCCTCTGAGGAGCTGGCGGCGACCGCCGAGGAGCTCGGTGCCCAGTCGGCACAGCTGCAGCAGCTGGTGGGATTCTTCCGCGTCGATAAAGCTCGTGCTCCGCTGGCATCGCAGCGTAGCCCGGTGAGTCGACCGGCTGCCGCTGCCGTGCAACGAGGCAGCCGCCAGCCGGCAGCTTTGTCCCCTCTCGATGAAGGCGATTTTGTGCGCTACTGAGCGAGGAGGTAACGATCATGGGTCAGATGACTCCCGTTCGCGGCACGTCGGTGACAACGGCAGATGGCATTCAGCAGGTGCTGACGTTTCTGCTCAATGGCGAGATGTTTGCCGTGGGCATCCTGAACGTCAAGGAAATCATCGAGTACGGTCAGGTGACGGAAATTCCCCTGATGCCCTCCTTCATTCGTGGCGTGATCAATCTGCGCGGCAGTGTGGTGCCGGTGATCGACCTGGGCGCCCGCTTCGGGCGCGACCGGCAGACCATCGGTCGCCGTACCTGTATCGTCATCATCGAGTTGCGCTCGGAGGATGGATCGCACCACGACATGGGGATGGTGGTGGACTCGGTGTCCGAGGTGCTCGATGTGGCGGCCAGTGACATTGAACCCCCCCCGTCCTTTGGTGCCCGGATCAGAGCCGACTTCATCCAGGGCATGAGCAAGATAGGTAACCGCTTCGTCATCCTGCTCAATATCGATCGTGTTCTGTCCATCGATGAAATCGCCCTGTTGTTGGCGGCGCGTGACAGTGCTGTGGATGCAGGTGCGGAGACGGCTCACGCTGCGGAGCGTGTATGAGTGTTGGGCAGGTCGAGATGTCGGATCGCGAATTTGTCGCTTTCCGGCAACTCATTCACAAAGTGGCGGGTATCGCCATGAGCGATGCCAAACGACAGTTGCTGGTTGGACGTTTAAGTCAGCGTTTGCGGCATCTGGGTCTGGAAAGTTTCGCGGCCTATTACCGCTATGTGACCGCAGGCCAGGATGCCAGCGAGTGGCAGCGGATGATCGATTTGCTGACCACGCATGAGACCTATTTTTTTCGTGAAGACAAGCATTTTGAGTGGCTGGCCAGCTGGGCGCGCGCTCGGACTGTGGCGTCGCCAGCGCTGTGGAGTGCAGCTTGCAGCACCGGCGAAGAGGTGTACACCATCGCCATGGTCCTGGCTGAGGTCCTCGGCTTGGCAGCGCCGTGGCGTGTGACCGGCACGGATATCAGCGAGATGGTGGTGGAGACGGCGCGGCGCGGTCACTACGACGAGGCGCGCAGCCGGGGTTTGCCGGAATCTTACCGGAAAAAATATTGCCTGAGAGGCCGGGGGGCGCAGGCGGGCACCTTTTTGATCGACCGGCAACTGCGCGAACATACCTGCTTTATGAGCTGCAATCTGATGGAGCCGTTGTCGGCCACGGAGCTCTACGATGTGATTTTTCTGCGTAACGTCATGATTTACTTTGACGCCGAGACCAAGCGTAAGGTTGTACAGAATTTACTGACGCGCTTGCGTCCGCAGGGCTATCTGGTGGTGGGCCATTCGGAGTCGCTGAATGGCTTGGTCAATGGCTTGCGTCAGGTCAGGCCGACGATCTACACCCGCGTCGATTGAGGAGTCCACGATGGCAAGAAAGATCCGGCTGATGGTGGTGGATGATTCGGCAGTGGTCAGGCGGGCGGCCCGCGATATTCTGGCGAAAGACCCGACGATCGAGTTGATCGCCGCAGTCAGTGATCCGCTTTTTGCCATGGAGGCCATGAAAAAGGAATGGCCCGATGTCATCGTCCTCGATATCGAAATGCCGCGCATGGACGGGCTTTCCTTTTTACGCAAGATCATGAATGAACGGCCCACGCCGGTCATCATCTGTTCCACTTTGACCGAGCGCGGCACACAGACCGCGGTTGAGGCCATGGCCGCAGGGGCGGTCAGCATCATTACCAAGCCACGGGTGGGCCTGAACAGCTTTCTTGAAGATGAAGCCGGCAATTTTATCGGCGCCATCCGCGCTGCGGCAGAGATCGAACCGCGGCGGCTACGTCGAGCCCCGGTGGCCACAGCCCCGCTTCTGGATCAGCCGGCCATGGCCAGTACCACCGACAGGGTGATCGCTATCGGCACCTCGACGGGGGGCACCCAGGCCCTGGAAGCGATACTGGTGCGGCTGCCGCGATCGGTCTGCGGCATCGTCGTGGTTCAGCACATGCCAGAGAAGTTTACCGCCATGTTTGCGGAAAGGCTCAATAGCCTGTGTCAGGTGCAAGTCAAAGAGGCCGTCGATGGCGATCGCGTGATGACCGGTCATGTCTTGATCGCGCCCGGTGGCCGCCATATGTCGCTGCGCCGTAGTGGTGCCCGCTATCTGGTACAAGTGACCGACGGTCCGGTGGTGAATCGGCATAAGCCTTCGGTTGATGTGCTGTTTCGATCGGTGGCGGAAGCAGCGGGCGCCAATGCTTTGGGCGTCATCCTGACGGGCATGGGCGATGACGGTGCACGGGGGCTGCTGGCCATGCACGCTGCGGGTGCGCAAACCATCGCCGAGGATGCTTCCACCTGTGTGGTGTTTGGCATGCCCCAGGAAGCGATCAAGCGGGGTGCGGTGGATCGTGTCCTGCCCTTGCCGGCGGTGGCGGCGGCCCTCATGGAGTACAGCCACCATGCCTGAGTCAGTGGATACGCGAGCCCTGGAGCGGCAGGCCAGAACCTTGCACCCCGGCGGCTGGGCGGTAGAAAGTGAGCGCCCTATCGCGACCATTCTCGGCTCCTGTGTTGCTGTTTGCCTGCATGAGCCCCGTCTCGGACTGTGCGGCATGAACCACTTTTTGCTGCCGCGCCGGCACGCGCAGAGTGCTTATGGCGAGGAGGATCCGGATGTGGTGCTGGCCGGTGACTACGCCATGGAGGTGCTGGTCAACGCCATGCTCGCTCGCGGAGCTAGCAAGTCCAGCTTGATCGCCAAGGCCTTCGGTGGCGGCACCGTCATGCACTCGCTGCAGACCATGATCGGTGAGGATAACGCTCGCTTTGCCCGGGAATGGTTGCAGCGCGAAGGTATCGCTTTGGTGGCCGAGGACCTCGGGGGGGCCTGTTCGCGCAAGGTGATCGCCGTGCCCAATGGCGATGTGTTTTGCCGGCGCATGGCGGTCGTCAGCGCCGATGTCCAAGAAGCGGTCAATCGCGAGTGGAGTTGGCAACAAAAGGGACAAAAGGAAGGCGGAGCTGTTGTCGCGAGCTCGACACGCCGCATAGAACTATTTTAATCGAGGGTCAGTATGACGCAGTTGCGCTGGACAGATGATTGCGAAGTGGGGATAAGCCAGGTCGATCGAGATCATCGTTATTTGTTGCAAATGATCAATCGTATCATCGTGTTGGCCGAGTCAGGTCGTATGAAGCATATGGATGCTTGGCAGGCACGGCTGAATGAATATGCCGCCAGTCACTTTATGCGTGAGGAGCTGCTGATGGAGACGGTCATTCCCGAGTGGCCGGAGCGCGCGGCGCATATCAAGGAGCATCGCAACTATTGGATTTGGCTGGCTAGACTGGATATGAACAGCGACCCGCAGATGATGGTGGAGTTTTTAAGGAGCTGGTGGATGAAGCACATCCTCGGCCAAGACAAAGCGATGGGGCAGGCCTTGCAAGCGCGGGGCCTGCATTGAACGGATGAATCGATGATGAAAGGCTCCAAGCAAGTTCCTGATATGGTCCCGGGTATGCTGCAACAACACGCACTGTTGTGGACCACCAGTGCGCGTATGCTGACGATGGCCGTGCAGTTGCTGTTGACCGTGCTGGCGATACATATCATGCATGGCCTGCACGATCACTACCCCAATTCGCCCTACGACAGTCTGGCTGAGTGGGGCTTCAGTGCGTTGTTGGTGGCTTTGACATTTTTTTATGAGTACTTGGTTCGCCATCTTTTTTTGGACAAGCTGCGCGGCAGCTACGCCAGCACCTTGCAAATGATGGCGAGATTGCAGGCGATGGCGATCAGCAATTTCGACAAGGTGGAGGAGCAGCTGCTTGATGTGCCGAAGTTCAATACGGTGTTGCGCGGCCATCTCGAGCAAGTGGCGTCGTTCACCGAGTCTGCCGCTATCACTATTGTTGCCAGGGCCAATGCCATTCAGGATGCCCTGGATTCTGTCCTCAAGGAGGTCAGCAGTGCAAAAAGCTACTCGGACGACCTGGCCTGCAACGTTGACAGCCAGATTCATCGCAATCTTGCCGCCTTGACGCAACTGCGCAACTATCAGGACCAGCGTGCGGCCGACATCGAGACGGCGCACCAGACCTTTGAGCTGGTGGTGAACCAGGTGGTGTCCCTGTCGCCCCTGGCGACCTTGATCCAGGATGTCGCCAAGCGGATCAACCTGGTGGCCCTCAATGCCGCCATCGAAGCGGCGCGCGCCGGTGAGCAGGGACGCGGCTTTGCCGTCGTCGCCGACGAAGTGCGCAAGCTGGCTGAGCAGACCGGTCAGGCCGCTTCGCAGATTACCCAGGGTATCGCTCACGTGGGCACCTCCGTTCGAATGGAGCTCAGCGAGCGCATGGGCCTCAACGACGCCGAACGGCAGATGCAGGAATTTACCAAGATCGCCGAACAATTGCAGGCCACCGGCCAGGACTTTCATCGCCTGGCCAACTACGTCATCGAGTTCACCAAAAGCCTGGATCACGGCTCAGCCGAGGTGCATCAGCTGGTGATGTCCATGCTCGGCGAGTTGCAGTTCCAGGATATTACGCGTCAGCAGATGGAGCATGTGACCAGCTCTTTGGTCTGTCTGGATGAGCATATGCAGGCTTTGGCACGGCAGTTGCCCGATGCCCTGGTGACGCCTATCGCTCTGGCCCCTGTGACCCAAGAACTGGAGCGCCTGTTTGCCGACTACGCCATGGAGAGCCAGCGTGAAACCCATCGTGCCATGACCGGCGCCGCTGCTGGCGGCAAGGGTGCTCACCAGCAGGAGGAAAGCGCGCCACGGATAGAGCTGTTCTGAGGCTGTATGTCGGGGGTTTGTCGTGCTTTTTAGCGCAAAATCATCTAGCCATGCTCATGACAGTTGTGTGCAGAGGGCTTATGCTTTAGGTGAGTCGTAAAGGCGCGGTGCGCGGAGGTGTTTTATGATCTCGCCCTTGTCTTCATCGTTGTCTACAGGTCTGGCCGGTGTGCAGAAGGGGATGAGCAGCCTCGATCAGAGTGCTGCGGTGATCGCTCGTTCGGCCACAGGCTCGGCATCAAGCTCGACTTTGACACAAAACCTCGTGCAGATGCAGGCGGCAAGCCAGCAGGTGCAGGCGAGCGTGGCGGTGGTGCGTACGGCGGACCAGACCCTGGGTTTGCTGGTGGATACGCGGGCCTAAGTCCAGTACTGGCTGGTCACGAATCGCGGTACACGCGTCCAATATTCTGCTCTACAATCCCTTCACAGAGGCTGCTCCCCCTAGGGATCGGGGTGTGCGTTCTTCGCCTCTAATGCTTGCCTGTGTATCCGTGGTGACACTACCCAGAGGATCATTCCATGACCCAGTACAAAGCCCCCCTTCGTGACATGCAATTCGTTTTGCATGAGATGTTGGACGTTGAAAAGCAGTACGCCGCCATTCCCGCCTACGCCGAGACCAATCGTGAGCTGGTCGACAGCATCATCGAGGCCGGAGCCCAGTTCGCCGAGAATGAGCTGTCGCCGATCAATCGTAGCGGTGATGAAGAAGGTTGCCACTTTGACAATGGCGTGGTGACCACGCCCAAGGGCTTCAAAGAAGCCTATGCCAAGTTTGTGGAACTGGGTTTTGGCGCCTTGAGTGCCGAGCCTGAGTACGGTGGACAGGGCCTGCCGCCTTCCGTCGGTATCGCCATGAGTGAGATGAACGGTACCGCCAACTGGTCGTGGTCGATGTACCCCGGCCTCTCGCACGGCGCCGTCAACACCATCGAGCAGCACGGCACCGAGGAACAGAAGCAGACCTACCTGACCCAGCTGATCAGCGGCAAGTGGACCGGCACCATGTGTCTGACCGAGTCGCATGCAGGTTCCGATCTCGGCATCATCCGTAGCCGCGCCGAACCGCAGGCGGACGGCAGCTACAAGATCACCGGCACCAAGATTTTCATCTCCGCCGGCGAACACGATATGGCGGAGAACATCGTCCACATCGTGCTGGCTCGTCTGCCCGATGCGCCCAAGGGCACCAAGGGTATCTCGCTGTTCATCGTGCCCAAGTTCATGCCCGACGGCCAAGGCGGCATAGCCGCTCGCAATACCGTGGCTTGTGGCTCGATCGAGCACAAGATGGGGATCAAGGCCTCGGCCACCTGCGTGATCAACTTCGATCAGGCGACCGGCTTTCTCATCGGCCCCCCCAATCGTGGTCTCAACTGCATGTTCACCTTCATGAACACGGCCCGTATCGGGACGGCTTTGCAGGGTGTTTGCGCGGCTGAAGGTTCTTTCCAGGGTGCGCTCAGCTACGCTCGCGATCGTCTGGCCATGCGTTCGCTGTCGGGCCCGAAGGCGCCGGAGAAGGAAGCCGATCCTATCATCGTGCATCCGGCCGTGCGTCAGCTGCTGCTGACCCAGAAGGCTTTTGCCGAAGGCGGCCGCGCCATGGTCTACTGGCTGTCCACGCAGACCGATATCGTGACCGGCACGCAAGACGCCGATCAGCGCAAGGTGGCGGATGATCTGATGAGCTTCCTGACGCCTATCGCCAAG
The DNA here is from genome assembly GCA_021804565.1 of Pseudomonadota bacterium. Taxonomy (GTDB): domain Bacteria; phylum Pseudomonadota; class Gammaproteobacteria; order Pseudomonadales; family Moraxellaceae; genus JAJZHK01. The sequence goes on along the minus strand of JAJZHK010000018.1, from coordinate 40,346 downwards.
GCTTTCCTGACCGAAGTCGGTTATGAAGCCGCCAACCATGGTGTGCAGGTCTACGGTGGCCACGGCTTCATTCGTGAGTGGGGTATGGAGCAGATCGTGCGTGATACCCGTATCGCACTGCTCTATGAAGGCACTACCCAGATCCAGGCTCTGGACTTGCTCGGCCGCAAGGTCCTGCAGACCCAGGGGGCCATGCTGCGCCAGTTCACCAAGATCGTGCACAAGTTCTGCCAGGCCAATGAAGGCCATGCGGTGGTCGGTGACTTCGTCAAGGAACTCGCTCGCTTGAACAAGGAGTGGGGCGAAGTGACCACGGAAATCGGCATGCGCGCCATGCAGAATGCCGAGGAGGTCGGTGCCGCTGCGGTGGACTACCTGATGTACTCCGGTTATGTCACCATGGCTTACCTCTGGGCCTGGATGGCCAAGGTGGCACAGGACAAGCTGGATGCTGGCACCGCTGAAGCCGCCTTCTACAAGGCCAAGGTGCAGACGGCCCAGTTCTACTTCAAGCGCATACTGCCGCGCACCCAGGCACACCTCGGTGCCATGCGTGGTGGCTTGGACGTGCTGATGCAGATCGACGCCGATCACCTGGCTTTCTAAGGCCTCGTCAGTTCAGCCACCGCGGTCTCCGCGGTGGTGGCCAGGGCCCGCTTCGTGCGGGCTTTTGCTCAATATCGTATTGCAGATAGCCGTCTCAGGAGATCGTTCATGCCCGTCTACAAAGCCCCTTTGCGAGATATGAAGTTCGTCGCCTTCGAAGTCTTCGATGTCGAGAAGAACTGGAGTGCCTCCCCTGACCTGCAGGACGTCAGTCGTGATCTGGTCGAGGCCATTTTGGATGAAAGTGCCAAGTTCGCCGAGCAGGTCCTGTTTCCGCTCAATCGCAGTGGCGACGAGGAGGGCTGCCGGGTCGAGAACGGCCAGGTGTTCACCCCGGCGGGTTTCAAGGAGGCCTTCACCCAGTACGCCCAGGGCGGCTGGATAGGCCTGGGTGCTGATCCGGCCTATGGCGGTCAGGGCATGCCCAAGACAGTGACGGTGATGAGCGATGAAATCCTCTTTGCCGTCAATCCCTCTTTTGCTCTCTATCCTTTGCTCGGTATCGGTGCGGCCCTGGCGATGTCGCAACACGCCACGCCGGAACTGTGCCATCGCTATCTGCCCAAGATCTACGCTGGAACCTGGTCGGGCACCATGTGTCTGACCGAGCCGCATGCCGGTACGGACCTCGGTATCATCAAGACGCGGGCGGTGGCCCAGGCCGACGGCAGCTACGAGATCACCGGGACCAAGATCTTCATCACCGGCGGTGAACACGACCTGGCGGAAAACATCATCCATCTGGTCTTGGCCAAGCTGCCCGACGCACCGTCAGGCTCCAAGGGCATCTCATTGTTTCTGGTGCCCAAGTTTCTGGTCAACGAAGACGGCAGCCTGGGGGCACGCAACGCGGTGCAGGTCGGCTCCATCGAGCACAAGATGGGGATCAAGGCCTCGGCCACCTGTGTGATGAATTTCGACGCCGCTCGGGGTTGGCTGGTGGGTGAAGTCAATGAAGGGCTGGCAGCGATGTTCGTCATGATGAACTACGAACGCCTGTCCATGGGCATCCAGGGGCTGGGGGCTTCTGAGGTGGCTTACCAGAATGCCGCCGCCTACGCCCGTGACCGCCTGCAAGGACGCTCGGCGCGCGGCGCCCAGGAACGCGAGAAGATGGCCGATCCCTTGCTCGTGCACGCTGATGTGCGGCGCATGCTGCTGTCCGTCCGCGCCCACAATGAAGCGGCCCGCTGCTTCACCATGTATGTCGCGCAGGCGCTCGATCAGGCCAAGTACGCCAGCGACCCGGCTGAGCGTAAAGCGGCCGCTGACCGTGTGGCCCTGTTCACGCCGATCGCCAAGGCCTTTTTGACCGATCGCGGCTTTACCGCCTGCGTCGATGCCCAGCAGGTCTTTGGTGGTCATGGCTATATCCGTGAATGGGGTATGGAGCAGTATGTGCGCGATGTGCGCATCGCCCAGATCTATGAAGGTACCAATGGCGTGCAGGCTCAGGATCTCGCCGGCCGCAAGGTGGTGCGCAATCAGGGTGCTTTCGTGCACGGCTACGTCGAAGAAGTTCGAGTGCTGTTGAACAGCATGAAGAACGAGCCGGGACTCGATGCCTTCACCTTGCCGCTGGCACGGGCTTTGGAGCGCTTGCAGGAAGCGACCACCCTCTTGCTGCAGCAGGCGGCGACGGATGCGGATGCGACCAACGCGGCCGCCGTCGACTATCTGCACCTGTTCGGTCTGACCACCTACGCCCATATGTGGGCGCTGATGGCCAAAGCGGCCTGGCCGCACCAGCAGGAAGAGGCTTTCTATGCCGACAAGCTGCGCCTGGGCGCCTACTTCATGGAGCGCCTGCTGCCGGAAGTGGATCAACGCCTGGCTGCTGTTCGTGCCGGTGCCGCCGCCATCATGAGTTTCCCGGCGAGCTACTTCTGAGCACAAGAGCACTTGCCATGTTCTGAGCTCATGGTGACAATGAGGGCATAGGCTCAGGGACGAAAGTGCATGGTGCGGGGCACAAGCTGGCTGCTGCTGATATTGCTGGGGACCCTGTCCTGCTGGGGCGATACCTTGGTATCGTCCCCAGCATCCGCCCCAGCATCCGCACCTGCACCTGCACCTGCACCTGCACCTGCACCTGCATCGAAGCCTGCATCGAAGCCTGCATCGAAGCCTGCATCGAAGCCTGCGTCGACAGCCCTCAAGTTGACCTATCGCGATGCCAGCAGCTGTATCAACAGCAATGCTGAGGGTGAGTTATTGGGCTGGAGTGACGCCGCGCACTGCTATTTCTCCTGGCGGGCCAATGCTTTGGCCAGTTGGGTGAATGGTTGGTTTACCGGTCCCAATCTCGGTGATGACCTGATGCTCGACAGTGCCGCCAGTTCCCTGGTCACGGTGCGCGAGGGCATGGGTTGGGATCAGATCCAGGGCATGTACAACACCCACAGTATCAGCACCCGGCTCGATCTGCCGGCGGCGGAGCGTCGTTTTGCGGTCCTGCTCGAGAGCAACCAGCAGGACATCAATCCGGCGCAGATCGGTATGCCCAGTCCCTTGCAGGTGCGTACACCGGCGACCTCGGCCGGTGCCGTCGCCTTGCGCTGGCGTGGTGTCCTCGAGCGTTACACCGGGGCCACGGCTGACATCGGCCTGCGCAGCGGCTTCGATGCTTTTGTGCGCTTGCGCTATCACCGGACGCTGCCTTTGTCGGCGGCCTACGTTTTCAATTTCCACCAGGTCTTCATCGAGAGCTCGAAGACGGAAGCCGAATCCTTGACCATCTTCGAGATCGAGCGCTTGCTCGACAAGCACACCATCGCGCGTTTTTCCAGCACCTGGGACTGGCAGCAGCTGCAACGCGAGATGGGTGAGCAATGGGTGCAGGCGCTGACCCTGTCGCACGAGATCGGTTCGCGGGCCTCGATCAGCGGGGGGGTGTCCTGGTCAGGCATCACCCACCCCAGCCCGGTATTTTTGAACTGGGGTCCGGGTGTGGATTACCGCCGCCAGATTTGGCGCCCCTGGCTTTACCTGGATCTGCGTCCGGCTTACACCCATATCCGCTATGCCCCCGCCGGTATCCAGGGCCTGGCGCTGCAGCACGCCATCCCTGGGCAGACGGAGCAGGTCGATGTCTTCCTGCCCCGCATAGCGCCGCGCTGGGCGGCTTCGCTGGAAGTGGCGATGGAAGTTTTGTTCGGTCAATAGGTCGACCAGCGCAGCAGCGCTGCCCGCAGCTCGGAGAGCTCGACAGGCTTGCTGAGGTGCTCGTTCATGCCGGCTTCCAGTGAGCGGGCCTGGTGTTCGTCCAGGATGTGACCGGTCAGCGCCAGTATGGGGGTCGGTCGTCTTTGTGTCATGTGCTCCCATTCGCGTATGGATTGGGTGGCGATGTAACCGTCCATATGCGGCATGTCGCAGTCCATGAGGATGACATCGTAGCTGCGCCGGCTGATCTCTTCGACAGCTTCTTTGCCGTTGTTGACCACGGTGCATTCGGCGCCCAGCTTGAGCACCATGCCGCGTATCACTTTCTGGCTGAGCGGATTGTCTTCGGCGACCAGGATGCGCATCTGCTTGAGCTGGGTGGCGGCATCGACGCCCTGCAGCTCCTGCTCGGGCGGTTTGCGCTCGATATGGCTGAGTTCCTCGCAGATGGCGCGCTTGAGCTGGCGTACGGTCAGCGGCTTGGTGAGGACGCGACGTATGCCGGCGTTGCTGGCCATGGTGTAGGTGGGGGCGGTGCGCATGCCGGTGAGCATGAGCATGAGCACATCGCGGGTGATCAGCGGGTCTTCTTTGATATGGGCGGCCAGTTGCAGCCCATTCATGCCGGGCATGTTCTGGTCGAGGACGATGACCGCAAAGGGTTCGCCCAGCATGGCGGCATTGCGCGCCAGGGCCAGGGCCTGCTGACCATGGTCACAGCAGCTGACTTTCATGCCCCAGCTGCTGGCCTGCTGTTCGATGACCCGCAGCATGGTCGGATTGTCGTCGACCACCAGCAGGCGCAGGCCTTCGAGCGCTGTGCCGTCGTCCTGGCCGTTCTCGAGCGGATGGGCGACGATCTTCAGCGGCAGTTCGAACCAGATGCAGGTGCCGACGCGCTCCGTGCTTTCAGCGCCCATACGGCCGCCCATGAGGTGGACGAGCTGGCGGCAGACGGTCAGGCCGAGATGGGTGTCGAGGATCTGTTCGTCGATGTCCAGCAGCGGCGCTTCAAACAGGCTGAGCAGCTGGTCCTTGGGCAAGCCTATGCCGGTGTCATGCACTTCACAGCGCAGATGGCGCTCCTGACCTGGTAGCAGGCGCAGCTCGATATCACCACGCTGGGTATGACGCAGGGCATTGCGCAACAGGCTGCTGATGATTTGTCGGAGGCGGGTCGGGTCGGCGATGATGTGTGTGGGCAGGGCCGGATCGACAGCACCGATGAGTTCAAGACTCTTCTCCTCGGCCAGATTGCGAAAAGTACTCAAGCAGTCATCGAGCAGGCCGCTGAGCTCCACCGGCTCCTCGACCAGACTCAGGCTGTCGCCATCACGGGTGGCAAAGTCGAGCAGGTCGTTGAGGATGCGCAGCAGGGATTGCGTGGAGTGCTCGATGATGTTGGCGTATTCACGTTGTCTCGGGGTGAGTGGCGTATCGCGCAGCAGCTCGGTCATGCCGAGGATGCCGCTCATCGGGGTGCGCATTTCATGGCTGATGTGCTTGATGAAGCGCGTGCGCATCTTCAGGGAGGACTCACTGCGCTGCAGTTGATGGGCCAGCTGGGCCACCTCCTGACGCAGATAGCCGGCGCGCATGGCGATGTGCAGGATCAGCACCCAGCCCTGGACGAGGACGGCGTAGAGCGACGCATAGGCCATGGTGTCGCTGAAACTGACGCCGGCCAGGGCGAGGCTGCTGTTGCCCAGGGTGATCAAGGCCACCGGCAGGCTGGCGAAGAGGTAGATGCGTGCTTGCGGCAGCCGCCGCAAGGCGGCCAGGGCGGCACTGAGGATCAAGCTGAGGGCGACGAACAGGGTCGCCTCGGCACTCATGCGTGCCAGCGCGTGCAGGGGCAGGATGGGCATGGCAACGAGCAGCAGCAGCAACATACCGAGCTCCAGGCCAAGGATATGGTGGACGATGGGCAGGTGACGCTTGAACTGCAGATAATTGCGCAAAAACTTCAGAGCGAGGACGAGCAGGACCAGAAGGCTGGCAAGCTCGATGTCGTTCTCCGGGATGGTCGCCGCCGGGTAGGCGAGGCCGAAGTAGCCGCTATGACTGGCCGAATAGGCGAAGAGGGCGAGCAGGAAACCCATGTAGTCCAGGTGTGCGACCTGGCGGGTACGGAAAAAGGCAAAGAAATTGACCAGCAGCAGGCTCAGCAAAGCGCCCCAGGCCAGGCCGAGGATGAGGTTCTGCTGAGCTTGCCAGGCGCCGGCGCCATAGTCGTCGGTGAGCAGCAGGCGTGGGTTCAGGCTGAGCTTGGAGCTCAGGCGCAGATAAACCGTGCGGGCGCTGTGTGCGGGCAGAGGAACACGAAAAATATAGGCCTGCTTTTGCCAGAGCGGGTGCGTCGCCGGCTGTGTGATGCCCTCAGGAACTTGCAGGATGGTGCCCGCAGCAGATGCGGCGACATAGGCGTGCAGGAGACTGATGCTGGGTTGATCGATGATGAGCTCGGCGTCGCGATCGCGCGACTGGCTATTGCTGATGGTCAGGCGCAACCACAGGCCATGGCGGAGGTAGCTGGCATGCAGGCGGTTTTTACGGACGGCATGAAACTGCCCCTGGTAGGCCGGGCTGCTGAGCTCATGGATGTCAAGAAGGTCGCTGTCGTCGACCAGGCTGCTGCTATAGGGGGTGGCGTTGATCAGCCTGCCGTCCTGCAGCTCCAGGGCCGCGACCGAGCTTGCCAGGATCTGCAACAGGAGGGCAAACAGGGTCAAGCGTAAGGATAGGATCAAGATACTCACTCCAGAATGGGCAGAGGCCTGCTGCGACAGCCTCCCCTGCGGCTGGGCTGGGAAAGATGGGGGGGAGTATATCAGGCTATGCAGGCTATCGTGCCTGTGGGTGTCGCCGGTATGGCTTTCTTGCTGGCGTCTAATGTCAAAAGCCGTCCCGTGCGGTCAAGCCTGAGGCTGCACACTGTTCTAGACTGAAATCTGCTAGGACTGCCTGGAGGCCTTGTCATGTTGGGATTTCCCGTGGGACTGCTGTTCGCCAATGGTTTTGAGTGGGTGGCTCATAAGTATTTCTTGCATGGTACGCCGCGTCCAGGGCAGGCGCGTTACAGCCCTTTTCCGGAGCAGATGCGCAGTCACTGGGCGCACCATAAGGAAGTGCGGCTGCAAGGCTACCACGATGACTGCTACGAGCAGGGCTTGCGCCATGAACGCACCCGCAAAGAAGTCGCCGCCTTGCTGGCCTTGACCGGGATGACGACGCTGGTCGCGCCGGTGGCGCCTTTTTTTACCCTCGGCACCTACTACGCCGCCTGGCGCTATTACCACGTCCACAGTCGTTCACACCTGGACCCACAGTGGGGACGCCGGCGCATCCCCTGGCATTATGATCATCACATGAACACCAGTCAGGATGCCAACTGGTGCGTCACCCGTCCCTGGTTCGACTATGTGATGGGCACGCGGGTGGTCGGCGACATCGAGCATGCCGAGAGCAATCCTTTGGGCTTGCCGCTGCCGGCCCTGCTCGAGCGCCCCCTCAATCGTTGGGTGCGGCGTTACCGTCCCGCCCTGTCCGCGCACTTGGCGATCTCGTGAGCTGGCGCGCTGAGGCGCCGCCGGCGCAGTTGATCGGTGCGGATGGTCAGGCACAGCTGGGCTGGTGGACGCAGGAGCCGGCCGCTTACGCGCTCGAGCGTCTGCGTCTGCAGCGGCCCATGGGTGGGCAATGGCCGAAGTGGACGCGCTTTTTGCGCTACAAGCACTGGCACTTTGTTAGCCTGGTTCATGAGGAGTTCATGCTCGGCCTGGCCCTGGTCGACCTTGGTTACGCTCACCAGGTCTTTGTCTATGTGCACGAGCAAGGCCGTACCCAGGCCGATACTTGGCGGGGCTTGCCCTGGCCGCGGCGTATGCACCTGGCCACGGCGCCACAGGGCCTGTCCTGCTATCACGGTGCCGGCCGTATCGAGCTCAGGCAGGCCGACGACGGTCTCCACCTGAAGCTCGACTGGCCGCGTCTGCAGCTGCGCGGGCAACTGCTTTTATCGGGCTGCGAGCCGCTCGTGCTCAGCCTGCCGGCGGGCGCCTGCTCGTGGACCTATACGGTCAAGCGCGCGGCCCTGAGCGTTCAGGGTGAGCTGCAGTGGCGCGGCCGCACCTGGTCGACGGCGTCCATGCTCGCCAGTCATGATCTGAGTCTGGGCCTGATGCGGCGGCAGACTGCCTGGCAGTGGAGCAGTCTGGCCACCTGGATCGATGGCCATCGCGTCGGCCTCAATCTTGCCATGGGTGTCAATGAAAGTGGGCAGAATGAAAATGCCGTCTGGATCGATGGTCGCCTGCACAAGCTGGCGGCGGTCTTTCTGCGCGGACAGGGTGAGCAAGGCCAGGCCGCGGGTGAGGGTCTGGAACTGCATTTTCAAGGTCGCGACGAGCACGCCGAGTACCTGCATACCGGCCTGATCGACAGCCGCTTTTGTCAGCGCCAGGGCCTCTATCGCGGTCATCTGGACGCCGCCGGTCGGCGCTGGCCGCTCGACCAGGTCATGGGGCTTTGGGAGGATCACTATGTCAAGTGGTGATCAATCATCTTTTTGTCACGAAACTGAGATAGATATGTCGGCTCATCAGGATAGAGGGGACATCCTGTCGATCGTCAGGGAAGCCTTTTTAAGCTAAAAAACAGGTGATGGCATGTTGAGGTATTCGCTGTATAGGGTGGGGATCGTGGGCCTGTGTCTGGGGTTGGCCGCCTGCGGCAGCAAAACCAGTGCTTTGCCGCAGGCCAGCGGTGTGGTCGGTACGGGCAGACCGCTGGTCGGTGTGCCGGTGACCGCTACCGATGTCCATGGTCTGCAGAGCGTCTCCGCGCCCAGCGATGCGCAGGGGCACTTCCAGCTGAGTCTGGGTGGACAGTTTCCTTATGTGCTGACGGCGCCGGCGACCGATGCCGACGGCACCCCGGTGGTGCTGTCGACGGTCATCAGCGCGCCGGGTCAGGCCAACACCCCCCTCAATCCGCTGACCTCGCTGATCACCCAAAGGTTGCTCGGCAGCACCCTGCAGGGACCTCCACTGGCAGCGCAGATCGAGGCCGCGCAGCTGGACGCCGCCAGCATCCAGCAGGTGGCCCAGCCGGTGCTCGCCCTCTGGGCCCCGCTGCTGAGTGCTTTTGGCGCTTCGAGCCAGTGGCTGAGTGCGCCTTTGAGCACCGCCTACGTGGCCGATCCCAGCCAGGATGGTCTCGACAAGCTGCTCGATCAGCTCTACATCAATCTGCATAGCGGCGAAGTCAAAGTCGGTAGCGATGCCGCGGCGGTGGTCCTGCACATCCCGGCGCAAGGCAGCGTCGATAACCCCACGGTGCTGAGTTCGACGGCGATACAGTCGGCCCTGGCGCAAAGCCAGGCGCCGACGACGACCCCCATCCAGCACCTGATCGTGGTGGTGGGCGAGAACCATACCTTCGATGCCCTGTTTGGCGCTTATCAGCCGGGTGCCGGCCAGAGCGTCTTTAACCTCCTCTCGGAGGGCATCATCCAGGCCGACGGTACACCGGGCCCGAATTACGCGCTGGCCAAGCAAAGCCAGGCCATTCCCAGTACCAGCTACAGTCTCAATCTGGGCCGTCAGTCCTACTACACCTACCTGCCGCAACCGACCCAGATCGGCATCGTCAATTACGCCAATCTGCAGACGGCGGGCGGGGTGGCGGACATGAACTTCCCCGCCAATCTGCCCCCGGGACCTTTCCAGATCAGCAAGTACGTGCCTTATGCGGCGCAGCCGGGCGCGATCCCACAAAACGAGACGGGCGACCCGGTGCATCGCTTCTTCCAGATGTGGCAGCAGACCGATGGCGATAACAGCGTGCACGACCTGTTCACCTGGGTGGCGGTGAACGCCGGCCAGGGGGCGATGACCACCGGGGTGAGCGCCAGCAATCCGGGTCAGGGGGGCGAACTCATGGGCTTTTTCAATATGAGCACCGGGGATGCCCCGTACTTCAAGTACCTGGCCGACCATTTCGCGCTCAGTGACAACGACCACCAGGGCATCATGGGTGGTACGGGCATGAACTTCTTCTATCTGGCCAGCGGCGATCTGCCGGTTTACAACTACAAGGGTTCGAGCGTCCCCGATCCCAGCCAGATTGAAAATCCGACGCCGCAGGCGGGAAGCGCCGACTTCTACCAGGGTGACGGCTACAACGGCGGCTCTTATGTCAATTGTGCCGATAGCAGCCAGCCGGGTGTCGCTGCCATCCTGCAGCGTCTGCAGCAGTTGGGCACCAGCAACAGCCGATGCGCGCCGGGAGCTTACTACCTGGTCAATAACTACAACCCGGCCTATAGCATCAAGGGCCAGGCTCAGCCCGTTGCCCCCGGCGACAGCGGCTATTCGACGGCCAGTTTGGCTTATCCGCCACAGACCCTGCCCAGTATCGCCGACGCTCTCAACGCGCACGGCGTCAGCTGGTCCTGGTTCACCGGCGGCAGCGAGCTCGCCGACCTGCAGCAGGTCGCTCAGGCGTATGCGCAGGCGCATGGTCTCAGCGCCAGTCAGGTGCAAGCGCTCCTGCCGCTTTTGCAAAATGGCGAAATCAACCTGCTCGGTGATGCCCTGCTCGGCTTTCCCAGCATCGTCACCCAGGCCAACAATTTTGCCCAGCTCAAGGGTCTGACCAGTTTCTACAACGAGGTCAGCCAGGGCACTTTACCGGCGGTGTCTTTCGTCGTTCCCATGAACACCGCGAGCGGCCATCCGGGCTATTCGCAGCCTTCCGAGTATGAGGCGTTTCTGCAGCAGCTGATCCCTGCCGTCCAGGCCAACCCCGCCCTGTGGGCGCATACGGCGATCGTCGTCACCACCGACGAAGGCGGCGGTCACTTCGATACGGGCAGCATCCAGAATCTCGATTTCTTCGGCGACGGACCCCGTATCCCCATGCTGGTGATATCGCCTTATGCGCGCTCCGGTCACGTCGATCACGTCTACCAGGACCATGCCTCCATCCTCAAGTTCATCGAACGTAACTGGCGCCTGCCCCCCCTGTCGGCGCGTAGTCGTGACAACCTGCCCAATCCGGTGGTCACGCCGCAAAATCCCTACCAGCCGGTCAATAAACCTGCGCTCGGCGATCTGATGACGATGTTCGACTTTTAGACCTGTCCGGCGGCCTGCAGGAGCTTGAGCTCCTGCGGGTCGTGGGCGCAGAAGACGCGGACATCGGCTTGCCGGCGCTGCGCCAGGGCGCGCAGGCGATCGCGGTTGAGGCGGCGCTGCCGGCGATCGACGTTGAGCAGGCTCTCGACGACTTCGATGGCGGCCGGGTAGCGTGGCGGATCGAGCATCTCGCCATGATGAAAATAGGCATCCCCGGCATGCAGCAGCCAGCCCGCAGGGCTGCGCACGGCGATGCCGCAGTGACCGCGGGTGTGTCCTGGCAGAGGGATGAGCAGGATGTCGTCGCCGCTGCCGGGCAGGGCCTTGATCCCGTGCAGGCCCATCCAGCTTTCGCCTTCGCCGGCGTGCACCTGCCAGCGTACCGGATGCTGCCATTGGCAGGCGCGATAACGGGCCCGCTCGCGCAGGTGCGGATGCATGGCCGCCTGGTGTTCGGCCTGGTGCACGTGCACCGTCGCCTGGGGGAAATCGCTCAGGCCGCCGGCATGATCGAGGTCGAGGTGGGTGAGCAGGATATGGCGCACATCGGCGGCACGAAAGCCGCGCGCCTCGATCTGCGCGATGGCGCAGAGGCTTTCGTCGAGACGGGGTCGGGCGATCGCCGTGAAGCTGCGGCCCAGACGGGTGCTGCTGGCGCGCAGATCCGCCCGCCCGAAGCCGGTGTCGACCAGGATGAGTCCGTCGGGGCCATGGATGAGCAGGCAGTGGCAGCACAGCTCAGCCGGTTCATGGCCAGCGTCCGCACCGCTCAGCCAGCGCCGGCCATGTGGACACAGTGAGCCGCAGCTTAAATGTTCGATGATCATGCTTTGCCTGCCTTTTTTTGCCGGAGGTGACGATCGAGGGCGGCCTCGATGTGTTCACAGAGACTGCGCAGGATCTTGATGCGCGCGAAGTATTTATTGTTGGCCTCGATCAGGATCCAAGGCGCGGTCTGGGTGCTGGTCCGGTCGACCATGTCGTTGACGGCGACGACATAGTCCTCCCAGCGCTCACGGTTGCGCCAGTCCTCGGCGGTGATCTTGAAGCGCTTGAAGCCGGTACGCTCACGCTCTTCAAAGCGGCGGGCCTGCTCCTCCTTGGAGATCGCCAGCCAGAACTTGACGACCAGGATACGGCTCTCGGCGAGCTGATGCTCGAACTGGTTGATTTCGTCGTAAGCACGCATCCAGTCGGCGGTGCTGCAGAACTTTTCGATACGCTCGACGAGGACGCGACCGTACCAGGAACGATCGAAGATGGTCACCCGGCCGCGATAGGGCAGGTGCCGCCAGAATCGCCAGAGGTAGGGATGGCCGGCTTCTTCCGGGGTCGGCGCGGCGATAGGGACGACCCGGAAGTGGCGCGCGTCGAGCGCCTGGGTGATGCGGCGGATGCTGCCGCCTTTGCCGGCGGCGTCGTTGCCTTCAAAGACGACGGCCAGGGCGTGCTCTTTCTGAAAGGCAGGTTCGCGCAGCAGCTGATTGAGGTGGCCCTGCCACTCCTCGAGCGCCACCTTGTAGTGGCTCTTGCTCAGACGCTGGTTCAGTTTCAGGGAGTTGAGCAGGTTACGCTGATCGACGGCGGCGAGCAGGGCCGGCGCCTGGACCCGGCGCTGCGGGTGCGCCTGCTCGATGGCCCTGCTCAGGTTGTCACGCAGATGCTGGCCGACACTGAGATTGCGATAGTTTTCCTGACTGCCATCGATGATCAGCCAGGGGTTGTCGCCGGTGCTGGTCAGGCGCAGAACATGCTCTGCGGCGGAGCGATACTCACGGTAGTGGCGGTGCCGGTACCAGTCCTGTTCGGTCACGCGCCAGCTGCTGCGCGACGAGGCAGCCAGCTTCTCGAGGCGTTCTTTTTGCTCGCTCTTGCTGAGATGGAACCAGTACTTGAGGATGAGCACCGACTCCTGCCTGAGCATGTTCTCAAAATTGATGATGGACTGGATGCGTGCGTCGTAGGCGGCGTCATCGAGCCGGCCACGGGCGCGATCCTCGATGGCGTCGGAGTACCAGGAGTCGAAGAAGATGCCGATGCGGCCGCGCTCGGGCAAGGCTTGCCAGTAGCGCCAGAAAGGCGGCATGGCCTTTTCCTGGCCTTGCGCCGGCGTAAAAGCCGAGGTCTCTATGGTCCGCGGATCCATCCAGGCGTTGAGCAGATTGATGGTCTCTCCCTTGCCCGCACCATCAACCCCGGCGATGACGATCAGCACACACAGATGCTTGCGTTGCTGCAACTCAAACTGCAGCTCGAGGAGTTTTTCGCGCAACAGCGGCAGCTCCTGTGCGTACTGGGATTTGCTGATGCTATGGTGAAGCTCGGCGGACTCGAACATGCACAGTGCTCCTGCCTGCGGTAAGGGCGAGGCCAGTCTAGCAGAGTTTCTGCCCAGCGCCGCTGGGCCCGGGGCGGTCGAGGATGCTCCCGGGCGCCAAGTTTGTTAGCATGGGCCATCTCGGAGGAGGATCCCGCCATGGAAGAGCATTTTCGCACCTGTCATCTCTGTGAAGCGATGTGTGGTGTTCAGATCGAGCACGAGCAGGGCAAGATACAGTCCATACGTGGCGATCGCCAGGACCCCTTGTCGCAGGGCCATGTCTGTCCCAAGGCGGTCGCCCTGCAGGACCTTCAGAACGACCCGGACCGTGTGCGCCGGCCCTTGCGCCGCCGCGGTGAGGGCTGGGAGGAGATCAGCTGGGAGCTCGCCTTCGACGAGGTGGCGAACGGCCTGCGCGACGTACGCCGCCGTCATGGGGGCGATGCCCTGGCTGTTTATGCCGGCAACCCCACCGTTCATAACACCGGCGCCATGCTGATGTGGCCGGTGTTTGTCAAAGCCCTGGGCGCCCGCCAGAAATTTTCTGCCACATCGGTCGATCAGCTACCGACCATGCTCGCAGCGCTCAAGATGTACGGCCATCAGCTCCTCATCCCGGTGCCGGATCTCGATCGCAGCGACTACTTTCTCTGCATCGGCGCCAATCCTGCCGCCTCCAAGGGCAGCCTGATGAGCGCCGGCGACGTCATGGGCCGGCTGCAAGCCTTGCAAGAACGCGGGGGCAAGGTCGTGGTCATCGATCCACGCCGCACCGAGACCGCCGAAAAGGCCGATGAGCACCACTTCATCCGTCCCGGTACGGACGCTCTGCTGCTGGCGGCGATGGCGCGCACCATCCTCGTCGAGGGCTGGGCCGAGCCCGGTCGTTTGCGCGCCCTGGCCCAGGGCTGGGAACGTCTGTTGCCGGCCTTGATGCCTTATACGCCCGAGGCGGTCGAAGCCCAGGTCGGTATCCCCGCCGCCACACAGCGGCGCCTGGCGCGCGAGTTTGCCCAGGCCCGGGCGGCCATCGCCTACGGTCGTGTCGGTACCTGTACCCAGTCGCTGGGCGGTCTCAGCGCCTGGCTGCTGCAGGTGCTCAATATCATCACCGGCAACCTCGATCGTCCCGGCGGCATGATGTTCACCCACCCTGCCATCGACCCGGTCGGTCTCGGGGTGCAGGCCGGCGGCTTTGCCCGTTTTCACTCACGCGTCAGGCAGTTGCCGGAGTTCGGTGGTGAACTGCCGGTGTCGACCCTGGCCGACGAGATCCTCACCCCGGGCCCGGGACAGATACGGGCGCTGGTCACCCATGCCGGCAATCCGGTTCTGTCGGCGCCGGATGGCCGGCGTCTCGATCAGGCTTTGGCCGGTCTGGACTTCATGGTGGCCATCGACATCTATGTCAATGAGACCAGCCGTCATGCCCACATCATCCTGCCGCCCTCGGGGCCGCTCGAGCATGGTCACTACGACCTCGTCTTCAATATGCTGGCGGTGCGCAATGTGGCGCGCTATTCCCCGCCGATGTTGCCTTTGCCCGCCGGGGCCCGCCAGGATATCGACATCCTCTTTGAACTGAGCCGGCGTTTGGCACCGGCGCGTGGCCTGCAAAAACTGGCCTGGCGAGTGGCCGGCAGGGCGCTCGATCGTTACGGCATGGAAGGGCTGCTCGACCTGCTCTTGCGCACGGGTCCTTATGGCCGGCCTTTGCCGGGCTGGCCGCGGCTGCTGGCACAGCTGCAGCGTTTTGAGACGCTATTGCCCGAGGGCTGGCGACAGTTGGCCTGGCGACGCAAACTGGCACATACCGCCCTGGCAAGGACGACGCCTGGCCCCGGTCTGAGCCTGGCGCGTCTGCGCCAGTCGGTGCATGGTGTTGATCTCGGTCCCCTGCGCACGGCACTGCCGCAAAGGTTGTGCACCGCCGACCATTGCATCGACCTGGTGCCCTGCCTCTACCTCGACGACCTGCCGCGACTGCAGCGCAAGCTGCAAGAGCCGGTGGCGGCACCCTGGCTGCTGATCGGACGCCGTCATCTGCGCAGCAACAACTCGTGGATGCACAATGCCCAGCGTTTGGTGAAAGGTCCACCGCGCTGCACCTTGCTCATGCATCCGGCCGACGCCGAAGGCCGAGGCTGGCAGGAGGGGCAAAAGCTCAGGGTCAGCTCACGGGTGGGGGCGGTCGAGGTGAGCCTGCAGCTGAGCGAGGCGATCATGCCGGGCGTGGTCTCCTTGCCGCATGGCTACGGCCATGACCGTCAGGGCGTCCACCTGACGGTGGCGCAGCACCGACCGGGGGTCAGCTTCAATGACCTGAGCGATGCCGCCGAGCTGGATACCTTGAGCGGCACGGCGGTTCTCAACGGCATTCCCGTCCAGATCGAGGCGGTCGAGGACAAGATCCCTTCAATACAATGAAAGCTATGGGCGGGATCTTGTCCTAGAGCAAGGCCTGCAGCTGCGCCACCTTGCCCTCCAGGGTCTGCGGGTCATCGGCGCTGACGGTGATATGGCCGAGCTTGCGTCCGGGACGCGCAGTTTTGCCGTAAAGATGCAGGTGCGCCCCGGTGACAGCGAGGACTTTGTCACGATCGGGGTGGCGGCCGATGATATTGAGCATGGCGGTCGGGCGCGGGCACGCGGTGCTGCCCAGGGGCAGACCGAGAACCGCGCGTACATGGTTCTCGAACTGCGAACACTCGGCCCCTTCGATGCTCCAGTGGCCGCTGTTGTGCACCCGCGGCGCCATTTCATTGGCGAGCAGACCCTGCTCGGTGTCGAAGAGCTCCAGGGTCAAGGCGCCGACGTGCTGCAGATGATCGAGCAGACGGCGTATGTAGGTCTGTGCCTGCTCCAGCGTCGCCGCCGTGACCGCCGCGGCAGGGACGCGGCTGATGCTGAGGATGCCTTGCTGGTGGCGATTCTCGCTGAGGGGATAGATCACGGTTTGGCCATCATGGGCGCGCACCGCGATGATCGACAGCTCGCGCCGGAAAGCCACAAAGCTTTCGGCGATCAGGCTGCCTTGTCCCCCCAGGGCGTCCCAGCAGGCATCGAGCTCGTCGCTATGGCGGAGGACGAACTGGCCCTTGCCGTCGTAGCCCATGGTCGCGGTCTTGACCACCATCGGCAGACCCAGCGCACCGGCAGCCTGCTCGAGGTCCTCACGGCTGTGCACCGGACGCCAGGCCGGGGTGGGAATGCCGAGCTCACCGAACAGGCTCTTCTCGGCCAGCCGGTGCTGTGCCTTTTGCAAAGAGACGATGCCGGGATAGACAGGTTTGTGCGCCGCGATGGCCTCGACCAGGGCGACATCGATGTTCTCAAACTCATAGGTGAAGACGTCGGCGCTGGCGAGAAAGTCAGCCAGGCCTGCCGGGCTGTGCCGGGCGTCGCCTAAGCAGGGGCCGAGGACCGCTGCGGGGGCCGCGGCGGCCGGTTCATAGAAGCTGCAGCGGACGTCCAGCGGCAGGGCGGCCATGGCCAGCATGCGGCCGAGCTGACCGCCACCAAAAATACCAAGTCGGGGCAAGGGTTTCATGCAAGCTCCAGCGTCGCGGTTCAGGCCGCATCTTCAGGGCGCGGATGCGCCAGGACACGGTCGGTTTGCGCCTGCCGGTAGGCGTCGAGCCGTGCCCGCAGCTCCTCGTCGTGCAGGGCGAGGATGGCTGCCGCCAGCAAGGCGGCATTGATGGCGCCGGCCTTGCCTATGGCCAGGGTGCCGACCGGTATGCCGGCCGGCATCTGCACGATCGACAGGAGCGAGTCCTGGCCGCGCAGAATCTGGGACTCGACGGGCACCCCGAGCACCGGCAGGGAGGTCCAGGCGGCGCACATGCCCGGCAGATGAGCGGCGCCACCGGCACCGGCGATGATGGCGTGCAGGCCGCGCAAGCGCGCCGATTTGGCGTAGCTGGACAGCTTGTCAGGGGTGCGATGCGCGGAAACGATCTCGACTTCGTGCTCGATACCGAGCTCGCGCAGTGTCGATGAAGCGTGTTGCATGGTGCTCCAGTCAGACTGTGAGCCCATGATGATGCCTATCTTACAAGCGTTGGAGACCATGCTCTTCATCACCGCCAGGGAAAACCGTGTATTTTGAGCAAAATTACGCTGACGTCAAATACTCTCGTCGGTTTTAGTGCAAAGATAGGTGTTCTGGCCGGGTTTGCAGTTGTCGAGCAGCCTCGCCATAATCGGCGCATCGACGTCGGCTAGATAGGATGAGCGCAGGGCATGCGTATACACATACTGGGAATTTGTGGCACCTTCATGGGCTCGCTGGCGCTCCTGGCGCGCGCTCTCGGGCACGAGGTGGAGGGTTCCGATGCCGGTGTCTATCCGCCCATGAGCACCCAGCTGGCGGCCGCGGGCATACGCCTGTGCGAGGGCTACCGCAGCCAGCATCTGCAGCCGCATCCTGACCTGGTGATCATCGGCAATGCCATGAGCCGGGGCAATCCGGCGGTCGAGTACGTGCTCGATCAGGGCATCGACTACACCTCGGGACCCGCCTGGCTGGCGCAGACGGTGCTGCGCACACGGCACGTCATCGCCATCGCCGGCACCCATGGCAAGACCACCACCACCAGCATGGTGGCCTGGATCCTCGAGCAGGCCGGATTGCAGCCAGGCTACCTGATCGGTGGCGTGCCCCTGGGTCTGGCGGGCAGTGCCCGTCTGGGCAGCGGTGCCTGCTTCGTGGTCGAGGCCGATGAGTACGATACGGCTTTCTTCGACAAGCGCTCGAAGTTTGTGCACTACCGGCCGCGCACGCTCGTGATCAACAACCTCGAGTACGACCATGCCGACATCTTCCCGGACCTGGCGGCGATACAGACGCAGTTTCATCATCTCCTGCGGACCCTGCCCGCTTCCGGTCTGCTGCTGCATCCGCACCAGGAACCCGCCGTCGACGCCGTGCTCGCGCGCGGCTTGTGGAGCCGCCGGCAGAGTCTGGGTGAGGTCGCGGAAGCGGATTGGTCGATTGGTGAGGTCGGCGAAGACGGTTCGGCGTTCACCGTCCTGCATCGCGGCCAGCGACTCGGCTGGGTGCATTGGGCGCTGAGTGGCGCCCATAACCGCCACAATGCGCTGGCGGCCATCGCCGCCGCTGTCGACGTCGGGGTGGAGCCGGCGCAGGCGATGGCCGCCTTGACCCGCTTTCCCGGCGTCAAACGGCGCCTGGAGCTGATCGGGTCGCCGCAGGGCATCGACGTCTACGACGACTTTGCCCATCACCCGACGGCGATTGCCACCACCTTGCAAGGCCTGCGGCAGAGAGTGGGCTCGCAGCGGCGCATCATCGCCGTCATCGAACCGCGCTCCAACACCATGCGCATGGGGGTCCACCAGACCAGCCTGGGTGAGGCCGTGGCGGCGGCAGACCAGGTGTTCTGGTACCAGGCCCAGGGCCTCGACTGGGATCTCGCGGCCTTGCAGGGGCCGCATGCGCAGGTCGTCGATGACATCGAGGTCCTGCTCGATCGCCTGCAGGACCTGCTGCAGGCGGGGGATCAGGTGCTGATCATGTCCAATGGCAGCTTTGCGGGCCTGCATGGACGCCTGCTGGCGCGTCTGTCTCAGCCAAAGTGACAGACGTAGTCGGTGGTCTCGATGACGTCGACATCAAAAGAGCTGTCGCCGGGTATGCTGAAGGACTGACCGGGGCCGAGCTCCTGCCAGTTGCCACCGGGCAGGCGCATGCGGCAGCGGCCCGCCACGATCTCCATAACCTCCGGGGCGGCCGTCTTGAAGACCAGCTGCGCAGGTAGCAGCACACCGAGCGTTTTGCGGCTGCCATCGGCAAAGACCACGGTGTGGCTGATGCAGCGTCCATCGAAGTAGACATTGCTCTTTTTGAGGACCGTGACGCCGTCGAATTGACTCATGCTGGGCTCCTTGAAGGATGGGGGGAAGGTCAGGACCTGCATGTTAAGTCAGGGCGCGCGCTTGTCGCAAATGCGTCGTCACTTTGTCACGTCATGGTCATCTCCCCCACGTAAGTTCCACAGACATGGAACTCGCGACCGTGTCTCAGACAGGGCTGGGGCCCTGGCCTCTCCCACAAGAGGATGATGCGCAGCCAACGATGGGGGCCACGGGAGATATTCTGCTTTTTTCCGGAGACACCTGGGCGGCGCGAACGGTCAAGTGGACGACTTGTTCGATCTGGTCGCATGTCGCCTTGTTGATCCATGAGCCTGAACTGGCCAGCGAGCCCCTGGTCTGGGAGGCGACGCGTTGCTCGCCTTTGCAGGACATCCGTCACGGCGTCTGTATCGGGGATGGGGTGCAGCTGGTGCGCTTGCGCGACAAGCTGGCGCACTATCCCGGGCGCATCATGCTGCGCCGCTGGCGGGGTGCGCCACGGCCGTCCTGGGCGGAGGTCCTGGCGGCCATGCATGAGCACCAAACCCGTCCTTACCTCGACTATGTGCGCAGCAATCTGCGCGCCTGGTGGGGTGGTGAAGCCCGGATGGGGACCTTCTGCAGCGAATTTGTCGTCGATGTCTTGCGGGCCTGGAAGTTTCTCGCTCCCGGACGCCCCAGCCGCCTGTACGTGCCCCGGCATCTGGCCTCGTCGCTGGCCGCCGAGTCGCACTATGGCGATCCGAGCCAGCCGCAAGCCCTGCTGGCGCGCAAGCCTTGGCGGACTCTTCAGCAAGCTTGTGAGGATGATCTATGCTTGAGGGCATGATCGTCGCTGGGGAAGACACGATGGCACAGTCGCGCAAGCAAGGCGCAGAGACCCTCTATCAACAAGCGTTCACGCAGTCCCTGCAGGCGCAGGCCCTGCTCGATGAGCAGGGACGCTGGCTGGAGCTCAATGCGGCGCTGCGTGCGCTGCTGGGTGAGGGGCAGGCGCCAGGTCAGGCTCTCAGCCTGTCCCTGGATCCGCAACCGGACTGGGACGAGTTGCTGGCGCAGCTGCGCGCCGGTGCCGTTCTGCGACAACTGCCCTGGAATTTTCGCCTGGCCGATCAGGAACTGTCGACACTGGTGAGCCTGCAGGCGCTGAGCGGCTCCAAGCCCTTGCGTATCCTGCTGTCTTTGCAGGTTTTGCCTGAAGAAGGTGGCGATGGCATACGCGACGAGCTCACCGGCCTGGCCGGGCATGCCCTGTTTATGGACCGCCTGCAGCTGGCCTTGACGCGCAGTCGGCGCAACAAGACCGCGGTGGCGGTGATGATGATCTCGGTCGATGACTACGCCCCGCGTCTGGCGGCGCGCGGACAGGCGCAGGCTGATGAGCTGTTGCGCCAGGTGGCGAGCAGTTTACGCGATAGCGTGCGCCGCTCCGACACCCTGGCTCGCCTTGGTGGCGATGTGTTTGCGCTCATTTTGGAAGAGGTCGGCACCTCGCTGGAGGCGATCACCCTGGCGGCCAAGATCTGTGACAGTCTCGATCAGGTGCGCGATCTGCAGATGCCGCAGGGGGTGAGTATCGGTGGGGTCATGGCACATGCCGATTCGACGCCCTGGGATCTGATCCGGCGGGCCGACGAGGCCTTGCGCGAGGCGCAACGGCATCCCGGTCATGCCTATGAAATGGCTTTTTAGTCCATCCCGCTCGGCAGCGGGATGGGCCCTGGCGGACGTTTTTATCCCTAGAAGGTGAGGGCTGAGCATGGATGAGCAGCAGAGCGAGACGAACGCGTCAGTGCCTTTAAAAAAGTCCTATATTCTTGACACCAATGTGCTGATCCATGATCCCAATGCCGTGCTCAATTTTGAGGAGCATCGGGTGATCCTGCCGATGACGGTGCTGGAGGAGCTCGACAAGCTGAAGTCGGGCAAGTCGGCCGTCGCCGCCGACTGTCGGGCGGCCATACGGCTGATCGATCAGGTTCTCGGCTCGGCACAGCCCGAGGAGGTGCGTCAGGGGGTGCCGATACGACGCGGCCCGCAGGCCGCCAGCCAGGGCACCTTGTCGGTGCTCATGGACCCTCTCGTCGAGGACAAGCAGGACTTTCTTTCCAACGAGCTCAACGACAACCGCATCATCAATCAGCTCGTGGTCTTGCAGGCGCGCGACATCAGCAGCAAGGTCATCCTGGTGACCAAGGACATCAATATGCGCCTGAAGGCGCGTGCCTGCGGTCTGGCCGCCGAGGACTATCACACCGATCAGCTGGTCTCCGATATTCGCCAGATCAGCAAGGGCTATCTGCACTACCCGGGTTCATTCTGGTCGGGGGTGAGGCAGGTGGACACCCAGCAGCACCTCGGTCGCACCCTGCACTTCCTGGCCCGCCAGGACCTGCCGGCGGCGCTCTACCTCAACCAGTTCATCTGTGATGAGGAGGGCTTCGTGGCGCGTGTCTGCGAGCTGAACGCCGAGCGCGTGGTGCTCGAGGATCTGCCGCGCGACCGCCTGATGATGGCGCACGCCTGGGGTCTGAAGCCGCGCAACCTGCACCAGGCCATGGCTTTGCACCTGCTCCAGGACCCGGACGTGCATCTGGTCAGCCTGACTGGACCTGCCGGCTCAGGCAAGACCATCCTCGCCCTGGCCGCTGCCATCGAGATGATCATCGAGGCCAAGCGTTACAACAAGATCATCGCCACCCGCTCGACGCCGCCGCTGGCGGAGGAGCTGGGATTTCTGCCGGGGACCGAAGAAGAAAAAATGGATCCTTGGCTGGGCGCTATCTCTGATAATATCGAGGCCTTGCACCTCAACGATGAGAGCCCCTCAGGCTCGATCGACTATGTGCGCAGCAAGGCCAATATCCAGTTCAAAGCGCTCAACTACATCCGCGGCCGCAGTTTTCAGCGTGCTGTCATTTTGATCGATGAGTGCCAGAACCTGACGCCGCATCAGATGAAAGCCATCATCACCCGCGCCGGTGAAGGCTCCAAGGTCGTCTGTCTGGGCAATCTGGCGCAGATCGATACGCCCTATCTGTCGCCGACCAGTTCCGGCCTGACCTACATGACCGAGCGCTTCAAAGGCTTTCGCCATGGAGGGCATATGCAGCTGGAAGGGGTGCCGCGTTCGATTTTGGCAGAGTATGCTGAAGTGCATCTCTGAGGTTCGGGAGGGTGAAAAATCCGCCCCTGCTCTTGATTCGTTGCGACTTTGCCATTAAATTTTGCCCGCGGCGAGGCAGGAGGACTTGAGACCCTCCATTCCGACCCGGGGCCGGCTTATGCTGGTATGTCCTTATGCTCTGTCCTGTGTGGAGACCGCCTGCCATGTCCACCCGTATCACCGACTTTTGCACCACTGAAGAATGGAACAAAATCAAGGACTTTGCAGATGGCAAGGAAACGCCATTCCTGGTCGTCGACCTCAATGTGATACGACAGAAATACAAGGAGCTGCTCAACTGCTTTCCTATGGCCAAGGTGCACTACGCGCTGAAGGCCAATCCGGGGGCGCCGGTCATCGAATTGTTGCGCGATATGGGCAGCAATTTTGACATCGCCTCCATCTATGAGCTGAACAAGGTGCTCGGTGCCGGTGTCGACGCCGAGCGCATCTCCTACGGCAACACCATCAAGAAGGCCGCCCACGTCCGCTATGCCTACGAGCGCGGTGTACGTCTGTATGTCACCGACTCCAAGGCGGATCTGCAAAATATTGCCGAGCAGGCGCCGGGCTCCAAGGTTTTCGTGCGCATCCTGGTGGAAGGTGGTGAAACGGCAGAATGGCCGCTGTCGCGTAAATTCGGTTGCCACCCGGATATGGCGATCGATCTCCTGGTGCAGGCCAAACAGCTGGGACTCGTGCCTTACGGCATCTCCTTCCACGTCGGCTCGCAGCAACGCGACATCGCCGTTTGGGACGCCGCCCTGTCCAAGGTCAAGTACATGTTTGACTGGATGCGTCTCGAGGAAAACATCGAGCTCAAGATGATCAATATGGGCGGAGGCTTTCCGGCGAACTATATCTCCGAGGTCAACCCCATCAATGTCTATGCCGAGGAAATTCTGCGCTACCTGCACGATGACTACGGTGACGAGCTTCCCGAGATCATCCTCGAGCCAGGCCGCTCCCTGGTCGGCGAGTCGGGGGTTCTGGTCTCCGAGGTGGTGCTCATCTCGCGCAAGTCGCGTACCGACCTCAAGCGCTGGGTCTACTGTGATGTCGGTCTGTTTCAGGGCCTGATCGAGACCTTGGGCGAGTCCATCAAATATCCGCTCTACTGCGACAAGATGGAGATGGACGGCTCGCACTCGGCAGAAGGCTCGGTGGTGCTCGCCGGTCCGACCTGCGACTCCGCAGACATCATGTACGAGCAGGCCAGCTACACCCTGCCGCACAATCTGGCGGTAGGCGACCGGCTTTACTGGCTGACCACCGGTGCCTACACCAACTCCTACTCCTCGGTCGAGTTCAACGGCTTTCCGCCTTTGACCACCTACTACCTCAACTAGCCGCAGCGCGCGTCAGCGCGCTGATGCGCTGCACCAGTTCGTGGTGCATGCTGGCGGGCAGGTCATGGCCCCAGCCGGGCACCAGCTGCCAGTGCGCACCGGGAATGTTGCGTGCGATGATCCAGCCGCCCCACCAGGGCAGCAACGGGTCGTCGCGGCCATGCATGACCAGGGTCGGGACACGGACCTTGCGCAGCCGGGGACGCAGGTCGCGGGTGGCCATGACCGCCAGCATCTGGCGCATGACCCCGGCCGGACGATAAGACCGCGACAGGGACAAGCGGGCGACCTCGACCAGTTGCGCATGATCGCTGCGATGCTGGCGGCCGCTCAGCTTTTGCAGAAAATCGGCGACGTCTTCCGGCCGTGGTTTGGCCAGGCCGGCCGGTTTGCGTCCGCCGAAGCCGCCACTGAGCATGGTCCAGAGCATGCGTGGGTTGGGCGGAAAAAGACCGGGCATGAGCGGGGAACTCATCAGGATGCTCGCTGAGAGAACGCGTTCGCCATGGTCGGCGGCCAGTATCTGGGCGACCATGCCGCCCATGGAGATACCGGCGATATGGGCGCGTTCGATATGCAGGCCATCGAGCAGGGCGATGCAGTCCGCGGCCAGGTCATCGAGGGTGTAAGGCGCCTGCACCGACAGGCCGAAGCTGGAGCGCAGCATGGCGCGCGAGACCTGGTAACGGCCTTCGCTGCGCAACACCGTCGACAGGCCGATATCGCGATGATCAAAGCGTATGACGCGCAGCCCCTGGTTCACCAGCTCGCGGACCAGGACCTCGGGCCAGTGGATGAGCTGCCCGGACAGTCCCATGATGAGCAGGAGGGCAGGGTCTTGTGGACGTCCCCAGTCTTCATAATAGAGTTCGATATCGCCATGACGAACGCGGCCTTCTCTTCGCTCCACGCTATTCTCCTGCAGCTGTAAGGTCCTCCATTGGACCGCAGCGTCCTCGACTTGTCCATGCGCGGGCGGGCCAAGTCCTTGCTCTTGTGGGCCAGCTTCGCCACACTGGAGGGACCTGTACCGTCGAGGATCTGCAGATGCCTTTATATGAGAACAACCCTCTGTCCATCGGTCACACCCCCCTGGTGCGTCTGCATCGGGTCGTGCCTGCGGGTGCGCGTGTCTATGCCAAGATCGAAGGCCGCAATCCGGCTTACTCGGTCAAGTGCCGTATCGGGGCGGCGATGGTCTGGGACGCAGAAGAACGCGGCCTGCTCAAGCCGGGGGTCGAGCTCATCGAGCCCACTTCGGGCAATACCGGTATCGCCCTGGCCTATGTCTGTGCCGCGCGTGGCTATGCCTTGACCCTGACCATGCCGGCGTCCATGAGCCTGGAGCGGCGCAAGCTCCTGCGCGCTCTCGGCGCACGTCTGGTGCTGA
Organism: Pseudomonadota bacterium; assembly: GCA_021804565.1. Lineage (GTDB taxonomy): Bacteria > Pseudomonadota > Gammaproteobacteria > Pseudomonadales > Moraxellaceae > JAJZHK01. The sequence continues at coordinate 15,331 of JAJZHK010000018.1, read as the reverse complement.
CCGATCCGGCGCTGGGCATGCGCGGCGCGGTGGAGAAGGCCAGCGCGATGATAGCGGCCGAACCCGGTCGCTACCTGATGCTGCAGCAGTTTGAGAACCCGGCCAACCCGCGTATCCATGAGCAGACCACCGGGCCGGAGATCTGGCAGGACACCCAGGGCGAGGTCGACGTTTTCGTCGCCGGGGTCGGCACCGGCGGCACCTTGAGCGGTGTTTCACGTTATATCAAAGGGACCTGCGGCAAAGCGATCACCAGTGTGGCGGTTGAGCCCGCCGCTTCTCCCCTGATCACGCAGACGCGCGCAGGTCTGGCCCTGGCCCCGGGTGGCCACAAGATACAGGGCCTGGGCGCCAATTTCATTCCCGCCAACCTCGACCTCAGCCTGATCGACAGAGTGGAGACCGTCAGCAACGAGGAGGCCATTCTTTATGCGCGGCGGCTGATGCAGGAGGAGGGTATCCTGGCCGGCATCTCCTGTGGTGCGGCGGTGTGTGCGGCGGCGCGGCTGGCCGCTTCGGCGGAGATGGCTGGGCGGATGATCGTGGTGGTGCTGCCCGACAGCGCCGAGCGCTATCTGTCGAGCGCCCTGTTTGAAGGCATGTTCGGGGATCAGGAGAACATTGCCTGAGCGCTTGCGTTGAGTGCTTCAGGGACGGCGGGCTATAATGCCCGCTCACCCCGCTTTATGAGAGATTGTGATGAGCTATCAGGCGATACCCCCGGGCAAGAAGCCGCCGCAGGACATCTACGTCGTGATCGAGATCCCGGCGCAACACAGCCCGATCAAGTACGAGATCGACAAGGACAGCGAGACCTTGTTCGTCGATAGATTTTTGGGCACGGCCATGTTCTATCCGGCCAACTACGGCTACATTCCCAACACCCTCTCCGAAGACGGGGATCCTCTCGACGTTCTCGTCGTTGCGCCGCAGCCGGTCGCTCCGGGAGCGGTCATCAGGGCCAGGCCGGTCGGCATGCTGATGATGGAAGATGAGTCCGGTCTGGACGCCAAGCTGGTGGCGGTTCCCCATGACAAGCTCAGCCCGGCGTATGCCCATGTCCAGGAGATCGAAGATCTGCCGCCCCAGCTGCTGGCGCAGATCAAGCACTTCTTCGAGCACTACAAGGACCTTGAGCCGGGCAAATGGGTCAAGGTCACCGGCTGGGCGGGTCGCGAGGCGGCCGAGGCCGAGGTTTTGAAGGCGATCGCTGCCGCCTGATCGGTGCATCCGGGCAGGAGGGGTTCTAGGCTTGCCTGGACCGCTCCTGCGGGCTTGTCAGTGCGCTGGTGTCCGGTTAAGCTTGCTCAGACTCAGGCAGGATGCTGGAGTTTTATGATGGCTACATCTTCTTACGATCGTGGGTCGCGCGAGCAGGACCTCCTGGCCGCCAGTCTCATGCAAGAAATCGACGAGATCGAGAATCTCCTCAGTCAATTCCATATCCGTCCAGAAGACTGGCGTTTTTCCCGCCCGGAACGCTATCTGGAGCTTTTGCACGAGAAAAAACTCATGCTCCGTCTCATCGAGGCGCACCATCATCGATGACAGATGATCGGATTGTCAGACAGGATTGAGTGGTTCTCGAGGCCGTTCTTGTTAGAATTGACCCAGTTGCCACCACCAGGTGGCTTTTAAGCCAAGGAGAATATCATGGGTGAGCTCAAAAATTTGTCAGTGGAAGAGTCGACGTTGGTCGCACGTGCGCGCTCACTGGCGCAACAGGTCTATCTGGCGCATGTCGGTCTGCTGGCGCGTGTTGAAGAAGAGTCGCGCAAGCAGTACGACAAGGCCCTGGCCGCCGGCAAGGAAGCGCACGGTGAAGGCCCGGAGCTGGTGCTGGCCGTGCGTGGTCTGGTCGATACGCTGGTCAACGAAGCGACGCAACTGAAGCTGGACGATGTGCGTGCACAGGTGCAGCAGCTGCGCGACAAGATCAGCGCTGAAGAGCTGCGTCAGCAGGCCCAGAAGCTGTTCACCGACCTGGTCCAGGCCGGCGAGAAGCGCAAGGCCGCCTAAGTGCAGTCAGCGATGGCGGCCGCTGTGTCGCCATCGCTTTTTGCCCCAGCCTTCACTGGACGATGGGGAAGGGCAGTGCAGGGTTGCTGTAGCGCTCATTTTGCGAGATACGCATCAGGTTCTTGAGACTGTAGTACAAGGACGAGTGCTGTATGATATTGGCCGTCCAGGCTGGTATCCTTCCTCCCGGATCGATGATCCCCACCATCTCGGCGTCGACACGCCCATCGCTGCGTGGCGTGAACCTCCAGTTCATCTGCAGCTTGGCCATGCGCACCAGGCCGGGACCGGGGGGGATATAGCCATCGACAGACTCGGTGGTCAGCGTGACGACATGGGTTTTGCTGTCCTGCGCGATGTGCGTATGGATCACCGCGTCACGGTCTTCAATGCCGTAAGGGCTGCTGATCACCAGATGGATGATCAGGTCGTTGGGGCTTTCCTGTTTGAGCAGGGTGGCGCTGCTCAGATGCCATATCCATTGCCCCATATGGTCGACGTCCATGCAGGCGGCGACGATGCTGGCCAGTGGCGCATCAAAGATGGTCACCATCTTGTTCACGGAAACTCGATAGTTCGAGTCTTTGCGCAGATAGAACTCGATATGTCGTCGACGATCATGGTGGATCAGCTTCCAGTCGTTGTTGAGGGACTGTCTTTCGGTCTGGTAGCTTTGCTGGTCGCTGCTGTCATCGGCGCGTGCCCAGGAGCCGGCCAGGCTCAGACTGATCAACAAACAACAGGCGTAAAGAGTGCGAGAGGGTGTTAGACGCATTTTTAACCTTCACAGGCAGATTTTGTTATCGTTGTGCGGGCTGCACGGCATGATGCCATGCAAGCCTTACTATCTCAGATTCAAAGGCTTTCGGATAGAGCATCGGCCGTATGGGATGCCGGACTTGTGGCCATTTTGTCGCAATGACGGCCGGCGCGCTTGGCCTGGTAGAGCGCACTGTCTGCGGCACGTAGCGCGACATCGAGATGAAACTCATGACTGGCCAGCGTGACGCTGCCACTGCTGAAGGAGAAGTCAGGGCAGTCGGGGTGGCTGTTCAGGCTCTCCTGCAGGATATGACGCAGGCGCTGGCACTGCTCGCTCGGGTGGCCCTGCAAAGACAGGATGACAAACTCCTCGCCGCCGATGCGGGCGATCAGATCCCCTTCCCGAAAGCTGCTGCGCAAAGCCTGGGCAAACAGACACAGCACTTGATCGCCGGTGGCATGGCCGTAGGTGTCATTGATGCGTTTGAAGTGGTCAAGATCGAGCATGATCAGCGTGATCGGCCCGGGATGGCGGCGCAAGGTGGCGAGCATCAACTGCGTGGCACTAAAAAAATAGCGGCGATTGCCCAGGCCGGTGAGTTCGTCACAGGTGGCTTGCTGCTGCAGGATCAAGGCTTGCTCATGCAGCTGATTGAGCAGGGTGCCGATGAGACCCATGCCGAGAGCGACGCTGAGCACCAGCACGTCGATGTACTCGTGCTCGAGCTCGGGGCTGGGCAGGTCGGGCAGCGGGGACAGTCCATGGGCGAGCGACCATTGGCTGATGCTGAACAGCAGCAAGGCCCCGGTGGAGGCCCCCAGCAGGCGATAGCTTGAGGTGAAGATGAGCAGGCTGAGATAGATCAGGGCGATCTTGTGCATGGCCGGCAGCGCGATCTGGGTGACGATCAGCCACACCAGAAACAGGCAGAGTACACACGTGGACGCCAACCAGCTCAGCAGCTTGCGCGAGGAGTAGGGCGAGAAGAGCCAGGAGAGCAGGAAGGAGGTCAGGATCACTTGGCAGCCGGCCGCTGACAGCGACCAGATGCCGGCCAGTCCCAGCCAGACGCGGCTGTGGGTTTGCCAGAGCACCAGGCATGCGCCGCTGAGGGCGCTGGCCGCCTGCAGGAGGATCAGCTCGATAGCGGCGAGCAGCAGATAGTCGCGCACATGATGCAGCTTGGGGTCGAGTCGGAGCAGCTGCGCACTCAGCAGGCCCAGCTGCAGGACACCGACATGGGCTGCGGCGACGGCCAGGCCCAGCGTGATCGACAGGTGCTGATGCAGGGCGAGCAGCATCTGTCCGATAAAAACGATGCTCTTCATCGGCCAGCGCCGGCACAGGCCGAGGGCCAGCGCATAGCCGGCCGGGATGAAAAAGTTCTCGGTCAGTTCATCGTTGACGACCGTCAGGCGGTAGGACAGCTGGCCCAGCGCCAGGTAGATCAGCAAGATCAGGAGAGCCTCTCCAAGGGCGCCAGCGCTACGCCATGCGGAGGAGGGCATCTCGCGCCCAAGTGAGCTCATATCGCAAACACTCCAAGCTGGAGGGGTCGCACGATGAGAGGTATAGCGACTGGACTAGGTATAGCAAAAATCGGCCACGCGAGAGGCTGATGCGATGAATGGACAGGTGACTGGTGGCTAGGGCCCCTGTTACCGAGGGGCTCAGGTGGTGTTGGGGTCAGGACAGGCGCTGGCTTAAAAGCTCCTGTCGGCGTCTCTGATGGGGCGTATCCAGACAGAGCGTGAGCCACAGTTTTCCGCGGGCAGCACTGCTGAGGCCATACCCACGGCGCTTCCATGAACGGGTGGCGCACGGGCGCAAGCTCGCTCGGTATTTTCCAATGAACACGGCATGGCCCCCGAGCTGGTCCGGCGGCCTGACTCAGTGCTTAGGTGCCAGTTGCTGGCGTCGCCAGCTGATGCTGCCGCCCAGGCATTGCAACTGCAGGGCGTCGCGCAGGCGCTTTTCCTGACCGTAGTCTTTCATGTAGCCGTTGCCCCCCAGCAGCTGGATGCCGTCGGAGCATACCTCGGGCGCGCGTTCAGCAACGTGCACGAGCGCATGCAGCAGGCCAGATACATCCCTGGCCTGTCGGTGATGCATCTGCAGGCTCTCCGCCACGCACACCTGTTGCTCCATCAAGGACAGCAGACGCCGGACTTCCCCCCAATCCTTGATGGGACCGCCGCCCTGGTGGCGCTCCTGGCTGTAGACGTATGCGGTCTCAAAACTTCCCCGCATCACACCTCCCAGCATGGCCAGAGCGGCCAGCGCCAGCTTCGGCTGCAGGTCTCTGAACCGCTCCTGACCCTGGGAGAGCACCCTAAGGACCGGGGTGGCAGAAAACCTGATATCGACCACCCCGGCAGCGCTCAGGCCCAGGGTACGAACGGTGGTACTTTTCTGCACCCCAGGGGCGTGCAGGTCCACCAGCACCAACACCATGCCCTCCGGGCTTCGCGCCGGAATGACGGCAGCGCCTGCGTAGGCACCGATCAGCAGCATCTCGACCTGGCCGCTCAGCGTCATCGTTGCATCAAGCAGGGGCCAGTCCTGCTCGGCCAAGTCATGAAAAGCCGGCCAAGCCAACCAATGCTCTGCCAAGTACCCAGCCAGATCCCCGTCCTCCTTCTCCTCGCCGGTCCGCAGGGCCAGATGAGCGGCTGCATGGGCGTACACGGCCGCACCTGCCGTTGCATCAACACGGCACAGGGGGGCCAGCACCGCAGCCAGCGCCTGGGCCTCCTGTTCCAGCCCTTGCCAGCGCTCCGCGACGCACAATGCGTGGAAGCCGAGGCTTCTCATTTCCTCGAGAAGTTCGGGAAAATCCGCAGAGGCGTGCATGTCCTGGCCGCGCCGGCGCGGGCCCAATCGACCCTGTGCAAACTTCAGGGCTGCGTTCTGCCACGCCAGATTGACATCATCTTCCGGGTTCATGAGGCGGCCTCCCGCAGAAACACCCGTACCTGTTCATCGGCACGTAGGCTGCATTTGAAATAATTGATACGGTTGAGCTGGTTGCTACCTTCATAGATCTGCAGCAGCTTGGCGTCCCGCAAAAACTTTTCTGCGCCATGATCCTGCCGCAGGCCGTCGGCCCCCATCAGCTCCAGGGCAAGAAGAGCGTTGCGCAGGCCCAGATCGCTGCAGGCGAACTTGGCCATGGAGGCGGTCCCCGAGACCTTATGCTGCCGGGAGCGCGAGTAATTTTTCATGTAGCGCAGCCTGATCTGTCGCATAACGGCCGGCTGACGCAGGGCCACGCCCACCCATTTTTTCCAGGGCTTGGCCGGCGCATGACGATCCATCAACATCAAGGCTGGAGAAAATAGAGGAGCATACAGGCCATCCAAGCTGTTGGCACAGGCGGAGTCTATCCAGGTCTGGCGCGCAAGCTGGGCATTTTTCGCCATCTCGGACAGGCAGGACTGCGCCCACTGTTGTGTGATCAGTCGGCCCTGTGGCAGGGTCTTGCCTGCGGCATAATGCATCGCTGTACGGTAGCTGCCCTGCGCGACACCGGCGGCGAAGGCCGCAACACCGGCTCGGGTCGAGGACACCACATAATCGATGATGAGCTGGATCATGTCACGGTGCGATGCTCCCAAGGCAGCGGATTGGGCCGGGGCGTAGGCCACGCGGTGGGCGGGCACCCGGCAGCCAGCAAACAACAGTTCCGACGCCACACAGGCCTTCTGTCCCATCTTGTTTTCATGCGCGCCCAGACTGAAACCCGGATCCTCGCGATGTACGGCCAGCACCACGCCGGTGTCGGCTGCGCGCCGTCTGTCCTCGGCTGCAATCACCATATGCCAGGTAGAGACATGTCCATTGGAGATGAACACCTTGCACCCGTCGAGCAGATAGTCGCCATGGGCTTGCAAGCGGGCCACAGTACCGGTCCGTACACGCTCCAGCAACTCGGTTTCCTCCATGTCGGTGCCGGCCCCCGGCTCGGTGATGGCCAAAGAGATCAGACGAGGCTGTCCCAGTCTTTCTCCCTGACAGACATCGGAGAATATCTCCTGCATGAGGCGGGTGTTCCAGGTGGCCATGAGGGTGGCAGCCCCCAGGTAATGCACTCCAATGACGTTGGCCAGTCCAACACAAACACTCGAGACCTCTTCCAAAAAGGCATAGAGCGATAGAAAGTTCCAGCCTCCACCGCCCAGCATACGCGGTACCCAGAGGCTGAACAGACGCCATTGTGCTGCCTGCTCGATGAACGCAAGGGGCAGTTCCTGCGGATGGTCCTGAATGAAGGCATCCAACTGTAGGTAACAGGGCTTCACGACCTCCTCGTTGAAGCGATGAGCCAGCGCAATGGCCTGTTCAATGTCCTGCATCCAGCCAGCGGGTCGGCTCACCCGGCCGAGCAGGGCTGCGGACCAGCCCTCCCAGTCATTGGTCTTCCACGCCTGCAGCTTCGTTTCAGTATCCATCGCAAGATCTCCCTGATGGGCTAGCGAACTCTCAGACTGGTCAGTGAGGCTTGAAAGAAAGGACTGACCGGAAAAATGCGCAAGGGAGGAGGGTACATCGTGGATCCGATGTCGCAGGTGCGTATGCTGGCCTTGCGGGCAGCGCCCACGGCGATGGCGATGGGGTCATCCGGCGATGCCGTCAGGGTGACCACCGCATCCTCGAGCTCCTGCGCCTCGTGGACCGTTTCACGCGGCCTGAACAGCAGCAGATGACCCGGCAGCAAGCCCAGCATATTGCGCAGGTTGACCTGCCAGCGCCCTATACCCAGAGCCGGGTTCGCGAGGGTGCGGCGGGTGAGTGTAGCCTCGATGCGGAACACTTCCTGGCCACCTCGGGCAACGCTGCCAAGAAAATGTCCGTCGCGTTCCTCGAAGCGGAAGATGCCCATCTTCTTCGGGTACCCAAGCATTTCCCGCCCCAGGATCATGGCACTGTCATCGTCAACGATCATCCAGGGGCAGTACTGCAGAGGGATGCCCAATAGCGTGACATCGAGCAAGATGGCCGCTTCATGGTAGATGCTGCCAAAACTGGTCTGCGGGTAATCGGCAATAAAGACGCTGGCGGTAGCCGGCTTCGCCAGGCGCAGGGGAAAGGGGACCCAAGCCCGAACCTGCTCCGCATCCACGGGCACTTCTGCCCAGACCATGCGTGCACGGGTCCAGAAGTTACCTCCATTCGGTCCCATCTTGAGCCCCATGCGACGCCATTCCTGTAGGGCATGACGCACATTATTGAACATGGCATTCACCTCCTTTGGGTCAATTCACCGATAACGCTATCAGCGAAATGGCCGTGCAAATTTGACTTGGATCAATGGACGATAAAAAATCGCCAATAACATAATCGGTGAAAATAGGAGCTTGCATTGAAACACGCCAGCCGCGCTCCCAGCAGAGAAGAGGCCAAACTTCTAACCCGACACCGTCTGATGCAAGCGACTTTGCAATTGCTGGTGACCCAGGGTCGAGAGTATCTGACCACCGGTCGCATCGCCCACCAAGCCGGGGTGGCACAGGCGACGTTCTACGTGCACTTTCGTGATCTTGATGATTTGCTGGCCGCGCTGGTTCGTGACATCGTCGACCACCTGCAGCCGGCCCTGACCCGAATACGGCTGCACCTGGATGAAGAAGCGGAGTTTCCTGCCATGGTACGGCACAGTTATCGTATCTCGCTGGAGGCTATCGTCGCTCACGCCGACCTGCTCAAGCTGTTTATGGCCGAGTACTACCGAAAAAGTTCTGCCCTGGGGGCCTGTGCCCAAGCCCTGTTCACAGAATTGGTCGTGCGCCTGTACCAGGACCTTCGTCCCCTGACCCTGAGCGCCCGTATGACGGATGCGCAACTGATGCTGATGGCAGAAATGCTGGTTGGACTCACCCTGCAAGCAGGCATGAACCTGGCCGATCACCCGGAGAGGGGCGTGGAAAGCGTCATCGACATGCTGTATGCGGTGTCCATGGGTCTGCTGCAAGCCTGAGTTCCGAGCGCAGGGGAAGCATCTATCATGCCTCCGGTTCAGCGCATACCCGACCTCGGCATGGGTGTAGCTGGCGGCCATGATGGATGCGGCGGAGACTGAGAAACTGGCCACGCAGCAAGCGCTGGGTTACGCAGATCTCAGCCAGTCACCGATCATCCATCGCGAGAACAGGATTCATCCAGGGAGCTGATCCTGCCCCGCTGGCGTGGGAGAGGCGCCCCGTGTGGGGCGCCGGGAGGACTCAGGGCTGTACGAAGATGAGGCCATGTGGGCTGTTGAGGCCCATGATGACCGGGGTAAGGATGCCGGTGCTGGTGTCGGTCTGCACGATCATGCCTTGCGCCGCGCTGTAGGCCTGACCGACGGTGAAGCCCCCGGCGGCGTCGACGCGGTAGATGGTCTGGCCCTTGTTGTCGGAGAAGAGCATAAAGGGTGTCACGCCGCTGCTGCCAGCGCTGGGTGCCCAGCGGGTGTCATCGACCGGCCAGGGGTTGCCGTACAGGCTCAGCGGCAACACACTCGCCGCCGCCGCGCTGCTGCCCCCCAGGTTCTTGATGAAGACCAGTTCGCTGTCTTGCTGGCTATCGACGACGAGGTCGCCTGCAGGATCGATGGCCGAGGAGTCGGCATCGGTCATGTTCAAGGTCACCGCCGTATTGGCCGGCAACAGCGTCGCCGCGGTGCTGGAGGACAAGGCGGTGCTGAGGTGGAAGGTCTTGCCGTCGTTATTGAGCGTCAGTTTGTAGAGCACCGGACCGGTGTTGACGCCGTATTGGGCGGTGGCACCGCTGCTGTCGGTGGAGTAAGGCGCCATATTGGGCGAAGGCGAGGTGGTCGTCGTCGGTGCCGAAGCGCTCACATAGACCTGCCCGGCGAGGACCTTCATGTCGTCGAGACCACCGCCATGGGCCAGCGGCAGGCTGTCGCAGCTGAAGGTGCTGAGGCTGTTGGTCTGCGGATTGATCTGCGTGAGCAGGGGGTTGCCGTCTTCGTTGCTGCTCACCCAGAGAAGGTTGCCGTCGGGGGACACCAGGCCGTCAGGGTGTCCGGGAAGGTTGTAGGTGGCGGTTTGATGGCCTTGCAGATCGTAGGCGATGAGCAGACTTTGCGGTGTCGTGCCCGGTGCATTGCTGCCATTGGGCAGGTTGTTGTGATCCTGGTAGATGGCATACACCGTGTTGCCGAGCTGCAGCAGGTCGTCAGGACGCAGTGAGCCTGGGGCTTGCGCGAATACCGACAAATGCAGCGAGTTCTGCAGCACGCTGACCGAACTGGGCAGGGCGGGTGCGCTGCTGCTGGAGCTTGAACTGCTGCCACAGCCGGCAAGAGCCAGGCCGAGTGCGGCGGGGAGAAGGGCGCGGTGGAAGGCGGGCATCACAAAAGCTCCTGGTGGGGTGGAGCCTCATCATGTGCGCGCAAAGTGACATATTTATAAATAAAAAATGTTTATTTTAAGTCAATTTTATGACGCTCTTGAGGGAGGGCGGGCCATAAAAAACCCACGATCTTGCGACCGTGGGCTGGAAATATGGCCTGAGTCCTCAGGCCATAGGCTCCTTAGAACGGGAAGTAACGCAGGCTGGTGAACACCATATTGTCGCTGGTGTGCATGGTGGTGCCGGTCACATTCTCGAAAGAGCTCAACTGGGTGTGCGAGTACTGCATGCCCAGCTTGAAGGCACCGTAGTTGCCCTTGTAGAAGCTCCACCAGAAGCCGGTGGTGGCCTGTGCGACCGACTTCAGGCCGTTGACCGTACCGGCGGCGCCAAAACCATCACCGTAGCCGATCATGGAAGAACCGTTACCCGAGGTGGTCGAATCCAGCTGTTCGCGACCGTAGTTGGCATAGACGTCCATGGTCGGGGCAGCGTGCAGGGTCAGACCGGTCAGGAACATCGTTTCCTTGGTCGGCAGCAGGGCGCCATTGACGTCATAGGTGGCATCAGCCAGACCGGAGGTGCCATAACGACCGATGCCCTTGCCGCTCAAGCCGCTGACCGAGAAGTCCAGCATCTTCGGCAGCACAGGAATGACCGCACCGGCGCCGACGGCGTTGGCCCAGGTGTTCTGCTGGGTCATGTTGCCGACACCCGGGCTCTGGTAGTTGCTGTCGAAGTTGCGCATCAGGTCGTACACTTCGTAGTGGCCGAGGTCGGTTTCGACGGCGAACTTGGCGACGATGTCAGGATAACGATTGATCGACATGCCCGCAGGACCGGCTGCACCACCGGCGGTCACCGGGTTGAACAGCGAGCCGCCAGGAGGAACCATGGCGAAGTTGTTGGTCGCACCCTTGGGGGCTACGCCCGAAACACCGGCCGTCTGCGAGTTTTCAAAGGAGACTGCGGCCCAGTACTTCTTGTCCCAGTCCTTGACCAGACGGAACTGCCACTGACGGGCCCAGGTGAAGCCCGGAACGTATTGCGCGTCGATGGACAGGGGGATGTACTCGTTGCGCGGCGTGATGCCCTGGGTGTTGAGCGTGGCCAGCGACCAGGTCTGACCGGCCAGCATGTGCAGGCCTTCATTCTGCCAGTCGATGTTGGCATAGACGTGGCGGGTACGCGGGCTGAACGAGTTGCTTTCATTCGGGTTGGCCGTGGTGGCCGCCGCCAGGAAGTCGAGCTCGTAGTAAGCCGACAGCACGGTGTCGTCATTGGCCATGCCGGTGGCCAGCATGGAGAAGCGCGACTGACGCTCGGTGCCACGGAATTCCGAGTTGCCGAAGACCGGGCCGGCGTAGGTGTGGCTGCCCGCAGCGGTCGTCGAAGTCGGGACATTGAAGGGGATCTTGCTGTAGGGCGAGCCGATGTCCGACTGCAGGCCCTGGCTGCGGTACACGGTTTCAGAAGCGGCGAAACCACCGAGCTGAACGTTGACCTTGCCGTACATCACGCCTTTGCCGCTCGGTTCCCCACGGATGGCCTTGCTGGGGTTGGAGACGGCCGAGCTCACTTCCTCGAGGCGGCTGTTCATCGCCTGGATGGACTCATTGTGCTTGTCGACCGACGACTTCATGGCTTCGATTTGCTGTTCAAGGGCCTTGATCTGTCCCTGCATCTGGTCGATCTGGCTCGCATCATCAGCAAAAGCCGGTGCGCTGGCGGCCAGGATGGACGCCACGACCAGGCTGATACGGGTGCGCGTGAATAGAGTTTGCTTACGCATAATAGCCTCTTGGTTGATAGATTCGACGGAGCCGGGAAGTAGCCCTTCCTCGACAGCGCTTCACTGCGTTTTCGCAGGCGTATTAAACGTATGTAATGTTTCAGTTATGTGAAAGTGTCGTTCGATTGTAGGGAGAAAACCATCGCGGGGGATGCGACATCGGGCCATCCACGGGCCGGCTGAGCCCGTTCAGAGCGGCCAGTGGAAAAATCGGCCCAGGCCGGCTCAGCGCGCTCGTCTTTACCAGCAGCTGGAACTGGGGTTGTGGGTGTTGCTATTGGTCTGGGCGCCGGTGTTGTCGAGCAGGTAGGTGCCACAGGCGTCGCTGGCCTGGTTGTTGATCGGCACGGCCTGCAAGGAGAAAGTCGCCCCGGTGGCCGGAACTGCACCGGCCGGGGTGAGGACGCTGACGCTATAGTCGTTGGTGCCACTGCCTGGAACCTGCAGGGGAAAGGTGGCGCCGGTGCCATAGAGCTGGCTGGCATCATTGGTATAGACGTTGTTGGTGGCAAAATAACGCTCTTCGCGACTGGCCAGGTCGAGTAAGGCGGTTTTGGCGTCGGTACGCCGCGCACTCATCGACTGCTTTTCATAGGAGGGAATGGCGATCGCCGCCAGGATGCCGATGATGGCCAGGGCGATGAGCAGATCGATGAGTGTGAAGCCTTGCTGCTTGTTCATGAAAAGTCCTTGAAAATGGCTGAGGCTCAACGCAGCTGCATCCAGTTCAGACGCTTGAGCTGACCGGGTTTGCTGACATTGTTGAACGAGTTGGTGATGGCACTGCCGCTGCTGGTGTTGGTCACCCCGGCGTTGAGCGTACCGGTGCTCGTGTTGCCGCTGGTCGTGCCTCCGGTACCGCCCGTGCCGCCCGTACCCGTGCCGGCCTGTAGGGTAAAGGTGGTGTAGCTGCCGGTGGCATTTTGCATGACCCCGACGATGGGCACGGTGTTGCTGAACTGGTAGGTGTTGGCGGTGCTGAACACCGAGACGCCGTTGCTGGCGGTGGTGCTGACCCCGGGAGCCCCTCCTGACAAAGGATCGATGGCCATCGTCCAGCCGGTCGGATAGAGCGACTGGCAGTTGTAGATGGTATTGACCGGCGGAATGGTGGTGTTGACCAGGAACAGCGAGTTGAAGGCAAAGGTCGGGTTGTAGATGATCTGTTCGTAGTTGGCGCTGCCGACGCCACCGGGCAGCAGTACCTTCCAGCCGTACTGGGTGTTGCCGCTGGCGCAGGCGGTGCTGCCGGTCCAGCAGACGGTATTATGGGTGACGGTTCGGATGCCGAGGATCTGGCTGCTGGAGATGCTGCCACTGGCAGCACTGATCGTCTGCGTCTGCAGGGCCGAGGTGGTGATGCTCTGTGGCGCGCTCAGGCTGGCGTATTGGGCTTTGCTCTGGGCGTTCCAGGTGTTCATGTTCCAGTCCCAGACCCCGTAGAGATCCTGCTGACCGGAGGCATAGACGGCCTGGCTGTTCCAGGTTGCGCCGGTGATGTGACCGGTTCCGAAGTCGACCAGCAGGCGCGGCTGGCTGGAAGCGGACAAACCGGTCACCAGCACCGGTTTGGTGCTGATCGGCTGCGCCACGCCGCCCAAGGTGGCGGTCATCAAGGGGGTGGGGGTGCTGCCGCCGGTGAACGAAGAGGCCTTCCACAGGCTGGCATTGTTGCTGGTCAGGTCAAAACGCCAGACGTTGCCGAGCAGATCGCCGGCATAGACGTAGTCGGTGATGTGGTCGCTGTCGAGGTCGGCGGTCGCGACATAGGCGATGCCATCGCCGCCGGCGGTGTTGCCGCTGTCGATGTAGCGAAAGGACAGCGCGCCGCTGACGCTGTTGACCTCGAGGATGAAGATGCCGGCGCTGCCATTGCTGCTGCCAAAACCATTGCCGAAGATGACGCCCCAGTTGCCGTCATGCAGACGGCGTATCTGCGGCTGCCCGAAGGTGTTGCCCAGATTCTTGCCGCAAGAGCTGGCCGCCTCGCCGCTGCGTGTATCCGAGACACAGGTGATGATGGCTGCGGTCCAGTCACCGATCACCAGGGAACTGGCGTTGGTTTCGCTGAACTTGCTGGGGTCGGTGATGTCGAGGGCGAAGATATCGGCGCCGCCGGCACCCAGGCCGGAGACCAGCCAGCTATGCCAGGCCCCCTTGTAATAGAGGTCGCCCTTGCCGGGGGTCGCGTCGGCGTAGTAGTTGTGGGCATAGCTAGGGCTGCTATAGTCGATGACGCCCTTATTGCTGGTGTTGTGGATGTTGTTGAAGACGGCCAGGGGCATATAGGCGAGGACCTCCATGCCGTCGTTGTAGGTGCTGACATAGCTGCCGGTGCTGGTGTAGCTGCCGCTACGGAAGCCGTGCATGAAGCCATCGTTGGCGCCGACGTAGACGATGTTCATACGGGTGGCGTAGGTACCGGCAAAGCCGCTGTAGGCGACAACATTCTCGGGCATGGTCGCCGTCGGGTAGAGCGCATCCTGCCAGGTGCCGGTGAAGGGCGCCGAAGGACCGCCGACCCAGGTCGGGCTGGAGTTCTGGATATCGGCGAGAACGCTGCTGCGATTACGCAGGGTGCCGCCGTTGCTTTGTTCATAGCTGCGCACACCGCGCAGATAGTTGAGCTCATTCTGATTGCTGAGAACGCCTTTTTGCGTCGTCGTCAGGCTGGCCCACTCAAAGGCCTGTCCGAGACCCTTGAGGGTGGAGACACTGGCTTGGTAGCTGCTGTTGGGAGCTCCGGCCGGGTTCCAGGTCAGGATGGTGCGTCCGGTGAGCGGGTTTTGCGCGCTGACGGTCGTCGGGCAGGTGCCCACCGGCAGCAGGTTGGAGCCGGTCAGCTGACAGCCGGCATCCCAGTTCTCCGTCGGCGAGACAGACACGACGGTGTTCGATCCGCTGCCGCTGACGACGAGGTATTGTGAGACCAGGCTGCCCCACCAGTTGGCTGGATGGTAGGAGGCCAGATAGACCTGGGTGCTGGTCTGCAATTCGCCACTCTGCTGGCTGTTCAGACCGGCCGAGGTGGAGGCGATGTCGGAAGGTACCGCCTTGAAGCAGGAGATCTCATGGATATTGCGGCTGCCCCCGGTCGAACCGGCAAAGCCGAAGTAGAGCTGCTCGGGCAGACTGCCGTTGCTGTTGGTGATGTCCTGGTTGGTGAGCACCGAGGTGGGTGCCCCACCATTGATCGAATAGCTCAGGCTCAGCTTGCCCAGCGAGGTGATCTGCAGCTGGTAGGTGATGGGTGTGGCCTTTTGCCGGTTGGCGGCTGACTCGTTGGCGATCTGTATGGGCAGGGTCTGACCGCTGTTGGGAATCATCGTGTAGTCGTCGATGGGGATAGGGTTGCCTGAATTGTCGGTCGCCTGGTACAAATTGCCGTTGCTATAAGCGTA
>JAJZHK010000056.1 GCA_021804565.1 Pseudomonadota bacterium | reverse complement strand
CGGTGCCCTGCCCATCGAGGCGGTGGACCCCCGGGTCAGTCGGGTGATGGATCTCAAAGCGCCCGACTCTGGCGAGAGTGAGCGCAATCTTCTCAGTAATATCGAGGATTTGCGCGCTCACGATCAGATCAAATTTGTCATCGCCTCGCGCCGCGACTTCGACTGGAGCCTGGCCATGATCGAGCAGTACCAGCTCTGCCAGCGGGTCGACGAGGTGCTGATCTCCCCTGTGCACGGTGAACAGGACGCCACCCAACTGGCCGGCTGGATCCTCGACAGCCGGCAAGCCCTACGCCTGCAGCTGCAGCTGCATAAAATTCTCTGGCAAGACCAAGCAGGACACTAACCATCATGAGTCGTACGGCCATCGTTCTCCTCTCCGGCGGCATGGATTCGAGCACCTGCCTGGCCTGGGCGCGCGCCGAGGGCATGGACTGCCACACCCTGGCCTTTGACTACGGCCAACGCCATCATGCCGAACTGGCAGCGGCCGCCCGCATGTCGACCACGCTCGGCGCCCGCAGCCACCGCGTCATGCGCCTGGACCCCCAGCAATTTGCCGGCTCCGCCCTCACCGACCAGCAAATCGCCGTTCCGCAAAGCGCCAGCACCGGCATACCAAGCACCTATGTGCCGGCACGCAACACCATCTTCCTGGCGATGGCCCTGGGTTACGCCGAGCTGATGCAAGCCGATGCCATCGTCATCGGCGTCAATGCCATCGACTACTCCGGCTATCCGGACTGTCGACCGGCCTTCATCGAGGCCTTTCGTCAGGTGGCCGCTTTGGCGACACGTGCGGCGGTGGAAGGCAGGCCTACCGCCATCCTGGCGCCCCTGCAGAACCTGGGCAAAGCCGAAATCGCCCGCCTGGGTCTCAGTTTGGGCGTCGACTTTGCGCAAACGGTCACCTGTTACCAGGCCGATGAACAAGGTCGCGCCTGCGGCCTCTGCGACGCCTGCCGCCTGCGTCGGCAAGGTTTTGTCGATGCCGGCCTGGCCGATCCCACCCGCTATGACTAGTGCATCGTGAGCGTGGGTGCTAAACTGCCCGCATTTACGACATCGAGCAGGGCATGGAACACTATCTGGTCATAGCCGCTTTAGGGGAAGATCGTACAGGGATCGTCGATGAGCTTGCGAAACTGGCGTCCGATGCCCGCTGCAATATCGCTGACAGCCGCATGGTGGTCATGGGGCTGGAGTTTACCCTGGTCATGATGATCAGTGGCACCTGGGATGCCGTCGCCAAGCTCGAGGCGCAACTGCCCGGGGTCAGCAAGCGCCTGGGCCTGGAGCTGATGAGCAAGCGCACCCAGCCCAAGCCCCTGCAAAAAGAGTCCATGCCCTACCACGTCAATGTCGTCGCCTTGGACAACCCCGGGATCGTTCATGAGATCGCCAATTTCTTTGCCAGTCAGGGCATCAATATCGAAGCGATGGAGACCAGCACCTACGCCGCTCCCCATACCGGCTCGATGATGTTTGCCTTGAGCATGGCGGTGAATATTCCGGGCCGTATCCATCTGGCCAGTTTGCGCGAGTCCTTCATGATTTTCTGTGATGACCGCAACCTGGACGCTATCATCGAGCCCTACAAGGCTTAAAGTATAACAAAGGAGGGATCGGGATGATCGCGACCGTAGGAAGCTTGGTACCCGATTTTGAGTTGCCGGCCAACGGCAACCGCATCGTGCGTCTATCGGCCCTGAAAGGCTATATCGTGGTGCTCTACTTCTACCCCAAGGATGACACCCCCGGCTGCTCCATCGAGGCTCAGGAGTTCCGTGATCTGCTGCCTGACTTTCGTGCCGAGCGCAGCACCATCATCGGTATCTCCCGTGACAGCCTCAGTTCGCACGAGCGCTTCGTGGAGAAGTTCAAGCTCAACTTCCCGCTGATCAGCGATCCCGATGGAGAGCTCTGCCAGCTTTTCGACGTCATCAAAACCAAGATGATGTACGGCCGTGAAACCCGCGGCATCGAACGCAGCACCTTCCTCATCGACCGCGACGGTGTCTTGCGCCAGGAATGGCGCAAGGTCAAGGCGGAAGGCCACGCCGAGCAGGTCCTCTTCGCCGTGCAGTCCCTGAACAAGGCCTGAGTCAGGCCTCGCCATGAGCGGCCAGCATTTCCTGGTAACGGAAGTTGGTCGCGGCGATATAGCCGGGCACACTGCCGCAATCGAAGCGCCGACCGGCGAAACGGTAGGCCAGCACGCAGCCGCGGCGGGCCTGCTCAGCCAGGGCATCGGTGATCTGCAACTCGCCGTTACGCCCCAGCGGCGTCGAGCGCAAGATGTCGAAGATGTCCGGGGTGAGGATGTAGCGGCCGATGATGGCCAGGCGGCTGGGCTCTTCGCCACGCGGCGGCTTCTCGACCATGCGTTCGACACGATACAGGTCATCACGCAAGGCCTCCCCGGCGATGACCCCGTATTTGTGCGTATCCTCCAAGGGCACCTCTTCGATGGCAACGATGGAACAGCGGAATTGCCGATAGAGCTCGACCATCTGGGTGAGGACCCCCGGCCCATCATTCAGGCACAGATCATCGGCGAGCACCACGGCAAAAGCCTCATCACCGATCAGTGACTCACCGGTGAGGATGGCGTCACCGAGACCGCGCATCGACTTCTGCCGGGTGTAGGTGAAGGTGGCGCGCGCCATGACGGCACGAATATCGCTCAGATACTCTTCCTTGTCGGTTCCAGCGATCTGCTGTTCGAGTTCGATATTGAGATCAAAATGATCTTCGATGGCACGTTTGCCTCGCCCGGTGACGATGGCCATCTCATGCAAACCCGCCGCCAGCGCCTCCTCGACGCCGTACTGGATCAAAGGCTTGTTGACGATGGGCATCATCTCCTTGGGCATCGCCTTGGTCGCCGGCAAAAAGCGGGTTCCATAGCCTGCGGCAGGGAAAAGACATTTAGAGATCGCGGCATGACTCATGGTGTAGCCTCAAGCGAGAAAGCGCCATCATAAAAGATCAGAACCACTCTGCACAGGCCAGTGTTGCGCCAGCACCCGCAAAACCACCGCCAGAGGAATGGCAAAGAAAACCCCCCACAGACCCCACCAGCCACCAAAGAAGGTGATGGCGACGATGATCACCAGAGGATGCAGGTCAACCGCCTCGGCGAACAGCAGGGGCACGAGAAGGTTGCCGTCCACCACCTGGATCAGGGTATGGGCGAGCATGACCCGCCAGAACTCCGGCCCCAGCCCCCCCCACTCAAAAAAGGCCACCAGCACCACCGGCACCGTCACCACGACCGCACCGATATAGGGCATGATGACCGAGAGACCGACCGCTATGGCCAGCAAAAATGCGTACGACAGGCCGGTCCAGGCAAAAGCGGCGTAGGTCAACACGGTCACCAGCACCACCTCGAGCAGCTTGCCGCGGATATAACGGTAAAGCTGATGATTGATCTCCTGGGCGATGCGGCTGAGCGCCGGGTGATGCTGAGGTAGACGCGAAGCCACCCAAAGGTGGATGCGCTGACGATCCTTGAGCAGAAAAAAAACCAGGGTGGGGATCATCACCAGGTAGATGCTGAAAGTGATCACATGCCCCAAAAGGTAGGGAGACAAGGCGATCAAGCGCTGCCCCAAGCTTCCCATCTGTCCCTGCAGAGCCGCCAGCCAGATGCTGATGTCATGGTTGCTGACCAGATGCGGATAGATGTGCGGAAGACGATAGAGGGTCTGCTGGCTGTGCAAAAGCATGAGCGGCAAGGCCGAGGTCAAGGCTACCGCCTGATTCCACAGCAGCGGCAACACCAGCACCAGCAAGGTCAGCAAGGCGCCGAGAAAGAGGGTATAGACCAAGGGCATCGACCAGGAACGCTGCAGCCCCATGCGCATCAGCGCCTCGATGCCCCCTTCGAGGAGAAAGGCGAGAACCATGGCGGCCAGCAAAGGGATCAGCAAAGCACCAAAAAACCACAGCAGCATGATGAATGCCGAGCTCAGCAGGAGCAGGATGACCGCCTGTTCATCGGAAAAATAACGCCGCCACAGGCGTCGCCAAAGGGCCTGCATCTCAGTCTTTCCTTTTACGCAGATCAAAGCCGAGGATGCCGTCCACGGACGTCTGCGCGATGAGCTCGTGCCCGGCCTGCTGCAAAAAGCGCGGGATATCCTGGGCCGCACCGGGGTCCGTGCAACGCACCTGCAGGCGCTGACCGGCCGGCAACTGCGCCAGCTGGATCTTCAGACGCAACAGCGGTAAAGGACAGCGTAGCCCACACAGATCAAGTTGCACTACCGTTGCATCGATGCTGGACATGGCCTCACATACAAGTCTTGAGCTCCGTGCTATGCTAGCGCCACTTGCGGACTTTGAACACCAGAGACTCATGCGTCGCGCCATCGTAGCTGCCCTCATCGCGAGCCTCCTGCTCGCACCTGCTCCGTCTCTGGCGGATCTGCCGGCTCTGGGTGATCAGACGGCCGCCATCACGCCTGCCGATGAATATGCCGCCGGACGCGCTTACGAGAAGCAGTTTCGCGCCGCCGTGCCGACCCTGCTCGATCCCCTGCTGCAGGACTATGTCGAGCACTTGATCTACCACCTGGCCTTTGCCACCCCGCTCAGTGACCTGCACCTGAGTGTCCTCATCATCGACTCCACCGAGATCAACGCCTTCGCCGTGCCAGGCGGGGTCGTCGGCGTCAATGCCGGCATCTTTTTATCCGCCCACGATGAAGCCGAAATGGCCTCGGTGCTGGCGCATGAACTTGGACATCTGCGGCAAAGACACTATGCGCGCATGATGATGGACAGCTCCCACGACATGCTCTGGTTTCTCGCCAGCGTCCTCGCTGCCGTCGCTCTCAGTGCCCGTGGCCAGGGCGACGCCGGTGCTGCAGCGGTCGACTCGGCGCAGGCGGCCATGGCGCAACACCAGTTGCACTACAGCCGTGAGAATGAGCAAGAAGCCGACCGCATCGGCTTGCATACCCTCGCTACAGCAGGCTATGACCCACAAGCCATGCCGCGTTTTTTTGCCAGCCTTTACAAAACCATAGAAGGCAGTGGCAGCATCCCGGAGTATTTGCAGGATCACCCCCTGACACCTTCACGTATCGCCGACACGGCGGCACGCGCGGCCCAGTACCACGTCCAAGGACGTGAGGACACCCTCGATTTTGAACTGATGCGGGCACGGGTGCAGGCTCACTACGCCGAAGACCCTGAGGCCAGTCTCAAGACCTTGCGCGAGGCGCTGGCCCATGGCGCCACGCCGATGAGGCGGCCATCGACCTGTTCATGGCCGGCAACCTGCTCTTGCGTATCCATCAGGACGAAGAAGGGATCAAGGATGCTCGAGCCCTGCTCGAGCTCGATCCCCATCGCATCGCCTATGTCGACCTGCTCGCTGAACTGCTCTTGCAGGCTGGCCAAAACAGTCAGGCCCTGAGCCTGTTACAGAACGAGATCAGCATCAGTCCCACCAGCCTGCCCCTGCAGCTGTTGCTCACCCGAGCTTTGAGCGCCAGCGGACAAGCCCACCGGGCGGTGACCATGCTCAACGACCTGGCCAGCCAACATGGCGATGACCCCAATGTCTGGCAGGCCATGATCGTCGCTTGCCGCTCGGCTTCCGACCGCCTGGGTCTGTATCGGGCCCGCGCCGAAATCGACGATCTCTATGGCCATGACAAGCAGGCCCTGCAGCAGCTGCAGATGGGCTTGCAGGCCGCCGGCAGCGACTATCCCGAGCACGCCCGGTTTGAAAGCCGCATCGAAGAGCTGAACAAGGAAGAATCACAGAAATAAAGCGCTGCCGGGGCAGATATAGCGGGTGGCCCCCCTGCCAGCCCGGCCCCGGCACACACCTTGCGACGACCGTTGCTTCCTTCCGGACCTGGCGGGGTTGATCGTTCAGTGTTGCGGGAAAGCCAGCAGGGGAACCATAGAGGCGGCGATTCTACACGCCGGCCGGCCCGGCGACAAGGGCCCGCCAGGAATCAGGTACCGGTGTCTGTATACGAAGGCACAACATTGTGGTCCGTCGTTGCGCTGGTCAGCTCGATCACATCGGGTTAGGATAGCAGCACAATAAAAAGCATTCTGCGTGGAGTTCTTGCACATGGCGGTGAGTGGATTCGGCCCGAGGACGGGGTCGTGGATTGCTGTGATGCTGGGAGCAACCCTGCTCAGCGCCTGCGGTTCCAGTGGGGTCTCCTACAGCGGACCCAACGGCAGCTTTCAATCGGGGCCCAATGTCTATAACAGTGGCGCCCTGCCGCCCAGCAACCTCGGCTTTGCCGGCACCTACGACGCTTTCCGCAGCGTCAGCGTCGCCGGCAGCACGATCACCGAGCACGACTACCTCTACATCAGCGCCTCCGGCGTGATCAGCACCTTTGTCTACCAGGGCGACGGCACGGTCAGTCCGGCACGCAACTGCTACCTGCCCGCGACCGGCAGTGAGCCTAACGCCGGCCTGCAAGGAGCCCAGCTGACCGAAACCACGACGACCAGCGGCACGGTCTACTACCACGTGGTGGTGCATGGTTATGACATAGGCTTCGGCACCCCCAGCAATGGCGGCAGCCCTGACATCTACATCAACGGCAACTTGCAGACGGGCACCACCGGGGCCACCCTTTATGTGGGCAACCAGGGCGACACCTTCATGCTCGGCGGTCAGCCCGACACCAACATCACTCTGGCCACGCTCAACCTGTGTAGCTGATCTGCAGCCGGCGCTCAGCGGAACAGGTGGAGCAGCCAGTCCGGCATCCAGTGGGTGGAGGCGTCGACCTTGTTCTGCACCTTGCTGGTGTCGAGATGGCTGATCGGCGTGTAGCGCTCGTGCACCCCACGATCAGGATCGAGGATCTGCAGCTCACCGTAGCGCACGTTGCCGGCATGGGCGTAAAGGTCAAAAGGCGCCCAGATCGGCCCACGATCGTAATCGAAGAACTCGCCAGGCTCTTCCAGCAGGGTTTTGCTGATCTCTGGAGCGGCCACACTCTCGGTGACCTGCTGCAGCGGGCCGGCGTGGAGCAGGCCGGTTTGTGCATCATGCACGGCCTCACTGCTCGACCCCGCCTGCAGCTTGGACTCGTCGTAACGGAAGTAGTAAGCCTTGCCGCCGACGACACGTATCTTGGTTTCAAAGATGATGGCGAGGTTGAGCACCGATACCGGCCGCTTGGCCATCAGGTAGTACTGCCCGGCGGGCAGTTCCAGCCAGAAATAACCCTGGCCTTTGAGTCCATAGACGCGCTGGCCATTGACGAAAAAGCTCGGCGTCTGCAGCTCATCACGGTTCCAGGTGTTGAGGGGGCGATAGACATAGACGATGGCATCCCGCGAATCGAGCGGTTGCACCGGCTCAAAAGCTGCACCGGTGGTCGGCGCGACCCAATAGCCCGGCGTGGTCGAGTGGAGAACGGATGAGGCCAGATTCTTTTGCAGGTCGGCCTTGGTGTCGAGAAATCCCGAATTGGCACACCCGCTCAGGTACGCCAGCGCCAGCGCCACTCCCCCGCATCGAATCCACATCATCCTAACCCTCTTCGCCACGTCTCGCCGCCCCGGGCGATCCTTGTGATTTTTATAGACAACGAGCTTCGTCAACCTTAGCAAGACGCATGCTAAATTGAACAGTGTTATTTGGTAAAGACACCGCCAGTTTGACTATACTCCATACAGGCACCCCAAATGAGTCAGGATCATGAGTGAGCCCAGCCACATTGATCACCCCCTGTACAACTTGCTGCAGGAAGAAAACATCAGCGCCTTCAATGCCGCACGCGCACGTGGCGAAAGCGTCAATCTGCGTGGCGCCTATCTGCGCGGCCTCGATCTGCGCGGGATGGACGCCGCTGGATTGGACCTCAGTGACGCCTATCTGCGCTCGGCGGACTTGCGCGGCATCGACTTTCGTCAGGCCCGACTCGATGGCGCCAGCCTGCACGAGGCCAAAATCTCTGGCGTATACTTTCCCAGTGAAATCAGTGCGCACGAGATCTTTTTATCGGTCGATCGTGGCACCCGCCTGCGTGCCCAGCGATGAGAGCCCGCAGGCTTCTGCTCGGCGCCGTCCTCAGCCTCGCCGCCTGCTCTTATGTGCGCTCGGAGCACTATCCGCAAGCCGGGGCGCGGGGGCTCGTCCACCTGGGCCAGACGCTGGACAATGACAACCGGGTGATCGACGCGCACGGCGAACTGCATTTGCACAAAAAGGCGCTGTTCATCCAGGTACAAACCTTCCAGAGCAGCCCCGGCGTGCACGTTTTGCGTTGCCGACTGCTGGGTCTGCACGGCGACCTGCTCGACGAGCAGAGCGAGCGCAGCGCCACGCCCCCTGGGCAGGACAGCTATCTGGGCATCTGTCACTTTCAACTGCACAGCGATCAAACACCTGGACTGTGGCACTACGACGTCGAGGTCGACGGCATGCTCCTGCGAGACAGCAGCCTGGTCATGCGTCCGTGAAGACACGACTGCTCGCCTCCGCTTTGGCCAGTGGCGGACGTGATCGCGGCTGTCAGCGCGCGCCGCAGGCGCTGCGTCCCTGGCAGCCGCGCTGGATCGCCCACGAGCGCGAAGCACAGCCGCGACCCTGGCCCGAGCAGTCGGCCGTCGCCTTGAGTGCCGGCGCCTCCTTGTACCGGCGTGCCGCCCTGCTCCGTCGCGCCGGGGTGCGTCCGCTGCTGGTCGGCGGCGACCACTCGCAAGCCATAGGCTATTGGAGTGGCATCGCTGCAGTGCGTGGACCTGGCATGGGCATGATCTGGATCGATGCTCACCTCGACAGCCATACCCCGGCGTCCTCGGACAGCCACAAATTGCATGGCATGCCCTTGGCCACCCTGCTCGGTCAGGCTGATGAGCGCTGGCTGTCCCTGCTCGGCAGGCTGCCGACGCTGGACGCCGCACACACCTGCGTGATCGGCTATCGCAGCTATGAATGCGCCGAGTATCAGCTGCTGGCAAGCCTGGGTGTGCACCTGATCAGCGCCGAGCGCCTGCACCGGCAAAGCTGGCCCTGCGCTTGGCAAGAAGCCCTGCAGCGGGCACGTGGCGCCCGCTATGGCTACGGGGTCAGCCTCGACCTGGACGTGTTCTCGCCACGCTGCGCTCCAGGGGTCAGCGTGCCGGTCGAAGGCGGCCTCGACCTGGACGCTTTTTTGCCCAGCTGGCGACAGCTGAGATGGGATACGCGCTGCAAAGGTCTGGAAATCGCCGAGTACAACCCCGCCTTGGACCGTCGTGGCCAGACGCGTCAGCTGCTGCGGCGACTGATCGCGGTCCACCTGCCTTTGCGCCGCCGATGAGCTCCGCCAGGCTTGCCTTTTGACAATATTCTGGTATTCTTCGCGGCCTTGGGCGATTAACTCAGCGGTAGAGTGCCACCTTCACACGGTGGAAGTCACTGGTTCGATCCCAGTATCGCCCACCAAGTCTTGATAGGGGTCACACGATGTGGCTCCTTTTTTTGCCCGGGCCGCGCGTCACGGTGCCGCCACGATGCGGCAATGCAAGGCCGGCCAATCCTCCAGTCGCATCTCCAGCTCGTCACCGACGTGCAGATAGCCGCTTCGCCTTTTCTGCAGCTGCCAGGCAGCACGTACACGCAGCGACGCTGGCAGATAACGGGCCCAGCGCCGTTGTCGCGCCGAGAGCCGCAAGGCCACCCCGGCAGGCGTGCCGCTGAGGATCCAGTCCCCTGCCCGTAAAGGACGTCCGGCCGTCTGCATGACGGCATCGAGCAGCTGGCGTGGCGACAAGAGCATCTGCTGCAAACTGGCATCCTGGCGCCACCGGCCACGAACCGCGCAGCGCAGGCGCCAGTCCGGCCAGTCCGGCCAGGCCGGCCAGGCCGGCTCCGCCACCCACAGCTGGGCCGATACCGGCAAGAAGCCCGGAAAACTCTTGGCCGCTTGCCAAAACTTTAGGGGCTCGTCGCTCCCCTCGCCCATCAGCTGCAAACCGCGCAGGCTGATGTCATTGGCCAAAAAATAGCCCAGCGCCGGCAAGCCGTCACAACGACCGTCATAGTCCTCCCGCAAGATCAGTCCCAGTTCCACCTCAGAGTCCAGCCCAGGCCAGATCGACGCCGGTGTCAGGCGCAGGCGTGCGCACAGGGCCGGATCGAGCGCCAGCGCCTTTTCATAGATTGCGCTGCGGCTCGGGAGACAGACCTCGGTCGCCCCCGGCGCAGGTCGGCATGATTTGCGAAACACCACCGGCTGGGCGGCCAAAGCCGCCTCGCGGGCGTGATCGGCATAATTGAGACCCAGGGCGTAGCCCTCGCCGATCAGCTCAGGCCAGGACTGCCAGCTCATCGCGCCAGCCCCTTTTCGTACCAGGAGCGCCAGCGCGCCAGCAGAGCGACGACCACCAGCATCGCCGGCACCTCGACGAGCACCCCGACCACAGTGGCCAAAGCTGCTCCCGAATGGACCCCGAACAGGGCAATCGCGGTGGCCACCGCCAGCTCAAAGAAGTTGGACGCACCGATCAGCGCCGAAGGAGCGGCGATGGCGTATTTTTCATGCAGGGCACGATTGAGCAGGTAGGCAAAACCGGCGTTAAAAAACACCTGCACGATGATCGGCACCGCCAGCATGGCGATCACCGCAGGCTGCGCCAGCACCGCATCGCCCTGGTAGGCAAAGAGCAGGACCAGCATCGCCAGCAAAGCCAGCATGGACATACGGCCCATGGCACCCATCAGTTGCTCAAAGCCGGACGGCGAGTGCGCCAAACTCAGCGCGCGCAGGAGCTGGGCGAAGACCACAGGAACGACGATGTAGATGAAAACCGACACCAGCAAGGTCGACCAGGGCACCGCCAGATGACTCACCCCGAGCAGATAGGCAACCAGCGGGGCAAAGGCAAACACCAGGATCAAATCGTTGAGCGCCACCTGGCTGAGTGTAAACAGGGGATCCCCGCCACTTAAGCGGCTCCAGACAAAGACCATGGCCGTACAGGGGGCTGCCGCCAGCAGGATCAGACCTGCCACATAGTCGTCCTGCGACTGCGCCGGCAACAGATGAACGAAGACATGCTGGATGAAGACGACGGCGAGAATGGACATCGAAAAGGGTTTGACCCCCCAGTTGACGAGCAGGGTCGCCGCCATACCACGGCCATGCTGACGCAATTGATGGAGGGCGGAGAAGTCGATGCGCGCCAGCATCGGGATGATCATGGCCCAGATCAGCAGGGCGATGGGGATATTGACCTGGGCCCATTGCCACTGTGCCGCGTGGACAAAAAAAGCCGGCCACAAACGCCCGAGAGCCATGCCGGCGGCCATGCACAGCAGCACCCAGAACGACAGATAGCGCTCAAATCGCGACATCCCGCCACTCATGTCAAATCCCCCAGGGCTCGCCAAGCGGCGATATCGACCGAGCCGCTGCGCGCTTGCTCGAGAAAAGCCTCGATACGCCGGCGCAAGACCGTATAAGCGTGCTGGAATGCCGCCTCGATCTGGGCCGTATCACCCTCGACCTGGGCAGGATCCTCCACCCCCCAATGGACCCGCAGGGCCTGCCCCAGATAGACCGGACAGGCCTCACCGGCGGCGCGGGCACAGACCGTGACCAGCAGGTCGGGTGGGGGCAGCTCGTCCCAGCTCTTGCTATGCAGGCCGGCCGTGGCGATACCCTCGCGCTCGAGCAGGGCGAGGGCGCGTGGATGCACCTGCCCAAGCGGATGACTACCCGCACTCATGGCATGCCAACCGGGAGGGGCCAGATGGTTGAACACCGCTTCCGCAAGAATCGATCGGCATGAATTGCCGGTACAAAGAAAAAGAACTTGCATACTCGCTATCCTTGAAGAGGGAGAAGCAAAACCCGGCCAGCATTGTTGTGGCTGACCACCGCAGCAATGTTCGGACAAATGCCGCAACAGCGCCTGCATCAGATCGATCACCACCCGATAACGTTGAAAGCGGCCTTCCTGCTCGACGCTGAGCAGGCCGGCATGGGTCAGATCGCGCAGATGAAACGATAAATTGGCCGGTGTCTGACCGACATCCTGGGCCAGCTCACCGGCGACGCGACCGTGCACCCCGGCAGCCACCAGGCGGCGAAAAATCGCCAAGCGCACCGGCGAAGCGAGTGAAGACAACAATTTGACCGCTTCTGAATCTTCCATACGCAAATATTACAACAACTATTTGAATATTGGCAAGACGGTACCGGCGACGAGCACCTTCGTCCGCCAAGGCAGCGCTCTTGCCTAGACCATTGCCGCATGATTCGCTACAGTCCAGCTTGAGGACAGATCGACAGGACCCCCATGAGTTCAGAGACCGAGACCGAGACCGCCAGCGCCGATCTTGCCCGCGCCCGACGCCTGGCCACCGCCCTGCTGGTCGGTGTCGCCGGCCTGTGGGTTTTGCTCCTGCTCAGCGTGCATTTTTTGCATACCAGTCACGGCCTCGAGATCATTCTCGGCAGCGCCTTTGAGGCCGGTGTCGTCGGCGGGTTGGCCGACTGGTACGCCATCACCGTGATATTCCGCAACCCTTTTGGGCGCCTGCCCCTTCCCGCGATCATCCGCGACCATACCGCCATCATTCCGCGTAACAAGGAACATATCGCCCTGTCGATAGGGCACTTCGTGCAAGAGAATTTTCTGGCACCGGAGCATGTGCACGACACCCTGCAGCGTTTCGACCTGACCCTGCACATCGCCCGGATGATCCAGGATGAAGAGCAACTGCAAAAGCTCAGTGATGAGCTCAGGCTCATCGCGGTCAGCACCTTGCAGGCCCTGGAAAGCAGCACCATCGAAGGCTTCATCCGCGACAGCGTCGTTGAAGGCTTGCAACACACCGAGATCCACAAGTTGATATCGAGCTGGCTGTTTGCCGTCGTCAGCAACGATACCCACCACGATGCCCTGCAATACGGCATCGAGAGCATCGATCTTTGGGCACAAACCCATAGGCAACAGGCCCAGGACCTGATCGCCAGCACACTGCGCAAATACAGTCTGCTGACGACGCTCAGCTCCCTCGGCAAGATGGTCGGCATCCATGTCGAATCAAGGGTGGCTGATGCCATTCTCAATGGGCTGCGCGACATCCACGACGACCCGCAGCATCCGCTGCGACTACAGCTTGACGCCGCCTTGCACCAGACCCGCGAAGCGCTCAAACAGGATGACTCCTGGGAGGCACGCTGGCTCAATCAAACCAAAAACCGCCTGAGCTCCTCCGAGGTCATGCAGACTTTCACCATGCAGGCCATCACCAATCTGCGCCAGCTGATCAAGGAGGACTTGCAAAGCCCCAACTCCTGGA
>JAJZHK010000090.1 GCA_021804565.1 Pseudomonadota bacterium | reverse complement strand
AGCAAAGAAAATGCGTATTGATCGACAAAACGCTCAAAAAGATTGGCATCGACACAAGTGCGAAAACCCGGGATGGGAAGAAAAAACTCCTCAATCATAGCCGGGCTTTGAAAATAGACATCGAAACTGAGCCCGTCCCCGAGATAAGCCTGCAGGTCGCGCATAAAGCGCGCGATCATGGCGACGTCACCGAGCCCGCCGGTGATCTTTACGGCATAGCGCTGGCTCAGACTATCCTTGTCCAGGCTTTCCTGTACATTGTGCATGGCTTTGAGCAGAGATTCGAGAAGCTCCGTCAGGGTCTTTTCTTTCATATCCATCTCTTTAATAAAACCCGGCTTGGTCGCCCGTTCTCCATCCCACCGGGCTCCGATTTTCGCCTGCCAACGATTATTCAAGATGCTGCAGAGTCGCTGCCAGAAGTACAGGATCACTTTATGGGTCGGGTGGACGCTGTTGAGTTCACGAAAGCGCTTCACCGCTCGGCGCAGCTTACCGCCTAGACCATGAGCTTGCATCCCTGTACTCAACTGGATTTCACGCGCTCGCTTGATCGCTTCAAGCTGGGTGTTCATGCGTATCCCTCCCATGCATGAAATCATCATAAGCACGGACCACTTCATGCGATCCACCCATCATCCGCAAGCACCCCTTGTGCAGCCACAGTGCCTTATTGCACATTTCCATGATGGCTTGACTGGAATGCAGCGCCATCACCACGATGCCCGAGCGTTCGGTCAGGGTCTCCAGCCGTGCCCTGGCTTTTTTCTGAAACTTGCTATCACCGACACCGAGAACCTCATCGAGCAAGATGATATCCGCATCAACGGCCATGGAAATTGAAAAAGCGAGACGCATCTTCATACCACTGGAGTAAGTTCTGACCGGCATGTCGATGTATTCGCCAAGCTCAGAAAACTCAATGATGCTTTGCTCATGTGCACGCAGCCAGGCGGTATCCATACCCAGAAACAGTCC
The DNA here is from genome assembly GCA_021804565.1 of Pseudomonadota bacterium. Taxonomy (GTDB): domain Bacteria; phylum Pseudomonadota; class Gammaproteobacteria; order Pseudomonadales; family Moraxellaceae; genus JAJZHK01. Next base: position 2,327 of record JAJZHK010000090.1, on the reverse strand, counting down.
ACGCAAGCGAATATTATCTCGGCCACTCGAGTACTCATCGAGCCCCAGGGTAATATCCAGCAAAGGCACCGACCGACCGCGCTTGTGCAAGCGCCCTGAGCTCGGCTTATAAATGCCTGCCAGCACGCGCAGCAGGGTACTCTTGCCAGCGCCATTTTCTCCGATCAAGCCGAGACGATCACCATGCTCGAGATGAAAGCTGACGTCCTGCAATGCCCGCACATGCAGGATACGCCCGGCCTGATCATCGGCTGACAGGCGTCCCAGGGACGACAGATGACCACGAAAAGAACGAGATTTGGCATCAAAGATGGGTAAGCTGACGCTGACATGTTCGGCAGTGATTTCTGGCATGTTCAAACCCAATACGCTACATCGTTCTTCTTTCTGGCATAGAGCCACAAAGCCAGTGCCCAGCCCAGCGGTAGCATCACCACAGCAACCTCCCAACTCTGCAGATCCGGTGCATCACCGAGCAGGGGAGAACGCAGGAGGTCGACCAGGGAAGCGAAGGGGTTGTACGTGATCAGCCACTGCGCCTTTTTCAACATGGCGGGCTTCCACATCAGGGGAGTGACATAAAACAGCAACTGCAGCACCGAGGCCACCAACTGCGGGACATCACGATACCGCGCTGAAATGATGGCGAGTATCTGTGCTATCCAGACGATATTGAGGACGACGACGATGAGACCGGGAATGAACCATAAGACGCAGAGGCGGGTATGCACACCAAAGACCGTCATCAGGATGAGCGTGATGATGATGTTGTGCAGCAGCATCACGAACTGTCGCCATACGCCCTGTAAGGTATAGATCCACAGCACGACATCACTTTGCTTGATGTAATTGGCATTGTTGATATAGGCCGAGCAGGACTCACCCAAGGTACCTGAAATCAAGGCCCAGATGACGAAGCCATTGCCGACCAAAGGCAGGTATTCGCTCATCTTCTGATCAAAAAGATTGCCATAGACCAAACCGATCGAGCCGACCATCACCCCCATGCTCAGGGTGATCCAGAAGGGCCCCATCAAGGATCGTGCGTACTTCTGGCGAATCTCCAACCACCCAAGCAGCATCCACAGCCGCCATTGCCGCAAAGCCTGCAGCAACTCTCCCAACGCCGATGTCTTCATCCGCCATCCCACACACTGCCGCGACTGCGCGGCATTTCTATTCTATACATTTCTGACCACGCCTAGTCTAAGGGTTTTGCCATCCCTCTTGCAGTAGGGCTCGCAGATATTCTCCATAGCTGCTCTTGCACAGGCGCGCTACAGCGCGCTCAAGCACCATCCGGTCGATCCAGCCCTTGCGGTAAGCGATTTCTTCCAAACAGGCCACTTTCAGGCCCTGCCGGCGCTCCAGGGTCGCGATGAACTGTCCTGCCTCGAGCAGGGAGTCATGCGTTCCTGTATCCAGCCAGGCATAGCCACGTCCCATGATCTCGACGGAGAGCTGATCTTTCTCGAGATAAAGACGGTTGAGATCGGTGATCTCCAGCTCTCCGCGTGCCGATGGCTGTAGGGATTTCGCCAGATCTACGACTTGCTCATCGTAGAAGTACAGTCCGGTGACGGCATAATTGGACTTGGGAGCTTGCGGCTTCTCTTCAAGACTGTAGGCATGGCCCTGGCCATCAAAGGCGACGACACCATAGCGCTCAGGGTCATGGACATGATAGGCGAAGACCGTCGCACCGGCTTTTCTGGCATCAGCGGCGGCGAGGAGACCCTGCAGATCATGGCCGTGGAAGATGTTGTCGCCGAGCACCAGGGCGCTCGGTGCGCCAGCGAGAAAATCCTCGCCGAGGATGAATGCCTGCGCCAGCCCGTCGGGGCTCGGCTGCTCGACATAGGAGAGTTGCAGGCCCCATGCCCCACCATCCCCCAACAGCTGTCGATAGCGCGGCAGATCCTGCGGCGTCGCGATGATAAGGATTTCCCGGATGTCCGCCAGCATCAAGGTGCTGAGCGGATAATAGATCATCGGCTTGTCATAGACCGGAAGGAGCTGCTTGGAGATAGCCAAGGTGGCTGGATGCAGGCGCGTTCCCGAACCACCGGCGAGTATGAGTCCCTTTCTGTTCACAGGCTGCATCCTACCTACTTTTGCATGATCTCAGCCACGATGGATCGGATGACGCGCTCAGCTCCTTCCTGCCAGGCCGGCAGCTGGATGCCGAACTCCTGACGGACCTTGTCGTTCGCCAAGTGGCTATTATGCGGTCTTTTTGCGGCGACCGGATAGGCCGAGCTCGGAATCGCCTGCACCGCCTCGGGCTTGAGCTTCAGCGGTAGCCCCATCCCCGCTGCGACCTGCAG